>JBKCUM010000242.1:0-21897 GCA_046318395.1 Rubrivivax sp.
GGCATGGTGTGGCCGGCGGCGCGCAACGCGGCGATGGTGGCCCAGCCGTCGATGCCGGGCATGGCCAGGGCCATGTCCACGGCGTCGTAGGCCGGCGTGGGCCCGGCCGCGGCCGGGCCCAGCTGGGCCCGCGCTTCTTCACCGCTGGCCGCGCTGTGCACCTGGAAGCCCAGCGGCTGCAACAGGTCGGCCAGCAGGCGGCGGTCGGGTTCTTCGTTGTCCACCACCAGCACGCGGCGGCGCGGGCCGCTGTAGCCGGTGCGGCGCTGGGCCTGCGCCGCGGCCGGCCAGGCGTCACGGGCCTCAGGCAGGAACAAGCGCACGGTGAAGGTGGTGCCCACGCCCGGCGTGCTGGCCACGGTGAGCTCGCCACCCATCAAGGCCGTCAGCATGCGCGCGATGGTCAGGCCCAGGCCGGTGCTGCCCACGCTCATGCCGGTGGCCGCGCGCCCACGCTCGAAGGGCTCGAACACGCGGCTGAGCTCTTCTTCGCCCATGCCCGGCCCGGTGTCGGCGATCTCGAACCGCGCCATCTCGCGCTGGTAGCGCACGCGCAGCGCCACGCGGCCGGCCGCGGTGAACTTCAGCGCGTTGCCCAGCAGGTTGATGAGGATCTGCCGCAGCCGCTTTTCATCGGCCCGCACCACCGCCGGCAAATGGCCTTCCACCTCGAAGCTGAACTGCAGGCCACGCCCGGCGGCCTGCAGTTCGAACAGGTGGGCGATTTCCGCCAGCCCATCGGCAAAACGCATGGGCCGCACGTTCAGCGCCAGCTTGCCACCTTCGATGCGCGCGATGTCCAGCGTGCCTTCGATCAGGCTCAGCAAATGGTCGCCCCCGCGGCGGATGACGCTGACGGCCTGGCGGCGGTGCGCCGGCATGGCCTCGTCTTCTTCCAGCAGCTGCGCATAGCCCAGGATGCTGTTCAGCGGTGTGCGCAGTTCATGGCTGATGGTGGTGATGTAGCGTGTCTTGGCCTGGTTGGCGCCTTCGGCCAGGGCGCGGGCTTTTTCGGCTTCTTCGCGGGCACGTTCGGCTTCCAGCGTGGCGGCCTGCAGCGCGGCGTCGGTGCGCGCGTGCGAGGCCACTTCACGCTGCAGGGCTTCGGTTTGCCGGCGTGTTTCTTCTTGCGCGGCGCTGCGGCTGCGGTGGGCCAACACCAGCCACCAAGCCACGATGCCGGCCACGATCCACAGCGCCAGGAAGGCGCTGACAAAAGCCTGGCCCAGCGTGGGTTCGTACAACGCCGCCTGCTCGCCCAAGGCACGGCGTGCCAGCACCGCGGCACCCCCCAACGCCAGGCCCAGGGCCGGGGTGATGGCGGCCATCAGCAGCAGGTAGTCGGCCAGGCCGGCTTCCAGCTGTGGCGCCATGCGCGCAGGCAACAGGCGCTGCAGCAGCACGCGCCACTGCGCGCCCAGCGTGGCCTGCGGTTTGCACTGGTCGCCGCAGCGGGCGTCCAGCGTGCAGCACAGGCTGCAGATGGGGCCGCCATAGGCCGGGCAGCCGGCCATGTCTTCACCTTCGAACTCGCCTTCGCAGATGCTGCAGCGGGCCCTCAGTCGGGGGTAGCGGCCCGCGTCTTCTGCAGCCAGCGCGGCGGTGGGCGCGGCCACCACGGGCACCGGGAACAGCGGCTGCACCGGGCGGGCGATGTAGAAGCGCCCGCGGGTCCACCAGGCGATCAAGGGCGCGGCCACGAAAGCCGTGACCAGCGCGATGAGCGCTGAAAACGCCTGCGCCAGCGGCCCGAACGCCCCCAGGTGTGCGGCCACGCTCAGCGCCGAGGCGATGCCCATGGCGCCCACGCCCACGGGGTTCACGTCGTACAGGTAAGCGCGGCGGAACTCGATGCCCGGCGGGCTCAGGCCCAGCGGCTTGTTCACCACCAGGTCGGCCACCACGGCCATCATCCAGGCGATGGCGACGTTGGCGTACAGGCCCAGCACGTGGCTGAGGGCGGAGAACACGTTCATCTCCATCAGCACCAGGGCGATGGCGGTGTTGAACACCATCCACACCACACGACCGGGGTGGGCGTGTGTCAGGCGCGAGAAGAAGTTGCTCCAGGCCAGGGAGCCGGCATAGGCGTTGGTGACGTTGATCTTCAGCTGCGAAACCACCACAAACAGCGCGGTGGCCGCCACGGCCCAGCCGTAGTCGCTGAACACCGTTTCGTAGGCCGCCAGGTACATCTGGTTGGGGTCCACGGCGCGGTCCAGCGGCACCATGTGCTGGATGGCCAGGTAAGCCAGCAGCATGCCGCCCAGCATCTTCAGCACGCCCGGCAGCACCCAGCCCGGCCCGCCCACCAACACCGCACATTTCCAGCGCCAGCGCGCCGCGCGGGTGGCCTGGGCGCCGCCTTCGGGTTCCGGCATGAAACGCAGGTAGTCCACCTGCTCGCCCATCTGCGTGATCAGCGCAATGCCCACCGTGGTGGCGGTGCCGAAGGCCAGCAGGTTGAACTGTGCGCCTGCACCTTCCGCGGCGCTGGCGCCGCCGTAGGCCATCAGCCCGTCCAGCAGGCCGGGGTTGTGCTTGAACACATAGATGTAGGGCAGCACCAGCATGAACAGCCACAGCGGCTGCGTCCACACCTGCAACCGGCTGATGGCCGTGACGCCGTGGGTGACCAGCGGAATCACCAACAGCGCGCACAGCAGGTAGCCCCAGGCCGGCGGGATGTCGAAGGCCAGCTCCAGCGCGTAGGCCATCACGGCGGCCTCCAACGCGAAGAATATGAAGGTGAAGCTGGCGTAGATGAGGCTGGTGACCGTGCTGCCGATGTAGCCAAAGCCCGCGCCGCGCGTCAGCAGGTCCATGTCCACGCCGTGGCGTGCGGCGTACAGGCTGATGGGCCACCCGGCCAGGAAGATCACCACGCCGGTGGCCAGGATGGCCAGCGCCGCGTTCAAGAAGCCGTGCTGCACCAGCAGCGTGGCACCCACGGCTTCCAGGATGAGGAAGCTGGCCGCGCCGAAGGCGGTGTTGGCCACGCGCGCCGCGCTCCAGCGGCGGAAGGCGCGCGGCGTGAAGCGCAGCGCGTAGTCCTCCATCGTTTCATGGGCGACCCACCGGTTGTAGTCGCGCCGGGTGGGCAGCACGCGCTGGCGTGGCGCCGGGGGCGCTTCACCGGCGGTCAAGGGGCCGGTTTTCATGGGGAGCAAGGGGCCGAACACATGCCCCTGACCGGTAGCAGGCTTCGTGCCTGCCCGCCCCGTGACGGTGCACGAACGCCCCATTCAGGGTTTCTAAGGTGTTGACCTGGGCCCCGGCAGGGTCAGAATGAAAGCGCTTTCAGACGGATTTCAACCACAACGCCGGGGGGACCCGCGGGTCCAGCCCCGGCACCCCCGTGCCGGCCACCGCACGCCACCGCCGCGTCCCACACGGCCTGAAAAGGAGACGAATGAACCACGCCCCCCACACCCCCCGAACACAGCGGTCTGCCGCGCCAGTGCTGCGCGTCCACCCGGTGGCCGCGGCCTGTGCGCTGCTGGCTTTGTCGGCCCTGCCGACCGCGCAGGCCCAGGACCGCGCCGTGGGTTTCGCCCCTGGCGGCGCCCTGGCCAGTGAACTGAACGCGCCCATCATCACGGTGAAGGGCATCCGCCGCAGCCTGGACTCGTCGCGCGACCTCAAGCGCGACGCCACGGGCGTGGTCGACGGCATCGTGGCCGAAGACATCGGCAAGTTCCCCGACGCCAACCTGGCCGAGGCCATGCAGCGCATCAGCGGTGTGGCCATCGACCGCAACGCCGGCGAGGGCTCGCGCATCACCGTGCGTGGCGTGGGCCCCGACTTCAACCTGGTGCTGCTGAATGGCCGCCAGATGCCGGCCAGCACCATCTCCGACACCGGCCCGTCGAACTCGCGCGCTTTTGACTTCGCCAACCTGGCGGCGGAATCGATCTCGGCGCTGGAGGTCTTCAAGACCTCGCGCGCCAGCGCGCCCACGGGCGGCATCGGCGCCACCATCAACATCAAGACCGCACGGCCGCTGGCCAACCCCGAGCGCATCGCCAGCCTGGGCGCCAAGCTGGTGAACGACCAGTCCAACAGCCGCCTGCCCACCAGCCTGCAAGGCAACACCACCACGCCGGAAGTCTCGGGCATCTACAGCGACACCTTCGCCGACCGCACCTTCGGCATCGCGCTGACCGGCAGCTACCAAAAGCGCAGCGCCGGCTACAACCAGGCCTCGGTGGGCAACGGCTGGCGCACCTTCAAGGGCGACGAGAACAACTGGGGCACCATCCCGCAGGCCGGCCAACCGGGCTCGGAGCGCATCACCAACCGCCCCGACGCCACCGACGTCTACTCGGTGCCGCAGAACATCAACTACAGCACCAACGGCATCCAGCGCGAGCGCACCAACGGCCAGCTGACACTGCAGTACGCGCCCACCAAGGCCATCACCGCGACGCTGGACTACACCTTCAGCGAAAACAAGGTCCACACCAAGCGCAACGACCTGTCGGCCTGGTTCAACTTCGGCCCGTCCAGCAGCAGCTGGACCGACGGCCCGGTGGCCGCGCCCAAGGTCTACACCGAGATCATCAGTGGCGCGAACGCCGACATCGCCATGGGCGGCGCCATGTTCGGCGTGAAGACGCAGAACAAGAGCACCGGCTTCAACCTGGCCTGGAAGGCCAGCGACCGCCTGTCCTTCGAGCTGGACACCCACAGCTCCACCGCCGAAAGCGGCGCCGACAGCCCCTACGGCACCAACGCCGTGTTGGGCACGGCCAGCTTCAACCGCGGCGACACCACGGTGGACTTCACGCAGGACTTCCCGGTGCTGAGCATCGCGGGTTCCACCATCGACGCGGCCAAGCAGATGGTCACCGGTTCGTCGTTCCGCAACAGCTACATGAAGGCCAGCATCGACCAGACGCAGGCCAAGGGCAAGCTGCTGTTCGACAACGGCCACTCGGTGGACTTCGGCCTCAGCCTGACCAAGGCCAACAACCGCACCGCCTACGCCAACGTGCAGAGCGACACCTGGGGTGGCGTCGGCACAGCGGCCGACTACCCGGACAGCGCCTTCAAGGCCGACACGGTGGCCAAGTACTTCAGCCGCATCGACGGCAGCAACAACCCGGCGCTGTTCAACCAGTGGTACACCTGGGACTTCGAGACCCTGCGTGCCGCGGCGGCCAAGGCCTCGGGCAAGCCCGAGCTGTACCAGGCCTCGAACAACTTCACCACCGACCGCCGCACCAAGGAAGAAACCACCAGCCTGTACGGCCAGTACAACCTGGACTGGACCTTCTTCGTGCCCATGGGCGGCGCTTTCGGCCTGCGCTACGAGAAGACCGACGTGACCTCCAGCGCCCTGGTGCCCACGGCCACCGGCATCTCCTGGGGTTCGGCCAACGAGTTGTCGGTGCTGTTCGGCGCTCCGGGCTTCACCGAGCTGAAGGGCAGCTACAAATACCTGCTGCCCAGCTTTGACGTCGATGCCGAGCTGACCAAGGACATCAAGCTGCGCGCAGGCTACAGCGTGACGCTGGGCCGCCCGGGTTGGGGTGACATCCAAGGCGGGCAAACGCTGAACCAAGGCGCGCGCGTCAACGGCGGCACCGGCGCCGAAGGCGACCCCGGCCTGAAGCCGCTGAAGAGCAAGAACTTCGACCTGTCGGGTGAGTGGTACTACGCCAAGAGCAGCTACGTGGCGCTGGGCTTCTTCAGGAAGAACATCGACAACTACGTGGGCACCACCACCAAGAACGGCACGCCGTTCAACCTGACCACCCCGGTCGGCGGCGCGCTGTACCAGGAGGCCATCGCCAAGGGCTGCACGGGCGCCGACACGGTGTGCATCCGCAACTACATCCTGAACACCTACAGCGGCAGCAAGGGTGTGACGAAGACGGGCACCGACAGCCTGGGCAATGCCACCGGCACCATCGTGGGCCAGCCGGGCGACCCCATCGCGAACTTCGCCATCACGGTGCCGGCCAACCAGAAGAAGGCCAGCCTGCACGGCCTGGAAATCAACATCCAGCACCAGTTCGCAGGCACGGGCTTTGGCTTCGGCGCGAACTACACCTACGTCACGTCGGGCCTGAAGTACGACAACGCGCTGTTGGGCGAGCAGTTCGCGCTGGAAGGCCTGGGCAACTCGGCCAACCTGGTGGGCTTCTACGAAAACGACCACGGCCATGTGCGCGTGGCCTACAACTGGCGGGGCAAGTTCCTGACCGGCCGTTTCGACGGCAGCGGCACGCCCAACCCGGTGTACACCGAGCCCTACGCGCAGATGGACCTGAGCTTCGGCCTGAAGCTGGGCAAGAACCTGTCGCTACAGGCCGAGGTCATCAACGCCAACGACGCGGTGCAGCGCCTGCATGGCCGCACCAAGGAAGAGGTGATCGCCGTCACGCAGACCGGCCGGCGCTACATGCTGGGTGCGCGCTACAGCTTCTGAGGCCGGCGCACCCGCCAGCCCCTGCCGGCGCGTCCGGCGGGGCCACGGACCCGGCCCACCAAGCCGGTTCCACCCAGCCAACCCGGCGGCGCCCACAGCACCGCCGGGTTGTTCTTTACTGGTCTGCCCGCTGCACGCCTGGCCTGGCCTTGGCGATGATGGCGGGCCTGCCCACCATGTCCACCACGCCACCCCTGCCTACCACCACCGAAGCCGCCGCCCACGCGGCGGGCGCCATCCGCCACGTGCTGGTGCTGGGGGGTGGTTCGGCCGGCTGGTTGACGGCCGCGCTGCTGGCGGCTGAGCACCGCGCCCATGCGCCGGATGGCCTGCGCGTGACCTTGGTGGAATCACCCGGCACGCCGCCCATCGGCGTGGGCGAAGGCACCTGGCCCAGCATGCGTGACACGCTGCGGCGCATCGGTCTGTCGGAAACCGACCTGGTGCGCCACTGCTCGGCGGCTTTCAAGCAGGGCTCGCGTTTCGACGGCTGGCGCACCGGCGAGGCCGGCGACCACTACCACCACCCCTTCACGCTGCCCGCCGGTTTTGGCGACGTGGACCTGGTCCGCGCCTGGCAAGAAGCCGGCACCGGCCAGGCTTTCGCCGACCTGGTGTGTGTGCAGCCCCGGCTGTGCGCGGCGGGCCTGGCGCCCAAACAAGCGGCCACGCCAGAATTCGCGGCCGTGGCCAACTACGGCTACCACTTCGACGCCGGCCAGTTCGGCCAGCTGCTGCAACGGCACGCCACCGAGCACCTGGGCGTGCGGCACGTGCTGGCCGACGTGCAGGCCGTGCTGTCGCACGACAACGGCGACATCGCCGCGCTGCAAACGGCCCAGCACGGCCCGCTGGCGGCCGACCTGTTCGTGGACTGCTCGGGCCTGGCAGCGCGCTTGCTGGGCCAGCATTACGCTGTGCCCTTCCTGTCGCAGCAGCACGTGCTGTTCAACGACGCGGCCCTGGCCCTGCAGGTGCCTTACGCCACGCCCGAAGCCCCCGTGGCGACGCAGACCATCGCCACGGCCCAGCCCTGGGGCTGGACCTGGGACATCGGCCTGCCCACACGCCGCGGCATGGGCCATGTTTATTCAACCGCCCACGCCAGCGACCACGCGGTGGAAGCCGCGCTGCGCCGCCACATCGCCGCCAGCGGCGGGCCCACGGACCTGCCCGCGGCGCGGCGCATCCGTTTCACGCCCGGCTACCGCGCGCGCTTCTGGCAGCACAACTGCGTGGCCGTGGGCTTGGCCTCGGGTTTCATCGAACCGCTGGAGGCCTCGGCCCTGGCCCTGGTGGAAATGTCGGCCGCCATGCTCAGCGACGAGCTGCCCGCCACGCGCGCCGAACTGCCGGCCGTGGCACGCCGCTTCAACGACGCTTTCGGCTACCGCTGGGCGCGCGTGATCGACTTCCTGAAGCTGCATTACCTGCTGAGCGAGCGCAGCGACACCACCTACTGGAGCGACCACCGCGACCCCGCCAGCGTGCCCGACAGCCTGGCCGAGCTGCTGCCGCTGTGGCGCCACCGTGCGCCCTACCGGCACGACCTGCACCGCGTGGAAGAAGTCTTTCCCGCCGCCAGCTACCAGTACGTGCTGTACGGCATGGGCTGGCCCACGCCGGTGCACCCAGCCGGCCTGGCCCGCCGCCACGACAGCGCCGCCGCCAAGCGGCTGCTGCACGACACCGCCACGCTGGGCCGCCGCATGGCCGCGGCGCTGCCCACGCACCGCGCCCTGCTCCAACACATCCAACAACACGGCCTGCCCCGGGCCGTGCACACCCCACCATGACCCGATCTGTCTTGTTGAACCCGGTGGACCACGCCTTGCTGCGCGTGGTCACCACCCGCGGCACCGCCTGGGGCGACGACGCCGTCTCGGCCCTGGTCTGCCCGGCCGAGTTCCGCGCGTTGCAGGCGCACTACCCCATCGTCTTCCAGCGCAGCGACGAAGGCGGCGTGGCCAGCTTCCAGCCGATGGTGCTGTTCGGCCTGGCCGAAGGCGAGAACCTGTTCGCCAGCGAACAGGGCTGGGACAGCCACTGCCTGCCGCTGTCGGTGCAGCGCCAGCCTTTCATGATCGGCCGCAGCGGTCCTGACGGTGAAAGCCTGATGCTGCACATCGACCTGGACAGCCCGCGCCTGAGCCTGGACCAGGGCGAACCGCTGTTCGACGCCCACGGCGGCCAGTCGCCCTACCTGGAACACATCAGCCAGCAGCTGCTGATGCTGCACGAAGGGCTGCAGGCCACGCCGGCCTTTGTGCAAGCCCTGCTGGCCCACGAACTGCTGGAAAGTTTTGTGCTGGACGTGGAGCTGAACGACGGCTCGCAGCGCCGCCTGGCCGGTTACTACACGGTGGACGAAGAGCGCCTGGCCGCCCTGCCCGGCCCCGCCGTGGCCGCGCTGCACGCCGAAGGCCACCTGGAGGCGGCCTACATGGTGCTGGCCTCGGTGGGACGCTTCCGCGACCTCATCGAACGCCAGAACCGGCGGCTGACGCAGCCGCTGCCGTTCTCGTTCTGAGGCCACACACGGTGCCGCCCACCCTGCCACCGCCCGAGGTGCTGGAAGGCCTGGACCCGCAGGCCCTGCCGCGCGAGGTGCTGCTGTCCACGCGGCCGCTGCTGCTGCGCGGCCTGGTGCACGACTGGCCGGCCGTTCAGGCCGCCACACGTTCGCCGCAGGACGCCGCGGCCTACCTGCAGGGCTGTTGGCAAGGGGCTTCGGTCGGCATCCTGCTGGGGCCACCGGCCATCCAGGGGCGGTTTTTCTACAACGACAGCCTGCAAGGCTTCAACTTCGAACGCCAGACCGGCGCGCTGGACCAGGTGCTGCAGGCGCTGATGAACCTGCTGGCGGAACCCGCGCCACCGGCCTTGTACGTGGGCAGCACGACGGTGGACACGTGCCTGCCGGGCTTCCGCGCGCACAACGACCTGGGCTTCCAGGCCCTGGTCGAACCCGGCAGCGCCGCCGCCGTGGACCCGCTGGTCAGCGTGTGGCTGGGCAACCGCACGCGCATCGCCGCGCACTTCGACCTGCCGGACAACATCGCTTGCGTGGTGGCCGGCCACCGGCGCTTCACGCTGTTCCCGCCGGAGCAACTGCCCAACCTGTACGTGGGCCCGCTGGACCTGACGCCCGCCGGCCAGGCCATCAGCCTGGTGGACTTCTACGCGCCAGACCTGCAGCGCTTCCCGCGTTTTGCGCAGGCGCTGGAACACGCCCTGGTGGCCGAGCTGGGCCCGGGCGATGCGCTGTTCATCCCCAGCCTGTGGTGGCACCACGTGGAAGCGCTGGACCCCTTCAACGTGCTGGTGAACTACTGGTGGCGGCGCACGCCGGCGCACCTGGACTCGCCCATGGCCGCGCTGATGCTGGCGCTGATGACGGTGCGCGACCTGCCCGCCGAACAGCGCCGCGCCTGGCAGGGCCTGTTCCAGCACTACGTGTTCGACGCCGACGCGCAGACCAGCGCCCACATCCCCGCCGCCGCCCAGGGCTCGCTGGCCCCGATGACGGCCCACAGCACGGCCGTGCTGCGTGCCCGACTGCTGAAACGACTGCACCGCTGAGACCCGCCCCATGAACACCCCTGCAGACACTGTGAACAACGCCCCCCGCGCGGTGCGCCGCGTGGTCATCGCCGGTGGTGGCACGGCCGGCTGGATGGCCGCGGCCTGCCTGTCGAAAACGCTGGGCGGGGTGCTGGACATCACGCTGGTGGAGTCCGACGAGATCGGCACCGTGGGCGTGGGCGAGGCCACCATCCCCACGCTGCTGACCTTCCACCAGCTGTGCGGCATCAACGAACAAGCCTTCATGGCCGCCACGCAGGCCACCTTCAAGCTGGGCATCCGCTTCGAAGGCTGGCGCGACGTGGGGCAGGACTACATCCACAGCTTCGGTACCACCGGCCAGGACCACTGGACCGCCGGCTTCCAGCACTTCTGGCTGGCCGGCCGCGAACGCGGCCTGGCCGGCGACTACGGCCAGTACTGCCTGGAACTGCGCGCCGCCGAAGAGAGCCGCTTCGCCCACTTGCCGCGCAACGGCATGAACTACGCCTTTCACCTGAACGCCACGGCCTATGCCAAGTTCCTGCGCGGTTTGAGCGAACAACACGGCGTGCGCCGCGTGGAAGGGCAGATCGCCGAGGTGCAGACGCACCCGCACAGCGGCGACATCACCGCGCTGCGGCTGAAAGACGGCCAGCGGCTGGAAGGCGACCTGTTCCTGGACTGCACCGGCTTCCGCGCCCTGCTGCTGGGCCAGACCCTGGGCGTGGGCTACGAGGACTGGTCGCACTGGCTGCTGAACGACAGCGCCGTGGCCGTGCAAACGGCCTCGGTGGGCCCGGCCGTGCCCTACACACGCAGCATCGCCCACCCCTGGGGCTGGCAGTGGCGCATTCCGCTGCAAAGCCGCGTGGGCAACGGCCTGGTGTTCAGCAGCCGGCACGTGGACGAGACCTCGGCCCAACAAGCCCTGCTCAATAACGTGCAAGGTGAGGTGCTGACCACGCCGCGGGTGCTGAAGTTCACGCCCGGCCAGCGCGACGTGGCCTGGGCCAAGAACTGCGTGGCCCTGGGCCTGAGCAGCGGCTTCCTGGAGCCGCTGGAGAGCACCAGCATCCACCTGATCCAGCGCGGCATCATCCGGCTGCTGCAGATGTTCCCGGCCGGCGGTGTGCAGGCCGTGGACGTGGCCGAGTACAACCGGCAGACGCGGGAAGAGATGCTGCACATCCGCGACTTCATCATCCTGCATTACCACGTCACCCAGCGCGACGACTCGGCCTACTGGCGCCACTGCCGCACGATGGACGTGCCCGAGACCCTGGCCCACCGCATCCGCCTGTTCCGCGACACGGCGCGTGTGTTCAGGCCGCCGATGGAGCTGTTCGCCGAAAACTCCTGGACCCAGGTGATGCTGGGCCAGGGCCTGACGCCACACCACCACCACCCGGTGACGGACCTGATGGGCGATGCCGAGTTGCGCCAGTTCCTGGAGAACATCCGCCAGAACGTGGAGCGCACCGTGGCCAAGCTGCCGGCGCACGCCGACTACGTGGCGCGCTACAGCGGGCTGCCGCACCAGGCGGCGAAGGCCGCCTGAGAAAAGCCAAGCGGCTCTTGCAGGACCGGGAGGGGACCGGCGTTAGCATGGTGGCACCTGTTGTGCATAGGTGCTCCCCATGTGCCTGATCCCGCGTGTTCAGCCGCCTGGCGCGGCTGCACGTGCTGACCTGAAACTGCGAGCAAAGCGAGCATGGACCTGACTCCGCGTGGTCGGTCGCCTCTGGCGGCCGCACGCGCTGACCTGAACCTGAGAGCGAAGCGAACATGGACCTGACTCCGCGTGAAAAAGACAAGCTGCTGATCTTCACCGCCGCCTTGCTGGCCGAGCGCCGCAAGGCCCGTGGCCTGAAGCTCAACGTGCCCGAGGCGGTGGCGCTGATCACCGCCGCCCTGATGGAAGGCGCACGCGACGGCAAGACCGTGGCGCAGCTGATGAGCGAGGGCAAGCAGGTGCTCAGCCGCGACGATGTGATGGACGGCGTGCCCGAGCTGGTGCCGGAGATCCAGGTCGAAGCCACCTTCCCGGACGGCACCAAGTTGGTGACCGTGCACCAGCCCATTGCATGAACCACCAGGACGCACCAATGAAGCAAACGCTGCACACCCTCGTCGCCACCGCCCTGACCGCCGCCACCGCCGCCCAAGCCCACGAAGGCCACGGCCTGCCGGGCACCAGCCACTGGCACGCCAGCGACACCCTGGGCCTGCTGCTGGTGGTGGTGCTGGCCGCCGGCGCCCTGTGGCTGGGCCGCCGCAAGTAAGCCCACCGGAGCCCGCACCATGACGCCCGGAGAACTGCTCGTCGACGACGGCGACCTGCCGCTGAACCCTGGCCGGCCCACCCTGACCCTGGTGGTGGAAAACGCCGGCGACCGCCCCATCCAGGTGGGCTCGCACTACCACTTCGCAGAGACCAACCCGGCGCTGCGTTTCGACCGCGCCGCCGCGCGGGGCATGCGCCTGCACATCACCAGCGGCACGGCCGTGCGGTTTGAGCCCGGCCAGCAGCGCACCGTCACGCTGGTGGCCTACGCCGGCACCCGCCATGTGTTTGGTTTCCGCGCCGAAGTGCAAGGGCCCTTGTGATGAGCAGCATCTCCAAACGCGCCTACGCCGAGATCTTCGGCCCCACCGTCGGCGACCGCGTGCGCCTGGCCGACACCGAACTGCTGATCGAAGTCGAACAGGACTTCACGCTGAAAGCCGGCGGTTACGGCGAAGAAGTGAAGTTCGGCGGCGGCAAGACCATCCGCGACGGCATGGGCCAAGGCCAGGCCGTCAACGGCCCCGGCCACGGCGAAGCGGCCGACCTCGTCATCACCAACGCGCTGATCGTCGACCACTGGGGCATCGTGAAGGCCGACATCGCGGTGAAGGGCTGCCGCATCGCCGACATCGGCAAGGCCGGCAACCCCGACGTGCAGCCGGGCGTGAACATCGTCATCGGCCCGGGCACGGAGATCATCGCCGGCGAGGGCATGATCGTCACGGCCGGCGGCATCGACAGCCACATCCACTTCATCTGCCCGCAGCAGATCGACGAAGCGCTGTACTCCGGCGTGACGACCATGCTGGGCGGCGGCACCGGGCCGGCCACCGGCACCTTCGCCACCACCTGCACGCCGGGGCCTGAAAACATGCACCGCATGCTGATGGCGGCCGACGCTTTCCCGATGAACCTGGGCTTCCTGGGCAAGGGCAACGCCAGCCGCCCCGAGGCCCTGAGCCAGCAGATCGCTGCGGGTGCCATCGGCCTGAAGCTGCACGAGGACTGGGGCACCACGCCGAGCGCCATCGACAACTGCCTGGACATCGCGGAAGTCACCGACACCCAGGTCAGCATCCACAGCGACACGCTCAACGAGAGCGGCTTCGTGGAAGACACCATCGCCGCCACCAAGGGCCGCACGCTGTGCGCCTTCCACACCGAAGGTGCGGGCGGTGGCCACGCGCCGGACATCATGCGCGTGGTGGGCGAGGCCAACTTCCTGCCCAGCAGCACCAACCCCACCATGCCCTACACGGCCAACACCGTGGACGAGCACCTGGACATGCTGATGGTGTGCCACCACCTGGACGCGTCCATCGCCGAAGACCTGGCCTTCGCAGAAAGCCGCATCCGCCGCGAGACCATCGCCGCCGAAGACGTGCTGCACGACCTGGGCGCCATCAGCATGATGAGCAGCGACAGCCAGGCCATGGGGCGCGTGGGCGAGGTCATCCTGCGCACCTGGCAAACGGCGCACAAGATGAAGGTGCAGCGTGGTGCCTTGCCGGGGGACAGCGCCCGCAACGACAACACCCGCGTCAAGCGCTACATCGCCAAGTACACCATCAACCCGGCCATCGCCAACGGCATCAGCCACGAGGTGGGCAGCGTGGAGGTGGGCAAGTGGGCCGACCTGGTGCTGTGGAAGCCGGCCTTCTTCGGCGTGAAGCCCAGCCTCATCCTGAAGGGTGGCTTCATCGCCGCCGCGGCCATGGGCGACCCCAACGCCAGCATCCCCACGCCGCAGCCGGTGCACTACCGGCCCATGTTCGGCAGCTTCGGCGGCGCCATGACGGCCACCAGCCTGACCTTCGTCAGCGGTGCGGCGCTGCGCGGCGACATCGGCGACGAACTGCGGCTGAAAAAGCGCCTGAGCGCCGTGCAGCACTGCCGCAGCGTCAAGAAGCAGGACATGGTGCACAACGCCTACTTGCCGAAGATGGAGATCGACCCGCAGACCTACACCGTGCGCGCCGACGGCCAGCTGCTGACCTGCGAGCCGGCCAAAGTGCTGCCGATGGCGCAGCGCTACTTTTTGTTCTGAAGGCCCGGCCGGCGGCTGGGGCCGGCCGTTGGGCCGGGCTTCAGGCGCGGGCCTGGGTGTGGGCGCGCAGCCAGGCGGCGAAGGCGGGTTCGTCCAAGGCGCCGCTGGCCACGTCGATCATGGCCAGCGTGGCCTCGGCTTGGCTGGCCGTCAGACGGTGCCCGTTGAGGGCCAGGAACAAACCCACGGCCAAGAAGGCCGCGCGTTTGTTGCCGTCGACGAAGGCGTGGTTCTTGGCCAAGCCCACGCCATAGGACGCGGCCAGGTCGGCGAAGTCGGGTTCGCCGTAGGCCGCCAGGTTCAACGGCCTGGCCATCGCCGATTCCAGCAACCCAGGGTTTCGGATGCCGGGTGCACCGCCGTGTTCGGCGATGCTTTCATCGTGCAACAGCAGCAAGACTCTCTGGTCTATCCATCGCCATGGCGTGTTCATGGCCAACCACTCACTTGGCCAGTTGGTGGAAGGTGTCGCGGAACTCGCGCATGAACTCGCGGCCGGCCTTGAGTTGTTCGTCCATCGTGGGGTCGTACGGCGTCAACGTCACCCCGTTCACCGCGTCGGTGACAAACACCGTGTCGCCCTTTTCCAGCTTCAGCCGCGCCAAGATCTCCTTGGGCAGGATGACGCCGACGGAGTTGCCGATCTGGGTGAGCTTGAGTGCGGTCATGGTGGCCACCTGCGTTATAACGAAAGTTATATTATCCCGATCAGCCTCCACACGGCAAGTCCGCCAGCACCGCCCCATGAACGACACCGACCTGCCCCCCCTGCCCGCCACCCCCACCGGCCGCTACCGCCACTACAAAGGCGGCGAGTACGAGGTGCTGGGCTGCGTGCGCCACAGCGAAACCCTGGAACCGCTGGTGCTGTACCGCGCGCTGTACGGCGAACAGGGGCTGTGGGTACGTCCGCATGCCATGTTCTTCGAGCCCATCACCGTGAACGGGCAACCGCAAGCACGCTTCGCCCCGGTCACGCCGGTGGCCTGAAACCGCCCGGCCCGGGCGACAATCCCGGCCATGCTGACCGTCAACAAACTCCTCCCCCAAGGCCAGGGCCTGGCCGCCGTGCTGCTCAAGCGTGCCGCCAGCGTGTCGCTGGACTGGGACACGCGCCAGAAAAGCCGCTTCGACGCCACCGACAGCGCCGGCCGCCACCTGGGCGTGTTCCTGCCGCGTGGCACCTTGGTGCGCGGGGGGGACGTGCTGGTGGCCGAAGACGGCTCGCTGGTGCGGGTGCAAGCCGCGCCGCAGCCCGTGATGGTGGTGACGCCCTGCGCCGAACACGGCAGCGCCTTCGACCTGCTGCGCGCGGCCTACCACCTGGGCAACCGCCACGTGGGCATCGAGTTGACGCCCACACACCTGAAGATCGAACCCGACCACGTGCTGGCCGAGATGCTGCGCCGCATGCACCTGACGGTGACCGAGGCCCACGAGGCCTACGAACCCGAAGGCGGCGCCTACCAGGCCGGGGGCCACGGCCACAGCCATGGCCATGCACACGAGCACGGACACGACCACGGCGGCCATGGCCACCCGTCGCACGACCACCACGCCCACGACCACGCGCCGGCAGCGCCAGCCGCGCGCCGCTTGGCCATCCCCGTAGTGGCTGCACCGGCCCCGCACGTGCACGGCCCGGGTTGTGGCCACGACCATGGCCACCACGACCACGCACCGGCCCCGGCGAAGCCCCACGTGCACGGCCCCGGCTGCGGGCACGACCACTGACACCGCCCCAAGCCATGGCCACCCCCACCGACACCCCTTGGCTGCGCCTGCTGTGGCTGGCCTCACCGGCGCTGCCGGTGGGCGGCTTCAGCTATTCCGAGGGCCTGGAAGCCGCGGTGGACGCCGGCCTGGTGCAGGGCGAAACCCAGGCCGGCGACTGGCTGCTGGCCCAGTTGCAGCTGGTGATGGCGCGTGCCGAAAGCCCGGTGGTGGCGCAGGCCCTGCCCGCTTGGCAGGCCGGCGACCTGGCCACCGTGACCGCCTTGAACGACTGGGTGCTGCAGACGCGCGAAAGCAGCGAGCAACGCCTGCAGGCCGAACAGATGGGCCGCTCCTTGGTGGCCTGGCTGCTGAACGGCGAACAGGCCGGCGATGCCCGCATCGCCCAAGCCCAGGCCCTGCCCGGCGGCCCCACCTGGCCCGTGGCCTGGGCGCTGGCCGCGGCGCTGGCCGGGGCTGACCCGCGCCAGGCCCTGCTGGCCCACGGCTTCGGCTGGGCCGAGAACCTGGTGCAGGCCGCGATGAAGGCCGTGCCCCTGGGCCAAGCCGCGGCCCAGCGCATGCTGGCCCGCCTGGCCCAAGCCCTGCCCGCCGCGGTGGACCAGGCCCTGGCCTGCGGCCCCGCGGAACGCCAGGCCTTCGCGCCCATGCTGGCGATCTTGTCGGCGCGGCACGAGGTGCAGTACTCGCGGCTGTTCCGCAGCTGACCACATCGGCCCACGCGCCAGACCCGGAGCGCCGCCCGTGATGAAGTGCCTGCTGGTGGACGACGACGCCGCCATCCGCCAAGGTCTGGTGCACTACCTGGGCCAGCACGGCGTGGCCGCCGAAGCGCTGCCCGACGGCGGCAGCCTGCGCCGCGAACTGCCCCAGCGCCTGGCCGAAGCACGCGTGGACGTGCTGGTGCTGGACCTGATGCTGCCCGACGACGACGGCCTGGCCCTGTGCCAATGGGCCAAGCAGCGTTGGCCGGCTTTGCCGGTCATCATGCTGACGGCCCAGGGCGACCCCACCTCGCGCGTGCTGGGGCTGGAAATGGGCGCCGACGACTACCTGGGCAAACCTTTCGAGCCGCGCGAACTGCTGGCCCGCATGCGCGCCACGTTGCGCCGCGGCCAGGCCGTGGCGGCCAGCGCCCCGGTGGCGGAAAGGCGCTTCGCCGGCTGGCGTTTCGACCGCATCGCCCGCCGGCTGCAGGCCGCCGACGGCACGCTGGTGGCCTTGTCGGCCGCAGAGTTCCGCCTGCTGGCGGCCTTTGTCGACCACGCCGGCCAGCTGCTGACCCGAGAACGCCTGCTGGTGCTGACCCGCGCACCGGGCGTGGAGGTGAACGACCGCAGCATCGACCTGGCGGTGTCGCGCCTGCGCCAGAAGCTGGGCGATCCGCAGCTCATCCGCACGCAGCGTGGCGAGGGCTACCTCTTCGACGTGAAGCTGGAAGGCTGACCCACGGTGACCAACACCACCCGCCCCACCGCCTGGGCGCGCCTGCTGGCCCCACTGCTGGCACGCCTGCGTCGGCTGGACACGCTGTTCCTGCGGCTGTTCTTGCTGATGTGGGTGACCCTGGTGGCGGCCAGCGTCATCGCCTACGCCCTGGCGATCCCGCTGGCGGGCGACGGCCCACCGGCGGCCCACCTGGTGAGGCTGCAGCCCGGGGCGATGCCCCCCATGCCCTCGCTGCCACCCGGTGGCCTGCTGCAGCCGGGCGCACCGCCACCGGGCACCCCGCCTGGCGCCGGCCCACCGTTGCCGGGTGCACCGCCCGGCGCATTGCCCAACGCGGGCGGCCCGCCGGCGCTGCCCGCCTCGGTGCTGTGGGTGGACTACGGCCTGCGCCTGCTGGTCATCGGCCTGGGCGCCTGGTGGGGCGCGCGTTGGCTGGCGCGGCCCATGCAGCGGCTGTCGGGCGCGGCCCAGGCCATGGGGCAGGCCTTGACCCGCGGCGCCACGCTGCCCCAACTGGAAGACCACCGCGGTACCGCCGAAGTGCGGGCGGCTGCGGCCGTGTTCAACACCATGGCGCAGCGGCTGCAAGAACAGTTCGACGCGCGCGGCATGCACCTGGCCGCGCTGTCGCACGACCTGCGCACACCGCTGACACGGCTGCGCATGCGGCTGGAAGACGCCAGCCCCGAACTGGCCGAAGCCGCGGCCGGCGACATCCACGCCATGACCGACATGATGGACAGCACGCTGGCCGTGCTGCGCGAACAGCGCGAAGGGAGCGCGCCGGACCTGCTGGACCTGCGTTCCCTGCTGGAAGCCCTGGTGGACGACCTGGCCGTGGCCGGCCACGCCGTGGGCTTGGCCGCCGGTGAGGCGCCCCGGGTGCGTGCCCGCCCCGCCGCACTGCGCCGCGTGCTGGACAACCTGGTGGGCAACGCCCTGCGCTACGGTGGCAGCGCACAACTGGCCTTGCAGGTGGACGCCGCTGGCCGCTGCGTGGCCGTGACGGTGGACGACCGCGGCCCCGGCATCCCCGAACACCAGCTGGAACTGGCCTTCAAACCCTGGGTGCGGCTGTCCACCAGCCACGCCCGCGCCGGCCACGGCCTGGGCCTGGCCATCGCGCGCGACCTGGCCGAACGCGACGGCGGCCGGCTGGTGCTGGCCAACCGCCCGCAAGGCGGCCTGCGCGCCACGCTCAGCCTGCCGCTGGCCGCGCCCCACTGAAGGGCGGGCCGCGGGCCTGGCCGCAGCGCAGCGTGGCCGGTGGTGCGGCCAGGCCAGGCACCCGCCGCCGGGTTCAGCACTTCGAAGCCATTGTGTCCACGCCGACACGTTGTGACGGCAAGCTGGCAACAGGCGCTGCGCACACTGGGTGTCGTCCAGCGCCGCAGACCCGCCGCGGCGCACACCCAGGAGAACCCAGATGCACCGCCACCGCCCCGCCAGCACCGCCCTGAACCCCCAAGGCACCCAGCCCGCCCACGACGACCACCACGACGCCGGCCTGGCCGCCGACCTCGGCCGCCTGATGCACCAGGCTGCCCAGCGCCGCCAGGCCCTGCGCTGGCTGGTGGCCGGCGGTGCGGCGTCGGCCAGCACACTGTCGTCGCTGGCCTTGATGGGCTGCGGCGGTGGCGGCGGTGACGATGGCAGCACCAGCACCAGCACGACCACCACCGACACCGGCAGCGGTTCGGGCAGCGGCACCACCACCGGCACCACGCCCAGCAGCTGCACGCTCATCCCCGAAGAAACCGCCGGTCCCTACCCCGGCGACGGCAGCAACACCAGCAACGGCAGCGTAGCCAACGCGCTGGCGCTCAGCGGCATCGTGCGCAGCGACATCCGTTCCAGCGTGGCCGGCGCCAGCGGCACGGCCGCCGGCATCCCGCTGACCATCACGCTGCAGTTGGTGAACACCAACGGCAGCTGCGCCAACTTGGATGGTTATGCCATCTACCTGTGGCACTGCGACGCCGTGGGCCGCTACTCCATGTATTCCAGCGGCGTCACCAACCAGAACTACCTGCGCGGCGTGCAGGCCACCAGCAGCGCCGGCCTGGCCACCTTCGTCACCATCTTCCCGGGCTGCTACAGCGGGCGCATGCCGCACATGCACTTCGAGGTCTACCGCAGCACCACCACGGCCACCAGCTTCTCGAACAAGCTGAAGACCTCGCAGATCGCCTTCCCCACGGCCACCTGCCAGACGGTCTACACCGACAGCACCTACACCGGCAGCCAGGCCAACCTCAGCGCCATCAGCTTCAGCAGCGACAACGTGTTCAGCGACGGCGTCAGCACACAACTGGCCACGGTCAGCGGCAGCAACAGCGCGGGCTACACGGCCACGCTGGTGGTGGGCATCTCGGTGTGAGGCCAGCGCCGGGCACGGCACCGAAGCCGGCCCGGCCTTGCACGCTTCGTGCATGATCACGGCATGACTTCAGCTCTGCACCACATCCCCGGCCGCACCAAAAAACTGCCCCCGCTGCGCGTGGGCGTGGGCGGCCCCGTCGGCTCGGGCAAAACCACCCTGGTGGAAATGCTCTGCAAGACCATGCGCGAACGCTGGGACCTGGTGGTCGTGACCAACGACATCTACACCAAGGAAGACCAGCGCCTGCTCACCGTGGCCGGCGCGCTGGCACCCGAGCGCATCATGGGCGTGGAAACCGGGGGCTGCCCGCACACCGCCATCCGCGAAGACGCCTCCATCAACCTGGAGGCCGTGGACCGCCTGCTGGGCCAGTTCCCCAACGCCGACATCGTGTTCATCGAAAGCGGTGGCGACAACCTGGCCGCCACCTTCAGCCCCGAACTCAGCGACCTCACGGTCTACGTCATCGACGTGGCCGCGGGCGAGAAGATCCCGCGCAAGGGCGGCCCCGGCATCACCAAGAGCGACCTCTTCGTCATCAACAAGACCGACCTGGCCCCGCACGTGGGCGCCGACCTGGACGTGATGGCCGCCGACACCCGCCGCATGCGCGGCGCCAAGCCTTTTGTGATGAGCAACCTGAAAACCCAGGCCGGCTTGGCCGAGGTGGTGGCCTTCATCGAAACCAAGGGCCTGCTGACGGCATGAGGACGCCCCGCCACGCCGCCCCGCGCCGGCTGGCAAGGCCGGCGGCCTGGGGCTGCGCGCTGGCCCTGTTGGTGTGCGGTGACGCGGCGCAGGCGGGCGAGGTGGCGGCCGAACTGCGCATCGGCGTGCCCGCTTGGGGCAGCGCCGTGGCCACGCTGCCGCACGGCGCGGTGGCCGTGGTGCTGGGCCCGCACCGGCGCTACTGGTACCACCGCGGGGTGTGGTTCCGCCCGCTGGGCGCGCAGTTCGTGGTGGTGGCACCGCCCGCGGCAGAACGCCACGCCGGCAGCGACGCGCCCAGCGCCGACGACGGCTTGCGGGCCGCCACCGCGGCCCGGCCTGAGCCCGTTTTCAAGCCGGCACAGCAGCAGGACGCCCTGCAAACCGAGCGTGACCTGCGCCACTGCCAACGCCAGGCCGTGGGCCGCCAGGAAGCGCTGGAAGACGCGGTGGTGTTCCAGCACACGGTGCAGGCCTGCATGACCGGCCTGGGCTACAGCGTGCAGTGAGCGCGCGCTGAACCGGCCATAGTGCACGGCCACAGGGCGCACGGCGCCCCGGGGCCCGGGCTGCGCCTTCAGCCTGGGCGCCGCCGCCCGACAACGTGGGGGAGTCCGCGGCCTCCGTGGGTGGCCCCGTTCACCCGGCCCGGTTTGTGCCCTCCCGCCGTTTGAAGGTGAGCCCTTGAAGTTGTTCCGCCGTCTGCCCACCACCCCCCTGGGCCTCAGCACCACGGTGCTCGCCAGCTGGCTGCTGGGCGCTTGCAGCACCGACCCCACCGAGGCACCCGGCCCGCTGCGCAAGGAAACGGTGGTCGCCGTCACGGCCCAAGCCGAACTCATCCGGTTCAACGCTGGCCAGCCACAGAAGGTGCTGGCGCGCCAGGCCTTGCGGGGCCTGCCCGCGGGCGAGCGCCTGGTGGGCCTGGACTACCGCGTGGCGCGTGGCGTGCTGTACGCCGTGGGCAGCGGTGGCCGCCTGTACACGCTGGACACCGCCACCGCGCAGCTGACGCCCGTGGGCACGGCCGCCCCGGTGGCGCTGAGCGGCCAGCGCTTCGGCGTGGACTTCAACCCGGTGGCCGACCGCATCCGCGTGGTGAGCGGCCGCTTCAACCTGCGCCTGCACCCCGACACGGGCGCCGCCGTCGACTTCGACCCGGCCACGCCGGGCTTGCAGCCCGACCCGGAGCTGCACTACGCCGCGGGCGACGCTTCGGCCGGCCGCCTGCCCGACGTGGTGGCCGCGGGCTACACCTACAACAAGACCGACGGCAGGCTCACAAC
>JBKCUM010000243.1:0-73450 GCA_046318395.1 Rubrivivax sp.
TCGAGCACGGCCACCTTGTTCAGGTACTCGTGGATGTTCAGGAACAGGCTCGAATGGATGTTCGGCTGCCAGGTCATGAACCAGTCCGTGGAGAACGGCAACTGGCCTTTGCTCGGGCTCTTGCCCGAGACCTCTTTGTACCGGCGCAGCAGGCGCTCGTAGCTGAGGTCGGTTTCGCTTTCCAGCACCTGCAGTCGCGCGCCCAGGTGGATCAGCGTGACCGCACGCTCGATCTGCTTGGCTTCGGTGAGGATGCTCTTGTTGCGTGCCATGTTGTGTTCTCCGTCCTGTAGGTATGTGCGTCGTCGTTTTCAACCCAGCCCTTGCACGGATCCGGCTCTGCCGGGCCGTCGCAAGAGCCCCCTCGGGGGGTGGCGACCGAAGGAAGCCTGGGGGTCACCATCCCCCGACCGAAGGAAGCCTGGGGGTCTATGTCAGGCGGCTTCCTGATGGCGGCCCGCCATCAGGATGCTGGCGTGCAGGCGGCCCACACCGTCGTTGGCCGAGGCCTTGCCGTGGCTGGTCAGCAGGTTCCACACCAGGTCGTCGTCCATGCGGAAGCGGCACAGCAGGGTGTTGCCGGTGGCGATCTTCATCATCTGGGCCGGGGTCAGCGTGTTGATCAGCGTGGCGGTGTCTTCGCTGACGCCCAGGCGGAACAGGGCTTGTTCGCGGTCGGTGCGGATCAGGCTTTGCGCGAGCATCAGGTAGCTCAGGTTGGCTTCACGGATCTCGGCGAGGATTTGGTCGGCGGTCATGTCGGCTCCTTGGGTGTTCGTCGGGGGTCTCGGTGTCTCTGGGTTGCTGTTTGGTATCAGCGTGTAGTGAACTGTAGAGAGACGAACTGGACGGCAACATCAGGCCGGTTCCGTCGCTTCAGTCCCGGTTTTTCCAACGCGCGTGTCAGGCAAATTCCTACACGCCTGTCGCGGCCGCCACCGTGTCGTCCTGCGCCGGACACGCTGCGGAGCATGGCCGCGCCTTGGCCCAGGATTACCGGGCACAAACCGGCCATTTCCGCCGTGTTGGCGGCCAGCCCCTGCCTAGACTGAAGCCCATGGAAACACTGATCGTGGGCGCGGGTTTCGCGGGCGCCGTGAGCGCGCGGGTGCTGGCCGAGGCCGGCCGTTCGGTGCTGTTGATCGACCGCCGCCCGCACATCGCCGGCAACGCGTACGACCACCTGGACGAGGCCGGGGTGCTGGTGCACGCCTACGGGCCGCACATCTTCCACACCAACAGCGACAAGGTCTGGGCTTGGCTGTCGCGCTTCACGGCCTGGCGCCCCTACGAGCACCGCGTGCTGGCCGTGCCGCACGCGCGCACGGGCCAGGCCTACCCGATGCCGATCAACCGCCAAACCATCAACCGCCTGTATGGGCTGCAGCTGGACGAAGCCGGTGTGGCGGCCTTTCTTGAACGGGCGCGCGAGCCGCGTGACACCCTGCGCAGCAGCGAAGACGTGGTGCTGAACAGCGTGGGCCGCGAACTCTGCGAGCTGTTCTTCCGCGGCTACACGCGCAAGCAGTGGGGCCTGGACCTGAGCGAACTGGCCGCTGGGGTGGCCGCCCGCATCCCCACGCGCTGCAACGACGACGACCGCTACTTCACAGACCGCCACCAGGCCATGCCGCTGCACGGCTACACGGCGATGTTCCAGGCCATGCTGGACCACCCACGCATCACCGTGCGCACGGGCGTGGACTTCTTCCGCGAACGCCGCCACCTGCGCGCGGCACAAACCGTGTTCACCGGCCCGGTGGACGCCTACTTCGGCCACTGCTTTGGCGCCCTGCCCTACCGCAGCCTGCGCTTCGAACACCGGCACCTGCCGGGGGTGGCGCAGCACCAGGCCGTGGGCACGGTGAACTACCCCAACGACCACGCCTACACCCGCTGCACGGAGTTCAAGCACCTCACCGGCCAGGCCCACACCGGCACCAGCGTGGTGACGGAGGTGCCCTGCGCACTGGCCGAAACCGGCGAGCCCTACTACCCGATACCCACGGCCAGCAACGAAGCCTTGTTCAAGCGCTACCAAGCGATGGCCGAGGCCGAGGCCGCACAGGGCGTGGTCTTCCTGGGCCGCCTGGCCCAGTACCGCTACTACAACATGGACCAGGTGGTGGCCGCCGCACTCTCGCGCTGCCAACAGCTGCTGGGCGAGCCCGAAGCCGCCCTGGCCTGAGTCAGGACCTACCGGGCCGAAAGGCCTGGCGCGCCTGACCCAGCCTTTGCGGCGGCGGCGCAAGCAGCTGGCCGAAAACCACCGCCACGCTGAACGCAGCGCGGCGGCAGCTGTCACGCCGGCGCGTGTTTCACCCGACCGCGGGCAAAGCTTCCGGCGGCAAGCCCTGTTGCCAGCGCCCCACCATGCGTTCAAACAGCGCCGCCAGCTCGCCGGTGAAGCGTTGGTTGTCGAACAGCGGCAGGTCGCGCCGGTTGTGCCAGAGGTGGTCGCGCATGCAGGCCAACTCGGTGCGCTCGGTGGCCAGGGCCACGGCGCGGTCTTCGTAGGCCTGTTCGTCGTGCACCACGAGTTCCGGCAGTTCCACCGCGTGCAACAGGCTGGCGGCCACGCGGGCCGAAAAACTTTCGCCCAGTTGCGTCAGCACCGGCAGGCCCATCCACAGCGCGTCGCTGCAGGTGGTGTGGGCGCCGTAGGGAAAGGTGTCCAGGAACAGGTCGGCCTGCGGCAGGCGGGCCAGGTGGTCCAGCGGGTCCACGAACGGCGCGAACAACACACGCGACGGGTCCAGCCCGCGTTCGGCCGCGCGTTCCAACAAGGCCGCCTGAATCTCGGGCTGCGGCACCAGCAGCCACAACACGCTGCCAGGCACACGTTCAAGAATGCGGCACCAGCGGCTGAACACCGGCTCGGTGATCTTGTAGCTCTGGTTGAAACACGCGAAGACGAAGGCGTCCTCCGGCAGGCCGCACGAGGCGCGGTCCAGCGGCTCGGGGTGGTCCCGGCGCTCGTCGGTGGGCTCGTAGCACACGGGCAGCTGCGCGATCTTCTCGGTGAAGTGCGCGGCGTGCGCCAGCGGTGTGAGCACCGGGTCGCCCACCACGTAGTCCATGAAGTCACCACCGATGGTGCTGGGGTAGGCCAGCCACAGCACTTGCACCGGCGCCGGCTTCTGAGCGAACACCCCGATGCGCGTGTTGGCGGTGTAGCCGCTCAGGTCCACCAGCACATGGATGCCGTCGTCGTGGATGCGCTGCACCTGGGCCACCGGGGTGGTCTGCCCACATTCGATGAAGTGGTCGGCGGCGGCCACCATGCGCTGGCGCAGCGCCGTGTCGTCGGCCTTGCCGTGGGAATACAGGAACACCTCGAAGCGCTCACGCGGCAAGGCTTCCAGCGTTTGCACCAGCAGCATGCTGGTGGCGTGCTCGCGGAAATCGGCCGACACCAAGCCCAGGCGGATGCGGCCACCTTCGGCCAATGCACGCTCGGCCACCGGCCAGGCCGTGTGGCGCGGGCCGGCACCCAGGGCGGCCATGCCAGCTTGCACACGGCGGGCTTCCAGTGCCGCGGCCTGGCGGTGCCAGGTCGGGTCGTCTTCCATGCTCAGCACGCAGAACGGGCTGAAAGCCCCGACGATGCTGTCGGCCTGCAATTGCGACACCGCATGCTGCAGCCGCTGCTGGTCCACGCGGGCCGCAGCCCAGTCGCAAGCCCAGGCGGCGTAGTGCGCGGCGTATACCGCGGCACTCAGGTTGTCGGGCGCCAGGATGCTGTTGGTGCGGAAGCACTCGGCGGCATCGCCATACCGCTTCATGTAGGCCAAAGCAAAGCCCAGTTGCTGGTAGGCGTCGGTGTCGGCTGGCTTCAAGGCCAGCAGGTTCAGGAAGGCGCCCGCCGCCTCGGGCCAGCGCTGCAGGCTCATCAGCACTGCACCCTCCAACAACCAGTGGCGCGCACCGCGCACCACTTCAGGCGTCAGCGATTGCAACACCTGCAGGGCCTCTTCTTCGCGCAGTTGCAAGCGCAGCACTTCGGCCAGGAAGTGGCAGGCCACCTCGTTGAAAGGCTCCAAGGCGAAAGCCTGGCGACCGCTGGCCAGGGCCTCGGCCACCTGCCCAAGCTTGCGCTGGGTGCTGGCCAGGTTCAACCAATAGGTGGCCACCCCTGGTGCGCGGCGCGTGGCCTTTTCGAAAGCCTGCAAGGCGCCCTGCAACTGCCCCTGGCGTGCCAAGGCCACACCACGCTGCCAGTGCTGTTGGGCAGCCCCTGCAGCCCCACTGGGCTGCGCCCAAGTTGCAGGGCCGGAAGCACGGTGCTGCAAGGCTGCGGCGCCTAACGCCGAATGGGTTCTGGGTGCAATGGCCATGGGGGCTCCAACTGGTCTCTGGACGTAACTTCAAGAAAGCCCGAATTCGACCGGGCGGGGTTATCGGCCAGGGCTGTGAGCCACTTTAGAGAGCGAAAACTTCAGCGATCACCGCAACAGCACCGCAAAGCGCGTGCATTACGTCGCATCGCAGACCTCAAGCGGTCTTGACAACCGCACTGCCATAAACCTTAGCCCCTCAAGTTTTGGAAAAGCGGCACCGATACAGGGCTTAACGGAATTTGGTCGAGCAAGTTCCGGGGTCCGGTTGGCCGGCCGATGCCCCCCCAGACGCTTCACATGAGGCGCACTGAAGGGCTCCATGGTTGACCAGCGCGGGCGGTTGTTTGGTTCGAAGTGCCTTGGCGACAGGGCGCAGAAAGACCAGGCAGCAGGCAACGGAATGCCGGGCCGAGGTCGTGCAACACAACGGCCAGGCATTCGGGATGTGCCGGCGCTCTCGCCGGGTTTACTTAATTAGTGCAACTGAATGGAGTTCTAAACATCATGGCTTCCACCATCAACACCAACCTCGCGTCGATGAACGCACAGCGCAACCTGGCTTCTTCGCAGGCTTCGCTGACCACCTCGCTGCAGCGCCTGTCTTCGGGCATGCGTGTCAACAGCGCCAAGGACGACGCCGCCGGCCTGGCCATCGCCGAACGCATGAACTCGCAAACGCGGGGCATGAACGTGGCTGTGCGCAATGCCAACGACGGCATCTCGTTGTCGCAAACGGCTGAAGGCGCACTGGGCAAAGTCAGCGACTCTTTGCAGCGCATGCGTGAACTGTCGGTGCAAGCGCGCAACGCCACCAACAGCAACGCCGACAAGGAATCGCTGGACAAGGAATTCGCCGAACTGGCCAAGGAAATTCAGCGTGTGCTGGGTGGCACCACCTTCAACGGCAAGGCCATCATCGGCAGCGACGCCGGCACGCAGACCTTCCAGGTTGGCGCCAACACCACCAGCGATGACCGCATCGACATCATCACCACCAACATGGTGGCGGCGTCGGAGATCACCGTGGTCGCGGGCACCGACAACACCGGCTTGGGCCGCGCCAGCATCGGCTCATCGGCCACCGCCAACGACATCGACACGGTCATCGACAACATCGACCTGGCCATCGACAAGGTCAACGGTGAACGCGCCACGATGGGTGCTTCGCAAAGCCGCTTCGACACCGTCATCAGCAGCCTGCAACAGAGCATCGAGAACCAGACCGCCGCCCGCAGCCGCATCATGGACGCGGACTTCGCGGTGGAAACGGCCAACCTGAGCCGTGCACAGATCCTGCAACAGGCCGGTAATGCGATGGTGGCACAAGCGAACCAGGTACCCCAGCAGGTCCTGGCCCTTCTTCGATGACGCCGGCGCGCTGGCCCTCGGGCCGGTGAGCGCCTCGCCATCGGAAGGGGGCTTGGAAACTTAAGCGCCGCTCGCCACGGGCGGCGCTAATTTTTTAGCAACACCAACCCTCAAGCCCGCTGCACCCCCAGTCGATACCCAAGCCAGGGCGTATTGCTCGGCACCGTACAGGACATCAGCCCTGGCGGCGGATCAACTCGACAGGAGTGCCAAATGGCTTCGATCATCAACACCAACCTCGCTTCGCAGAACGCGCAGCGGAACCTGGCCACGTCGCAGGCCTCTCTGTCGACGTCGCTGCAACGTTTGTCGTCGGGTCTGCGCGTGAACAGCGCCAAAGACGACGCTGCAGGCCTGGCCATTGCAGAACGCATGAACTCGCAAGTGCGCGGCATGAACGTGGCCGTGCGCAATGCCAACGACGGCATCTCGCTGTCGCAAACGGCAGAAGGTGCGTTGGGCAAGGTCAGCGACTCGCTGCAACGCATGCGTGAACTGTCGGTGCAGGCGCGCAACGCCACCAACAGCAACGCCGACAAGGAATCGCTGGACAAGGAATTCGCCGAACTGGCGAAGGAAATTCAGCGTGTGCTGGGGGCCACGGCGTTCAACGGCAAGGCCATCATCGGCAGCGATGCCGGCACGCAGTCTTTCCAGGTGGGTGCCAACACCACGGCCAACGACACCATCGACATCGTCACCACCAACATGGTGGCGGCGACGGAAATCACCGTGGTGGCCGGCACCGACAACACCGGCTTGGGCCGGGCGAGCATCGGCTCGTCGGCCACCGCCAACGACATCGACACGGTCATCGACAACATCGACCTGGCCATCGACAAGGTCAACGGTGAACGCGCCACGATGGGTGCTTCGCAAAGCCGCTTCGACGCCGTGATCAGCAGCCTGCAGCAGAGCATCGAGAACCAGACCTCGGCGCGCAGCCGCATCATGGACGCGGACTTCGCGGTGGAAACCGCCAACCTCAGCCGTGCGCAGATCCTGCAACAGGCGGGCAACGCCATGGTGGCCCAGGCCAACCAGCTGCCCCAGCAGGTGCTGCGACTCATCCAGGGTTGAGCCCGCGCGTGGAACGCCACGGGCGTTCCACGGCTGGCAAAGACTTGGCGGCGCACCACGCCGCCTGGCAGGGCCCAGCCCCGCCAGAGACCCCGAGATACGCCCTCTTACGCCCCCCCGCACACGACCCCGGACCAGGCCTTGCAGCCTGCCGGGGTCGTGCCTTTTCAGCTCCGAACTGGACCGCCATCACCCCGCACTTCCACCGATCGCTGCGCTGAAGTTTTCCCACAATGCATCCATGCGTGATGAACGGACTCGGTCGCCGAAACGTTCAACACACTGTCCGGAAATCTAGGCCGGTGCGTTTGGCGCCGACGACGCCACAGCACCTGAGGAGCATTGAACATGCCGCAGACGATCAACACGAACCTCGCATCGCTGAACGCTCAGCGCAACCTGGCGATGTCGCAGTCTTCGCTGTCGACTTCGCTCCAGCGCCTGTCTTCTGGCATGCGGGTCAACAGCGCCAAGGACGACGCCGCCGGCCTCGCCATCGCAGAACGCATGAACGCCCAGGTGCGTGGCATGAACGTCGCGGTGCGCAACGCGAACGACGGCATCTCGCTGGCACAAACCGCAGAAGGCGCACTCGGCAAAGTCAGCGATTCGCTGCAGCGCATGCGTGAACTGGCGGTGCAGGCCCGCAACGCCACCAACAGCGATGCCGACAAGGAATCGTTGGACAAAGAATTCGCCGAACTGGCCAAGGAAGTGCAGCGTGTGTTGGGGGCCACCACCTTCAACGGCAAGGCCATCCTGGGCAGCTTCTCCGGCACGCAGTCGTTCCAGATCGGCGCCAACACCACGGCCAACGACACCATCGACATCGTGACCAGCGACATGGCCGCGGCGCCCGAGATCACCGTGGTCGCCGGCACCGACAACCAGGGCACGGCCCGCGCCAGCATCGGCTCGGCCGCCACGGCCAACGACATCGCCACGGTGATGAACAACATCGACCTGGCGCTGGACAAGGTGAACAGCGAACGCGCCACCTTGGGTGCTTCGCAAAGCCGCTTCGACGCCGTGATCTCCAACCTGATGACGGCGGTGGAGAACCAGTCTTCCGCACGCAGCCGCATCATGGACGCCGACTACGCGGTGGAAACCGCCAACCTCAGCCGTGCGCAGATCCTGCAACAAGCCGGCAACGCCAGGGTGGCGCAGGCCAACCAGTTGCCGCAGCAGGTACTGAAACTGCTGCAAGGCTGAACCCGGCGCCGGCGCCCACGCCGGTCCGCCACACCACACCGTTCAAGCACGCCGCATGGCTTCGAGGGATGCACCGATAGCGCCCCGGGGCCTGCGGCGTGCCCCTTTTGCAAGCCCCGTTTTCGCCCGCGGCGGCTGGCGGCCCGCGCACAGGCCCCACGCGCAAATGGACACCATTTGTGCCGGTGTTGCCGGGGCGCCAGGCCTCAACCCCGGCGCGCCGCGGCCGAAGACATGACGAGCAAGGGAGCACCCACACATGGCGACCATCACCTCCACCGGCCTGGGCAGCAACCTGGACGTCGGCTCCATCATCACGTCGTTGATGGCCGTGGAGTCCAAGCCACTGGCCTTGCTGCAGACCGCGGCCACCAAGCTGAACACCCAGGTGTCGGCCATCGGCCAGCTGAAGAGCCTGACCACCACGATGCGCGATGCCGCGGCCAAGCTGGCGTCGGTGTCGCTGTGGAACCAGACCACCACCAGCAGCAGCGACAGCAGTTTCGTGTCGGCCACCGGCGCTTCCGGTGCCGCCGCGGCCAACTACAGCGTGACCGTGGCCAACCTGGCCACCAGCCAAACGGTGGCCAGCCGCAGCTTCACCAACGCCAGCACCACACTGGGCGCGGGGCTGATGACCATCGAGCTGGGCACCTGGGACGGTGAGCCCACGCCCACCGGCTTCACACCCAAAGGCAGCGGAGGCGGCACCCTGGCCCTGGAGGCCACGGACACGCTGACCGACATCCGCGACAAGATCAACGCCGCGGGCATGGGCGTGACCGCCTCCATCATCAACGACGCCAGCGGCGCACGCCTGGCGTTGCGCTCCACCGAGACCGGCGCCCTCAACGGCTTTCGCATCAGCACGGTGGAAGACGCCAACGATGGCGTGGCCAACACCGGGCTGTCGGCCCTGGCCTACGACGCCGCCGAAGACCCGCTGACGCCCGAGCCGGTGTCCCAGATGACGCGCAGCGAAACCGCGGTGAACGCCAGCGCCACGGTCAACGGCATCGGCATCAGCTCGGCCAGCAACGTGCTGGAGAACGTGGCCGACGGGCTGACGCTGACCTTGGCCAAGCCCACGACCAGCACCATCCAGGTGGCGGTGAAGGCCGACACCGAGGCCGTGAAAACGGCCATCACGGCCTTCACCACGGCCTTCAACGCCTTGGCCACCTTCATCGGCCAGCAAACCAAATACGACCCCGCCACCAAGGTGGGCGGCACGCTGCAGGGCGACCGCGCCACCTCCACGGTGTTGACGGGGCTGCGCGGCGTCATCAACCAAAGCACCTCGGCGTCCAGCACCTTCGGCAGGCTGTCGGACATCGGCATCACGATGAAGGCCGACGGCACGCTGGAAACCAACAGCACCAAGCTGGAAGCCGCCTTGGGCAACCGCGCCGAGCTGCAAAAGGCCCTGGCCACCGACGGCACCGACAGCGCGGGCTCGGGCTTCATGGACCGCTTCCGCGACCTGGGCGCGGCGCTGCTGGACACCGAGGGCAGCCTGACCACGCGCACCAGCAGCCTGGAAAGCATGCTGGCACGCAACAGCAAGAGCCAAGAGGCCATGGAAAACCGCCTGGCGGCCACCAAGAAGCGGCTGGAAACCCAGTACCAGGTGCTGGACACCAACATGGCCAAGCTGACCAGCCTGTCCAGCTACCTGACGAACCAACTGGCCTCGCTGAACATCAGCAGCAGCAGTTGAACCTGGTGTGTGCGGCGCGCGCACGCCGCCGCACGCCTCGCCGCCCCAACGCCACCGCCTGGCCCCCTCGGCCTGCGGTGGCGTTGGCCCTTGTGCGCCCCACGCCGGGGCCTGCACCAGGGCCGCACGGCGCGCGCAGGGGAAAACCCCGGCCTGTGCCCCGCATTCGTGCACCGCGCACCGCTCAAGTGGGTGCGGGCCTTGGCCGATAAAACTTTCAATCCCGCAGCCTCTGCCTCTCAAGCCCCATGTTCAGTTCAGCCACTCTGTCGCGCAACGCACAGCAGTTCGCCAACGCGTACTGCCAGGTCGGTGCCGAAACGTCGGTGTCCGGTGCGTCGCCCCACAAGCTGGTGGCGATGTTGTTCGACGGCTTCATGGACGCCCTGGCGCAGGCGCGCGGCGCCATGCGTGCCGGCCACGTCGAGGCCAAGGGCCGCGCCATCACCCGGGCCGTGCGCATCGTCGAAGAAGGCCTGCGCTGCAGCCTGAACATGGAAGCCGGCGGCCAACTGGCCAAAGACCTGAGCGACCTCTACAGCTACCTGTCCATGCGGCTGACGCTGGCCAACGTGCGCAACGACGAAGCCAGCTTGGACGAGGCCTACCGCCTGATGCAGCCCTTGCGTGAAGCCTGGAACTCGATCGGTCCGCAGGCCGATGCCCCCCAACGCCGCTGATCGCCCCGCAGCGACGCCAAGACCACCGCGAGGACTTTCGATGGATACCCAACTGCTGAGCTTCTACGAGGCGATTGAACAAGCCAGTGCCGACATGTTGACCGCCGCCAAGGCCGGCAACTGGGACGAGGTGGTGAAGCTGGAAGGCGCCTGTGTGCTGCTGATCAGCCAGCTCAAGCACGCCGCGCGCACCGGCGCGCTGGACGCGGAAGCCGCCAAGGCCAAGTCGCGCATCATGCAGCGCATCCTGGTCAACGACGCCGAGATCCGCCACCTGGCCGAGCCTTGGCTGCAAGACCTGGACGACACCTTGGCAGGGCGCCGCAAGACGCTGCACTGAACGCACACCCGGCGCTCGCGCACCATGTTCCAGGACACCCGACCCGCACCCCTGGGCGACGACACCGACGCCCCCCGCTGGGCCGAGTTCCGTGTGGACCACCCGCGCGAGGTGCAAGCCCTGCTGCGCGACCTGCGCGATGGCAGCGTGTTGGTGCACCTCAGTGGTCCGCAGGCGCACCTGACCACCACGCTGTGGTCGATGGACAGCCAGACCAACCGCTTGAGTTTCAGCGCCAACGATGGCTTGCCGCAGCTGCAAGCCCTGATCGACGGCGACGAGGCCGTGGCCGTGGCCTACCTGGACAGCGTGAAGCTGCAGTTCGACCTGCACGGCCTGGTGCTGGTGCGCGGCAGCCACAGTTGTGCGCTGCAAGCGGCCTGGCCCACGGCGTTGTACCGCTTCCAGCGCCGCAACAGCTTCCGGGTGCGCCCGGCCGACAGGGCCTCACCGCTGGCGCGCTTCCGCCACCCTGCCCTGCCCGACATGGTGCTGCAACTGCGGGTGCTGGACGTCAGCATGGGCGGCTGCGCACTGCTGCTGCCGGCGAACGTGCCGCCGCTGGAGCCGGGCACGCGCATCGGCGCCGTGCGCGTGGAGCTGGATGCCGACACCCGCTTTGACGTGATGCTGGGCCTGCAGCACGTGACGGCCCTGAACGGGCCCGAGGGCGGCCTGCGCTTGGGCTGCGAGTGGGGCCCCCTGGGGGGCGGTGCAGACCGCGCCTTGCAGCGCTGGATCGACCACACGCAGAAGCGCCGCCGTCTGCTGTCCGCGGGTTGAACCATGCGGCCGGCAAGCGCAGCAGGCCGGGGGTTCAGCCTGGTGGAACTGGCCGTGGTGCTGGCCGCCGTGGGGGTGCTGGTCAGCCTGGCCGTGCCCAGCTGGCAACAGCACCTGCAACGTGCGCGCCGCGCCGATGCCGTGGCCGCGCTGACGCAGCTGCAAGCGGCCCAGGAACGGCTGCGCACCCACACGGGCGCCTACAGCAACGATTTCCAAGCCCTGCAAAGGCCGCTGCACAGCGCCGAAGGGCATTACACGCTGGCCGTGGAGTTGCAAGGGCCCGAGGCCTACCGCGCCACCGCCACGCCGCGTGCTGGCGGCCCGCAGCAGCCCGACAGCGCCTGTTCACCGTTGGTGATGCAGGTGCGGCTGGGCTTCGTGGAAACCGGCCCGCAACGCGGTTGCTGGCAACGTTGAACCGCGTGGCCGACACCATGCCCTCCCTGCCCGAGCCACACGCCACCGAGCTGCCTGCGGGTGAGCCAACGCGGCCCACGCCGGCCCAGCGCGGCCGCCTGCGCGGGCTGACCTTGGTGGAACTGGCCGTGTGCATCGCCTTGCTGGCCGTGGTGGCCACGCTGGCCTTGCCTTCTTTCGCCAACCTGCTGGCCCGCCACCGTTTGAAGGCGGCGGCGCAGGCCCTGGCGCAAGATTTGTCGGAGGCACGCTTTGAAGCCGCACGCCGCGGGCAGGCGCTGCATGTGGACCTGCAGCCCGGCCCGGGCTGGTGCTGGACGGTCGCCACCACGCCCGGCTGCGGCTGCCAACCTGGGCCCGCCCCGGCCTGCCGACTGAAGCTGGTGCAGGAGGGCGACTTCCCCGGCGTGCAGCTGGCGCACCCAGCGCAGTTCAGCCTGCAACCCCTGGGCACCGTGGTGGGGCCGCTGTCCACGCAACTGCGGCTGGACAACGGCACGGCCGTGCAGATCGACCTGGGGCCCACCGGCCGCGCGCACCTGTGCAGCGTGGGCGGGGGCTTGGCCAGCTTGCCCGCCTGCTGAAACGGCCACCGGTGCGCGGGCACCGGTCGGGCCTTACACCTGCATGCTCATGATCTCGGTGTAGGCGGACACCAAACGGTTGCGCACCTGCACGGCGGCTTGGAAACCCAGCTGCGACTTCTGCATCGCGATCATGGTCTGCTCCAGGCTGACCGTGGGGTTGTCCAGCGACAGTTCGCGCTGCAGGCCTTGTGATTCCAACTGCGCGGCGCTGACGTCCTTCAACGCGTCGGCCATGGCCGTGCGGAAGCTGCCACCCTCGGCCGCCTTGGGCGCTTCCACACCGCCGATGCGCGTGCCGTCGGGGCGCAGCCCGGCGCGCGCCACGGCGGCGTTGAAGTCGAAGGGTTTAAGTTTCACGTCCATGGTGTCGATAGCGCACTGTAGGCCCCGGCTCCACCCGCGAAGGTAGGAACAGGCGGGGCTTTGGGGGGCTTCTTGCGCCACCGCGGCCGGGGAGCGGCACCAACAATGCCCCTCCATGGATACCGCCGTCGTCGCCCCTGGCAGCAATGAACTTGTGCCCGCCCCCACCGGATTGGCGGGCCGCGTGGCTGCGCTGCCCGCCAAGACCAAATGGATGGCCGGTATCGGCCTGGCCGCGCTCGCGGCCGTGTTGGTGGCCCTGGCGTTGAACATGCGCAGCGGCGACTACCGTGTGCTGTTCGCCAACGTGTCCGAAAAGGACGGTGGCGCCATCGTGGAGAAGCTGGCGCAGATGAACGTGCCCTACCGCTTCAGCGAAGGCGGCGGCACGATCATGGTGCCGGCCTCGCAGGTGTACGACCTGCGGCTGAAGCTCAGCGCCGCCGGCCTGCCCAAGGGCACGGTGAACGGCTACGAACTGCTGGACAAGACCCCCTTCGGCCAGACCCAGGGCCAGGAGCGCATCAGCCTGCAACGGGCGCTGGAAGGCGAGCTCACCCGCAGCATCCAGGCCATGGACGCCGTGGCCTCGGCGCGGGTGCACCTGGGCCTGCCCAACCAGAACGGCTTCTTTCGCGAACAGCAACAGCCGCGCGCCAGCGTGGCCTTGACCCTGCACCCCGGCCGCACGCTGGACCGCAAGCAGGTGGCCGCCATCGTGCACCTGGTGTCGTCCAGCGTGCCCGAGCTGAACCCCAAGGCCGTCACCGTGGTGGACAGCAGCGGCGAGCTGCTGTCCAACAACGACAGCACCACGCCGCAGGGGCTGGACACCCAGCAGCTGCAATACATGCGCGAGGTCGAGGCCGGCTACCTGAAACGCGTGCAGGAACTGCTGGAGCCGGTGCTGGGCCGCGACAACTTCCGCGCCACGGTGACGGCCGACATGGACTTCTCGCAAACCGAGCAGACCGCCGAGGCCTTCAAGCCCAACCAAGGCGAAAACGCCGCCGCCGTGCGCGCCACCAAGAGCGAAGAAAGCACCAGCCCCGGCAGCACCACGCCAGCCGGCGTGCCCGGTGCCGCCGCCAACCAGCCGCCGGTGCCGGCCAGCGCCCCCATCAACGGCGCGGCCCAGGGCCTGCAAGGCGCACAAGGTGGCGCCAACGGTGGGCAGATGCGCCGCGGCAGCGAGACCCGCTACGAGGTGGACCGCACCACCACCGTGACCAAGGCCGCCACCGGCCAGGTGCGCCGGCTGAACGCGGCCGTGGTGGTGAACCACCGCGGCGGCACCGACCCCAAGGGCAAGCCCACCACCGAGCCGCTGAGCAACGAAGAACTGGAACAGCTGACCACCCTGGTGCAGCAGGGCATTGGCTTCAACAAAGACCGTGGCGACCTGGTACGCGTGGTGAACGCGCCCTTCCGCGCCCCGGTGGACAAACAACCCGAGGCCCTGCCGCTGTGGGAACGCCCCTGGGTGCAGGACCTGGTGCGCAGCGCGGCGGCGCCCTTGTCGCTGGTGCTGGTGGCGCTGCTGATCGTGTTCACCATGGTGCGCCCGGCCGTCAAGGCCGTGACGGCCCCACCGCCGGCCCCCGAGCCCGCCGCCGCGCTGGTGGACGAGGTGGTGGACGACGCCAACGCCCTGCCCGCCCCCGATGAGGTGCCGGCGCTGAAAGGCCCGAAGAACGACGAGAAGCTCGAAGCCGCGCGCAAGCTGGCACGCGAGAACCCCGCAGCCGTGGCAAACATCCTGCGCGGCTGGGTCAACGGCGAGACCTGACACACCATGCCCGCAGCCTCCGACGACAAAGGCGCCGAAGACGCCGCCATCCTGCTCATGTCCCTGGGCGAGGAAGAAGCCTCCGAGGTCTTCAAGCACCTCACGCCCAAGGAAGTGCAGAAGCTGGGCGAGACCATCGCCAAGATGAAGGCTGTGCCCAAGGAGCGCGTGGACCAGATCATCGAGAAGTTCGACAAGCTGGCCGAGAACGAATACTCGCTGGTCAACGACACCGACGAGTACGTGAAGAACGTGCTGCGCAAGGCGCTGGGCGACGACAAGGCGAACCTGCTGATCGACCGCATCCTGCAGGGCAGCGACATCTCCGGCATCGAGAGCCTGAAGTGGATGGACGGCACCTCGGTGGCCGAACTGCTGCGCAACGAACACCCGCAGATCGTGGCCGCCATCCTGGTGCACCTGGACCAGGACCAGGCCGCCGACGTGCTGAAGGACTTCACCGAGCGCCAGCGCAACGAGGTGATGGTGCGTATCGCCACGCTGGACGGCATTCAACCCGCGGCGCTGAAAGACCTGAACGAGGTGCTCAGCAAGGTGCTGGCCGGCGGCGACCGCATGAAGAAGAGCAACCTGGGCGGCGTGAAGGCCGCGGCCGACATCCTGAACCTGCTGGGCAGCGCCGCAGAGACGTCGGTGCTGGACTTCGTGCGCGAGGCCGACAACGACCTGGCGCAGAAGATCATGGACAACATGTTCACCTTCGACGACGTCGAGAAGATCGACGACAAGGGCATCCAGGCCCTGCTGAAGGAAGTGCAGAGCGACTCGCTGGTGGTGGCGCTGAAAGGCAGCACGCCAGGCCTGCGCGAGAAGATCTTCAAGAACATGTCCAGCCGTGCCGCCGAGACCATGCGCGAAGACCTGGACAGCCGCGGCCCGGTGCGTCTGTCGGAAGTGGAAGCCGAGCAGAAGGAGATCATGAAGACGGTGCGCCGCCTGGTGGACGAAGGTCAGATCATGTTGGCGGGCGGCGGTGATGACCAGTTCCTCTAAACCCGGCATCCGCAACGTGCCGGCCCCGCCCGGCAGCAAGCCGGCCTCGGCCTACACGCGCTTCATCCCGCGCGAAGAACTGGGCGGCAACTTCGCGGCCTGGCGCCCGGGCAGCATCGGCGACAGGCCGGCTGCCGCGCCCGCGGCTTCCGCCACGGCCCCGGCGGAGCCCGCACCGCCAGCCGCCCCGCCCGAGCCCACCGCGGCCGAGTGGGAAGCGCGCATCAGCGCCGCTCGTCAAGCGGGTTATGCCGACGGCTACCGCGACGGCCTGGTGGCGCTGGAAGGCTTCAAGCAGAGTTTCGCCAGCCAGGCCACGGCCCAGGTGGGCGCCCTGGTGAAGAGCTTCGACGCCCAGCTCGACGAACTGGACCGCCAGCTGGCCCAGGCGGTGTCGCGCACCGCCGTGCAACTGGCGCGCCAGGTGCTGCGCAACGAACTGCAGACCCGGCCCGACCTGGTGGCCACGGTGGCCACCGAAGCCATCAACGCCGTGCTGCTCAGCGCACGCCACATCAGCGTGCACGTGCACCCCGAAGACCTGCCCCTGGTGGCCGAAGGCGCCGAAGAAGCCCTGCAGGCACGCGGCGCACGGCTGCTGGCCAGCAAGGCGATGGAACGCGGTGGGGTGTTGGTGGAAAGCGATGTGGGCGCCATCGACGCGCGCATCGCCACCCGCTGGGCCCAGGCCGCGGCCAACCTGGGGGTGGAAGAAGCCTGGGCCGGCCCCGAGGCCGACCCGGTGCCCACGGCCACGGCCGAGCCACCCGCCCGCCCGACGCCCCAGACCGGAGCCCCCGCATGAGCACGCCCCTGGTGGCCCCTGAAGCCCGCAGCCGCAAATGGGCGCGTTACCTGAACGACCTGCAGGAATACGCCGCCATCGAACAACCCTTGGAAAGCGTGGGCACCTTGCTGCGCGTGACCGGCCTGGTGCTGGAAGCCGCTGGCGTGCGCGTGCCCGTGGGCTCGGTGTGCGAGATCCACCAGGCCGGCCAACCCGCGGTGCTGGCCGAGGTGGTGGGCTTCAACGGCGACCGCGCTTTCCTGATGCCCACCGGCGACCTGCACGGCCTGGCCAGTGGCGCCCGCGTGGTGCCCCGCCCGGCCCCACGTGTGCCACCGCAGTTCGGCCAGGAAAACCACCCCTGGCGGCGCAGCGAAGACCGCGGCCTGCACCTGCCCATGGGCGACGGCCTGCTGGGCCGTGTGGTCGACGCCCACGGCGAGCCGCTGGACCGTGCCGGCGCGCTGCAGGGCGTGGCTTCCGAGCCCATGATCCGCCGCCCCATCAACGCCATGGACCGCGACCCCGTGCGCAGCCCGCTCGACACCGGCGTGCGCTGCATCAACGCGCTGCTGACCGTGGGCCGCGGCCAGCGCCTGGGCTTGTTCGCCGGCACCGGCGTGGGCAAATCGGTGCTGCTGGGCATGATGGCGCGCTACACGCAGGCCGACGTCATCGTCGTGGGCCTGATCGGTGAACGCGGCCGCGAGGTGAAGGAATTCATCGAAGACATCCTGGGCGAAGAAGGCCGCCACCGCAGCGTGGTGGTGGCCGCGCCGGCCGACGCACCGCCCCTGGTGCGCCTGCAGGGCGCGAACTACGCCACCGCCATCGCCGAACACTTCCGCGACCGCGGCAAACACGTGCTGCTGCTGATGGACAGCCTGACGCGCTACGCGATGGCCCAACGCGAGATCGCGCTGGCCATCGGCGAACCACCGGCCACCAAGGGCTACCCGCCCAGCTGCTTCGCCAAGCTGCCGCAGTTGGTGGAACGTTCCGGCAACGGCCTGAACGGCGTGGGCAGCATCACCGCTTTCTACACGGTGCTGAGCGAAGGCGACGACCAGCAAGACCCCATCGCCGACGCCGCACGCGGCATCCTGGACGGCCACATCGTGCTGAGCCGCGAACTGGCCGAGTCTGGCCACTTCCCGGCCATCGACGTGGAACGCAGCATCTCCCGCGTGATGACGGCCGTGACCGGCCGCGAACACCAGCAGGCCGCGCGCAAGCTGCGCCAGTGGCTCGCCAAATACAACAAGGCGCGCGACCTCATCCAGCTGGGCGCCTACGCCCCCGGCCACGACGCCGAACTCGACACCGCCGTGCGTGTGCAGCCGCAGCTGGTGCAGCTGCTGCAGCAAGACATGCACGACCAAGCGGTGCTGGACCTCAGCCGCAAACAACTGCTCGCCCTGGCCAACCAAGCATGAACACGCTCCACACCCTGCTGCAGCAAGCCGAAGGCCAGCGCGACCAAGCCCTGGCCGCCCTGCAACGCGCCGAGGAACTGGCGCGCCGCGCCCAGGCCCAGGCCGAACAACTCGCCGGCTACCGCGGTGAATACCGCCAACGCTGGAGCCAGCAGTTCAGCCGCCAAGGCACCATGGACATCGTGCACTGTTACCAGAGCTTCACACAGCGGCTGGACGAAGCCATCCAACAGCAGAACCAGCAGGCGGCCCACACCGAAGCCCAGGTGGGGCAACTGCGCCAACAGCTGGTGGCCGCGGAGATGCGCGTGGCCGCGGTGAAGAAGCTGATCGAACGCCGCACCCACGAACACCGCCGCCACGCAGAACGCCGCGAACAGCGCCAGACCGACGAAACCGCGCAGCAACTGCGTTGGCGCCAACAGCGCACCGAACCCGCCCAGCACTGAGGCACAGAAGCACGCCGGGCGGGCGGCCGCCCGCCGTCCGCTGCACTGCGCCCACCGCACGCCCCCGCACCGCCCACGGACAGGACACCCCATGTTGGCCAGCCCCTTGAGCCTGAACCCGAGCTTCGCCGCCCCGGCGTCGCCCACCCCCCACGCCACTGGCGTCCACGGCAGCGCCGGCCCCGCTGCGGGCGCGTCCGGCTTCGCGCAGGCCTTCAACCAAGCCCGCCAGGCACGGCCGGCCCAACCCGCCAGCGAGGGTGCCGGCGCCGACGACGCCCCGGCCGAACGCGCGCCCCAGTCGGCAACCGGTGCCGAACAAAGCACCCACGCTGCGGGCACCAGCGCCGGCGCCGAGCGCAGCCAACAAAACCGCCAGGCGCAGACGCGCCAGAACCAGAAGACCACCGCCGCGAGCCCCGCCGCACCCGCCAAGACCGGCGGCGAGGCCCAGGCCAGCGAGACCCCCACGGCCGACAACACGACCGACAACGCCCCCACGGCCGACGCCGCCACCACCGGCGCCACCGACCTGAGCAGCCTGCTGGCCAGCCTGGTGCAGGCCACACCACGCGGCCGCGGCGCGGCCGCGGCCGAAGCGGCCTCGGCGGGCCCCAACGGCGCCGGCAAGGCGGCCGCGGGCCAGGCCCTGGCCGGTGCAGGCCCCAACCCCGGTGGCGCGGGCGGCCTCGGCGGCGGCGCCAGCGGCCTGCTGGACAGTGGCGCAGCACGTGCCGGCAACGCCAACGCCCTGGGCGACAACCCGGGCCGAGCCCGCAGCACGGCGCCAGGTGCTGGCGAGGCGGCCTTCAGCGACACCCTGGCGGCCGCCCAGCAACAAGCCGGTGCCGCGGCCCAGGCCACGGGCGCATCGGCCACGGCCCTGCTGGCGGCCCCACAAGCCCAGGCCGCCACCGCCGGCACGGCCTACACCGCCCAGGTGGCCGCCCCGGTGGGCACACCGGAATTCGCCCCGGGCCTGAGCGCCCAGGTGACGCTGATGCTGAGCGAAGGCGTGCAGCAGGCCAGCCTGCAGCTGAACCCACCCGAGATGGGCCCGGTGACGGTGCAGATCCAGATCGAGGGCAGCAACGCCCAGGTGAACCTCAGCGCAGAACAGGCCGGCACCCGCCAGGCGCTGGAACAAGCCTTGCCCAACCTGGCCGGCGCGCTGCGCGAAGAAGGCCTGACGCTGACCGGCGGCGGCGTCTTCGAACAACCGCCTGGCCAGAACGGGCGGGAACCCGCGCCGCCCCCGCGGGGCCAGGCCAGCCACCAGCCCGGCGGGGAACCGGGCGACCTGCACAACACCGCGCCCAGCGCCCGCAGCACCCCGCGCGGCCTGGTGGACCTGCTGGCCTGACCGCCCCGCCCACGGGCCCGGCCACCCGGCGGCGCCCGCCCGGCACCCTGGCCGTGGGGCGCGCGCGCCGCCGCGGCCGCAGCGCTGCAGTGCCAGGGCACCGCCCTGCACGGGCCTGGCCGGACACCCGGGCCGGCCGCCACGCCGGTACCCCCAGTGGCCGCCGCCAGGGCCGGTTGAGAGCCGGTTTCCCAGGCCTTATCCAGGCTTTCGCGCCGCACACCGGCTCGAATAATCGGTCCATGCACTGCCACAGCGGCCAAGCGCTGGGCAGCACGCGCCCGCACGCCTTGAAGGAGAGCCCATGTCCACCGCCGCCGCCGCACCGGAAGCCGCCGCACCGCCAAAGGGCAACAAGAAGCTGATCATCATCATCGCCGCCGTCGTGCTGCTGCTGGTGGTGGGCGGCGGTGCCGCCATGATGCTGATGAAGAAGAAGCCGGCCGAAGAAGGCGAAGAAGGCGGCGAAGCCTCGGCCAAGCCCGCCGCCGCCGCACCGGCCACCAAGGCCGCGCCCAAGCACGACCCCAAGCACCCGCCGGTGTTCGTGCCGCTGGAGCCCTTCACCGTGAACCTGGCCGACCGCGAAGCCGAACGCTACGCGCAGGTGGGCATCACGCTGGAGGTGACCGACGCCACGGTCGAAGCCGCCATCAAGACCTACCTGCCGGCCATCCGCAACAACATCCTGATGGCCCTGGCCGACAAAACCGCCAGCCAGCTGATGGACCGCGAAGGCAAGGCCAAGCTGGCCGAAAAGATCCGCCGCGAGACCGCCCGCGCCATGGGCTACGAGGTCGAGGACGAAGAGGAAGAGGAAGCGGCCGAGGACACGCCCAAGAAGAAAAAGAAGAAGCCCAAGCCGCCGGTGATCCTGCCCATCGAAGCCGTGCATTTCTCGAACTTCATCATCCAGTGACCGTCAGGGTTCCATGAACCAGCAGATCCTCTCGCAGGACGAAGTCGACGCGCTGCTGCAGGGCATCACCGGCGAAAGCCAGAAGCTCGAGCAGGAAGAGTCCAGCGTCGGCGGCATCCGCGACTACGACCTCGCCGCGCAGGAGCGCATCGTCCGTGGCCGCATGCCGACCATGGAGGTCATCAACGAACGCTTCGCGCGCAACATCCGCGTCGGGCTGTTCAACCTGATGCGCAGAAGCCCCGAGGTCAGCATCGGCGGCATCAAGGTGCAGAAGTTCAGCGCCTTCCTGCGCGAGATCGTGGTGCCGACGAACTTCAACATCGTCACCGTCAAGCCGCTGCGCGGCAGCGGCCTCATCGTCTGCGACCCCAACCTGGTGTTCGCGGTCATCGACGCGCTGTTCGGCGGCGCCGGCAAGTTCCACACCCGCATCGAGGGCCGCGACTTCAGCCCCACCGAGCTGCGCGTCATCAACCGCCTGGTCGAGACCATCACCAACGAATACAAGCGCGCCTGGCACGGCATCTACCCGGTGGAGCTGGAGTACCAGCGTTCCGAGATGCAGCCGCAGTTCGCCAACATCGCCACGCCCAGCGAGATCGTGGTGTCGACGGCCTTCACGCTGGAGATCGGCGAGACCAGCGGCGCCGTGCACTTCTGCATTCCCTACAGCACGTTGGAGCCCATCCGCGACGTGCTGTATTCCACCATCCAGGGCGACAGCTCCGAGCCCGACCGGCGCTGGGTGAAGCTGCTGAAGGAGCAGATCCAGGCCGCCACCGTGCCCCTGGTGGCCGAACTGGCCACGGCCCCGGCCACGGTGGAACAACTGCTGTCCTTCAAGCCCGGCGACTTCGTCGAACTGGACTTGGACCCGATGATCCAGGCCAAGGTGGATGGCGTGCCGGTGCTGGACTGCCACTACGGCGTCAGCAACGGCCGCTACGCCTTGAAGGTGGACAAACTGATCACCAGCTCCACCCTGGGCTGGCTGGGAGACCCGACCAATGTCAGCTGAACCCGACAACAGCGCCATGTCCGAAGAGGACCGCATGGCCGCGGAATGGGCCGCTGCCCTGGCCGAGACCAAGGACGAGAGCAACGTCGCCTCGGAAGTGACCGCCCCTGCGGAAAGCGTGGCCCCGGCGCAGTTCACCAACTTCGCGCCCACGCAGAACGGCACCGGCACGGCCAACGACATCAACATGATCCTGGACATCCCTGTCCAGTTGACGGTTGAACTCGGGCGCACGCGCATCCCCATCAAGCACATCCTGCAACTGGCCCAGGGCTCGGTGGTGGAACTCGACGCCATGGCCGGCGAACCCATGGACGTGCTGGTCAACGGCTACCTCATCGCCCAGGGCGAGGTGGTGGTGGTGAACGACAAGTTCGGCATCCGCCTGACCGACATCGTCACGCCCAGCGAGCGCATGCGCCGCCTGTCGCGCGCCTGAAGCAGGCGCCCGCTTTCAAAGACCAACATGCCCAACAACGGACTCAACAGCCTGCTGTGGTTCCTGGCCATCATCGCGGCCATCCCGGCCGTGCTGTGGTTGATGAAGCGCGCGCAACAAACGCGCGCCGGTGGCGCCGGCCCGGTGCGGCCCATCGCCGTGCTGCCGCTGTCGCCTTCGCAAAAGCTGGTGACGGTGGAGGTCGGCCAGGGCGACAGCCGCTGCTGGCTGGTGCTGGGCGTCACGCCGCAGGCCATCAACCTGGTGACGACCATGCTGCCGCAAGACCCACCGGCCACCACCGCAGCCGCCACCGACACCAAGGCCGCCCCCGCCATGGGCACGGGTGCCAACCCCCAACAGGCCACGTTCGCACAACTGCTGCAACGCCTGCAAGGCCGGGGGCCCGATGCGCGCTGACCGCCAGACCTTTTTTTGCGGCGGGTTGCGCGGCGCGCGTGCGCTCACCGCCTTGTCGGTGTTGTCGGCCTTTTCTGCAGCGGCTTTAGCGCAAAGTGCAGCGCCCGGCACTGGCAACAGCCTGCCGCTGTTGGTGGGCCAAGGCGGTGGTGGCACCAGCTATTCGGTGCCCATCCAGACCTTGCTGTTCTTCACGGCCCTGGGTTTCCTGCCGGCCATGCTGCTGTTGATGACGGGCTTCACCCGCATCGTCATCGTGCTGAGCCTGGTGCGCCAGGCGTTGGGCACGCAGTCGGCGCCGCCCAACCAGGTGATCATCGGCATGAGCCTGTTCCTCACATTCTTCGTGATGTCGCCCACGCTGGACGCGGTGTACGAGCAGGCCTACAAACCCTTCGCCGAAAACACCATCGCTTTCGACGAAGCGCTCAAGCGTGGTGAGGTGCCCATGCGTGCCTTCATGCTGAAACAAACGCGGCAAAGCGACGTGCAGCTGTTCGCCAAACTGGCCAAGCTGCCCGCCGACGTGAAAGGCGCAGACGTGCCGATGCGCGTGCTGGTCCCGGCCTTCATCACCAGCGAGTTGAAAAGCGCCTTCCAGATCGGCTTCATGATCTTCATCCCCTTCCTGATCATCGACATGATCGTGGCCAGCGTGCTGATGAGCCTGGGCATGATGATGTTGAGCCCCGTGCTGGTGGCCCTGCCCTTCAAGCTGATGCTGTTCGTGCTGGCCGATGGCTGGAACCTGCTGCTCGGCTCACTGGCCGCTTCTTTCGTCACCTAACGGACCACATTCATGAACGCACAACAAGTGCTGGCCGCGGGCCAGGGCGGGCTCTACATGCTGCTGATGGTGTCGGCGCCGCTGCTGGTGGTGGTGATGGTGGTGGGCCTGGTGGTCAGCATCGTGCAGGCCGCCACGCAGATCAACGAAGCCACGCTGAGCTTCGTGCCCAAGGTGGTGGCCGCCGTGGCCGTGTTGGCCGTGGCCGGGCCCTGGATGATGACCACCTTGGTTGAATACCTGCAGCGCACGCTGCTGGCCATTCCGCAGGCCGTGGGGTGAACCCCGGCGCGCGCACCGGGCGCTGAGCACGGCGATGGTCAACTTCACCGAAGCCCAGGTGCTGGCGTGGATCACGCCGCTGCTGTGGCCCTTCATCCGCGCCCTGGCCTTGTTCACCGCCCTGCCGGTGCTGGGCACGCGCAACGTGCCGGCCCGGGTGCGCATCGGCCTGGCGGCCTTCATCGTGCTGGCGGCCCAGCCTTCGCTGCCGCCCATGCCGCTGATCGCGCTGGACTCGCCCATCGCCTTCATGGTGGTGCTGCAGCAGGTGGTCATCGGCCTGTCGCTGGGCTTCGCCGTGCGCATCGCCTTCGCGGCGATGGAGTTCGCCGGTGAAATCATCGGCCTGCAGATGGGGCTGAACGTCGCGGGGTTCTTCGACCCCATCAGCGCCGCGGCCGGCACGTCCACCAGCCGCTTCTACGGCACCACCATCGCCTGGCTGTTCATCGTGATCAACGGCCACCTGCTGGTGGTGGCGGCCTTGGTGCAAAGCTTCACGGCCTTCCCCGTGGGGCCGGAGCCGTTCGCCTTCGTGAAGGCCACGCAGCCGCACCGCTGGGCCGCCGAGGTCTTCAGCACGGGCTTGTGGATCGCTTTGCCGCTGATGGCGCTGCTGCTGTTCGTGAACCTGGTGCTGGGCGCCATCGCGCGTGTGGCGCCGCAGGTGAACGCTTTTGCCGTGGGCTTTCCCATCACGCTGGGGGTGGGCCTGCTAGGCATCTTCCTGACGCTGCCCGCCATGCAGCAGCCCTTCAACCTGGCGCTGGAACGGCTGTTGTCGAACTTCTACTGAACGGCCCACCCCGGGGCCACCGCGGGCCCGCGTGGTTTCACAGGGTCTTGTAGAAGTAGGTGGTGTCGCAAGGCCGCCCATCGGGCAGCAGGGCGTAACCGGGGATCGCGCCCACCCGCACCCAACCCTGGCGCGTGTACAGGCGTTCGGCCTCGGCGCTGGCCGTGTCCAGCACCAGCAGCGTCTTGCCCGCGGCCCGCGCCGCGGCCTCGGCAGCCTGCATCAGCGCCGCACCCACCCCCTGGCGGCGGCCGCGTTGGTGCACCAGCATCTTGCTCAGGTCGGCGCGGTGGGGCTGGTTGTCGGGCTGGTCCAGCACCAGTTGCACGGTGCCCACCACGCCTTGGGCGTCTTCGGCCACCAGCAGCACACGTTCACCGGCGGCCACACCGCGCGCCACGCCCTGCCAGAAGGCCGACGCACGTTCGGTGCTGAGCGGGGCCATGAAGCTGACGGAAGCGCCGCTGTGCACGCAGTCCACCAGCACCTCGACCAGGCCTTGCAGCGTGGTGGTGTCGACGCTGGAAATCTGGCGCAGGGAAAAGCTACTCATGCCGTGGTCCCGGTGGTGGGCGGCGCGCAACGCCAAAGCACCGCTGCGCTAACGCCCCAGGTGTGTGTTCAAGCGACCCAGGCGCGCAGCATACAGGCTGGCGCTGGCCAAGAACGCATCAGCCGCGCTCGATGCGCGCAAAGGCACTGTGGTTGTGGATGGACTCGAAGTTCTCCACGTCCACGCTGTAGCGGCCAATGCGGGGTTCGGCGTTCAGGCGCAGCGCGACGTCGCGCACCAGGTCTTCGACGAACTTGGGGTTCTCGTAGGCGCGTTCGGTCACCCACTTTTCGTCGGCGCGCTTGAGCATGGGCCACAGCTCGCTGCTGGCCGACTCTTCTGCAAAACGCACCAGTTCCTGCCAGCCGATGGACGGGCCGGTGGTGTCCAGGATCTCTGCGCGGATGGTCACCAGCGAACGCTGGTTGTGCGCGCCATAGTCCGAGATTTCCTTGGAGCACGGGCACAGGCTCTTCACCGGCACGCCCACTTCGGCCCACACGGCCGTGCGGCCGGCGCGCGTTTCGCTGATCCACTTGCCCTGGTAGTCCAGCAGGCTTTGCAGGCCCGACACCGGCGCGCGCTTGCGCAGGAAGAAGGAGAACGCGGCTTCGATGCGGCCTTCTTCGGCGTGCAGCTTTTCCAGCATGGCGGCGTGGCGAGCGCGCAGCGTGGCGGCGTCCAGCACCACACCGTTCAGCGCCAGGTCGTCCAGCCAGGCCACGAAGCGCGACATGTGCGTGCCTTTTTGCTCGGCGGGCAGGGCCACGTCCAGCGCCCACAGCGCGGCGGTCTGCTGCGTGCTGCCGGCCACCTGCAGTTGCAGCGGGTAGCGCACGTCTTTCACGCCCACACGCTGGATGACGAGGTGGCGTTCGTCCCGTTCACTCTGGGTGTCGGGGATGTGGAGGGCGTCGGTGAGATTGTTCATTTCAATCAATACTTTGCCAGCGATTGAACAACAACATGGTCACCGGGGTGAAACGCCGCGTTGAAGCACTTTGAACGCCGGCCCACCGCTGGTGGAGTGCCGGCCTGGGCCGTGTCGGTTCGGCGTGGGTCAAGCCACCGCGAGTGTGGGCCGCTGCGCACCGGGCGGCAGGAAACGCTGGCGGATGCTGTTTTCGATGCCCGCGGCGTCCAGGCCGCACATTGCCAGCAGCTGGCCGTGTTCGCCGTGCTCCACGAATTCGTCGGGCAGGCCCAGGTGCAGCAGCGGCAGCGCCACGCCATGGGCCGCCAGGCATTCGCCCACGGCACTGCCGGCACCGCCCATCACGCAGCCTTCTTCCACGGTGATGAAGGCCTCGTGGCTTTGCGCCAGCTTCAACACCAGGGCCTCGTCCATGGGCTTCACAAAGCGCATGTCCACCACGGTGGCGTTCAGCGATTCGGCGGCCTTCAGCGCCGGGTGCAGCAGCGTGCCGAAGGCCAGGATGGCCAGGCGTTCGCCTTCGCGGCGCACCACAGCCTGGCCCCAGGGCCAGGCGTCCAGCGTCTTGGCGATGGGCGCACCCACGCCAGCACCACGCGGGTAGCGCACGGCCACCGGGTGGTTTTGCTGGAAGGCCGTGGTCAGGGCCATGCGGCATTCGTTTTCGTCGCTGGGCGTCAGCACGCTGCAGTTGGGCAGGCAGCGCGTGTAGGCGATGTCGTAGGCCCCGGCGTGCGTGGCGCCGTCGGCGCCCACCAGGCCGGCGCGGTCCAGCGCAAACACCACGGGCAGGTTCTGCAGCGCCACGTCGTGCACCAGTTGGTCGTAACCGCGCTGCAAGAAGGTGCTGTAGATGGCGACCACGGGCTTCAGGCCTTCGCAGGCCAGGCCGGCGGCGAAGGTGACGGCGTGCTGCTCGGCGATGCCCACGTCGTGATAACGCTGCGGGAAGCGCTTGTGGAACTCCACCATGCCCGAACCGTCGCGCATGGCCGGCGGGCTGCCCACCAGGCGCGGGTCGGCTTCGGCCCTGTCGCACAGCCACTGGCCGAACACCTGGGTGAAGGTGGTCTTGGCCGGGCCCGTGGCCTTGGGGAAACCTTCGGCCGGGTTGAACTTGCCGCTGGCCGCGTGGTACTTCACCGGGTCGGCCTCGGCCAGCTTGTAGCCGTAGCCCTTCTTGGTGACCACGTGCAGGAACTGCGGGCCCTTCTTGGCGCGCAGGTTTTCCAGCGTGGGGATCAGCGAGTCCAGGTCGTGGCCGTCGATGGGGCCCACGTAGTTGAAGCCGAACTCTTCGAAGATGGTGCCGGGCACGACCATGCCCTTGGCGTGTTCTTCAAAGCGCCGCGCCAGTTCGAACAGCGGCGGTGCGTTCTTCAGCACGGCCTTGGCGCCTTCGCGCGCAGCGGTGTAGAAGTTGCCGCTCATCAGGCGCGCCAGGTACTTGTTCAGCGCGCCCACGGGCGGGCTGATGGACATGTCGTTGTCGTTCAGGATGACCAGCAGGTCGGCCGTCAGGCCGCCGTGGCTGACGCCGCCGTTGTTCAGCGCCTCGAAGGCCATGCCGGCCGTCATGGCACCGTCGCCGATGATGGCCACGGCCTTGCGGTCCTCGCCCTTCAGCTTGGCCGCCAGCGCCATGCCCAGAGCGGCGCTGATGCTGGTGCTGCTGTGCGCGGTGCCGAAAGCGTCGTATTCACTTTCGTCGCGGCGCGGAAACCCGCCGATGCCACCCAGTTGGCGCAGCGTGTGCATGCGCTCACGGCGGCCGGTCAACACCTTGTGCGGGTAGGTCTGGTGGCCCACGTCCCACACCAGGCGGTCGTGCGGCGTGTTGAACACGTAGTGCAAGGCCACGGTGAGTTCCACCGTACCCAGGTTGCTGCCCAGGTGGCCGCCGGTCTGGCTGACGGTGTGCAGCACGAACTCGCGCAGTTCGCGCGCCAGTTGCGGCAGTTCACCACGCGTCAGGCGACGCAGGTCGCTGGGGTGGGTGACGGTGTTCAGCAGGTTCGTCAATTCAGCTCTCCCGCTCCACCACCTTGTTGGCCAGCAGGGCCAACGCGGCGGTGTCGGCCAGGCCACTGCGGGCCAGGGCACACTGTGCTTGTTCACGCAGGTCCTGCGCATGGCGGCGCGCCGCGGCCAGGCCCAGCACCGAAACGTAGGTGGGTTTGTTGGCGTCGATGTCCTTGCCGGCGGTCTTGCCCAATGTGGCCGAGGCCTGGGTGACGTCGAGGATGTCGTCCACCACCTGGAAGGCCAGGCCCAGGGCCGCGCCGTAGTCGGACAGCGCCTCCCACGCGCGCGCGTCCGGGGCGCCACAGGCCGCACCCATCAGCACGCTGGCCTGCAACAAGGCGCCGGTCTTGCGCCGGTGCATGTCACGCAGTTCGTCTTCGTGCAGGGGCACGCCGATGCTGGCCAGGTCGATGGCCTGGCCCCCGGCCATGCCGGCGTGGCCGGCGGAACGCGCCAGCAGCGACACCAAACGGGCCTGCAGCGCAGGCGCCATGCCGGTGTCGGGGGTCAGCACTTCGAACGCCAGGGCTTGCATGGCGTCGCCGGCCAGCATGGCCTGCGCTTCGCCGTACTGCACGTGCACCGTGGGTTTGCCACGGCGCAGCACGTCGTTGTCCATGCAGGGCATGTCGTCGTGCACCAGCGAATAGGCATGGATCAGTTCCACCGCCACGGACGCGCGCAAGGCGGCCTCGGTGTCGCCGTTCAGCACGTCGCAGGCGGCCAGCACCAGCAGCGGGCGCAGGCGCTTGCCGCCGTCCAGCACGCCATAGCGCATGGCCAGGCCCAGCCCGGCCGGGGCGTCGGCCGGCACCCAGGCTTCCAGCGCCGCTTCCACGGCTTGCAGCCGGGCCACAGCCCAGGCGTCGAATGTCAGGTTGCGGTCCATGTCTTGAGCTGCCCCTCCTCGAGCAGCTTCACCTGGTCTTCCACGGCCTGCAGCCGGCCGCGGCAAAACGCCAGCAGGTCCGAGCCGCGGCGGTAGCCGTCCAGCAGTTGGTCCAGCGGCAATTGGCCGCCTTCCATGCGCTGCACCAGCTGGTCCAGTTCGGCCAAAGCCTGCTCGTAGCTGGCAGGCTGGTCGGGCACCATCTCGGTGGGCTCCAGGGGGGCCTGTTTGGCGGCAGCGGTGCGCGGCATCTGCGGTGGACGTGGAGCCCGGTGGGGAAAAGAGGGTCGATTCTAGACTTTCCGGCTCTGGAGCAGGCTCTCCAGGCCACGATCGGCGAGTGGGCAGCGGGGGTGGGTAGAATCCGCCCCCCTTGTGGTGTTCGAAGAACGCCACGCTTTCACAAACCCGCCCGCGGGGCCACCGGGCGGGGGTTGGGACATCCGTTTTTGGAGGATCCGTTCGGATCATGTCTGACCTGAGCATCAGTCTCGAAGCTCTTGAGCGCAGCCGCTCGCAACTCCCGGTTTCAAGCTATTTCGACGAGGGTCTGTTCCGCAGCGAACAGTCGCTCATCTTTCAGCATGCGCCCCGCTATGTGGGGCATGAACGGGCCGTGCCCGAGGTGGGCGACTTCCACACCCTGGCGCAAGAAGGCGAGGGGCGCGCGCTGTTGCGCACACCCGACGGTGTGGGCCTGGTCTCCAACGTCTGCCGCCACCGCCAGGCGCTGATGCTGCGTGGCCGTGGCCAGACCAGCGGCAACGTGGTGTGCCCGCTGCACCGCTGGACCTACGACCTGAAGGGCCAGCTGATCGGGGCTCCCCACTTCCAGCAGGACCCCTGCCTGAACCTGCGCAACTACCCGCTGCAGCAGTGGAACGGCCTGCTGTTCGAAGCCGGCCAGACCAGCACCCGCCAGGTGCACACCGACCTGGCCCAGCTGGGCGTGCAGGCCGAACTGGACTTCAGCGGCTACGTCTTCGACCGCGCCCACCTGCACAGCTGCGACTACAACTGGAAGACCTTCATCGAGGTCTACCTCGAGGACTACCACGTCGGCCCCTTCCACCCCGGCCTGGGCGGGTTCGTCAGCTGTGACGACCTGCGCTGGGAGTTCGGCGAGCACCACTCCGTGCAGACCGTGGGCGTGCACCACGACCTGGAGCGCCCGGGTTCGCCCACCTACCAGCGCTGGCACCAGGCGTTGCAGCGCTACAAGCCCGGCCAGGTGCCGCGCCAAGGCGCCATCTGGCTGACGCTGTACCCCACGGTGATGGTGGAGTGGTACCCCGAGGTGCTGGTGGTGTCCACGCTGTTCCCGCAGGGTCCGCAGAAGACGCTGAACCTGGTGGAGTTCTTCTACCCGGAGGAAGTGGCCTTGTTCGAGCGCGACCTGGTCGACGCGCAACAGGCCTCGTACCTGGAGACCTGCGACGAGGACGACGAGATCGCCGAACGCATGGACGCCGGCCGGCGCGCGCTGATGCAACGCGGCGACAACGAGGTGGGCCCCTACCAAAGCCCGATGGAAGACGGCATGCAGCACTTCCACGAGTGGTACCGGCGCCAGATGGGCGCCGAGGTCGATGCCTTGACGCGGCCCACCGGCGCTTGAACGCGCCGGCAGCCCCCACGCGGCCGCCGAAACGGCCACGCCGCGCCGCGCTGCTGATCGCCGGCGCGGCGCTGCTGTTTTCGGTGATGGGGCTGTGCGTGAAGCTGGCCTCGCCGCTGTACAGCGCCGGCGAGATCGTCTTCTACCGCTCGCTGGTGGGCATGGCCGTGATGGGGGCCGTGCTGCACCGCCAAGGCCTGCCGCTGGGCACACGTGTGCCCTGGATGCACGCCTGGCGCAGCCTGGTGGGCGTGACCGCCCTGTGCCTGTGGTTCGTGGCCATCGGGCAGCTGCCGCTGGCCACGGCGATGACGCTGAACTACACCTCGTCGGTGTGGATGGCGTTGTTCCTGATGGGCGGCGCCGTGCTGTTCGGCCAGGGCGGCATCGACGGCCGCCTGGTGGCCGCGGTGATGGTGGGTTTTGCCGGTGTGGCGCTGATCCTGCGGCCCACCATAGACCAGCAGCAGGTCTGGTACGGCCTGGTGGGCCTGGCCTCGGGCCTGCTGGCTGCGCTGGCCTATTTGCAGGTCACAGCCCTGGGCCGCGTGGGCGAACCCGAGGCCCGTGTGGTGTTCTATTTTTCAGCCGGGGGTGTGCTGGCCGGCGCCGGCCTGGCGCTGGCGGGCGGGGGTTTCAGCGCGCACAGCCTGAAAGGTGTGGGCCTGCTGCTGGCCACCGGCGTGCTGGCCACCGTGGCGCAGTTCATGATGACACGCGCCTACGCCATCGGCAGCACGCTGGCCAACGCGGCCTTGCAGTACCTGGGCCTGGTGTTTTCTTTCGTCTTCGGCGCCTGGCTGTTTGGCGACCCGGTCACACTGACGGCGGTGCTGGGCGTGGGCATGATCATGGCCGCCGGCCTGACCGCCACCTGGCTGACCGCCCGCGCCAAGGCGCCCACGGCCAGCAGCCCGACCGAAACCTGAAACGGCAGCGATGGCCCCAGGCGGCCACCGCGCGCCAAGCGCTTGGAGATTGCCCACCATGACCGCCACCCTGCCCCCGTTGATCAGCGCCGCCGATCTGCAGCACCTGCTGGCCAGCGGCGCGTCCGTGCTGCTGCTGGACTGCGGCTTCGACCTGGCCGACCCCGCCGCCGGCGAACGTGCCTACGCCACGGGCCACCTGCCTGGCGCACTGTACGCGCACCTGGACCGCGACCTGTCGGGCGCCAAGGCCACGCCCACCGACGCCCTGGGCCGCCACCCGCTGCCGCAGCGCGCCGCGTTCGCCGACACCGCCGCCACCTGGGGCCTGGCCCCGGGCCTGCGTGTGGTGACCTACGACGCCCAAGGCGGCCCCTACGCCGCACGCGCCTGGTGGTTGCTGCGCTGGCTGGGCCACGCCGAGGTGCAGGTGCTGGACGGCGGCGTGGCCGCTTGGCAGGCCCACGGTGGCACGCTGACCACCCAGACCACCCCGCCACCCAGCGCCACAGCGCCCTACCCCACCGACGGCCCGGCCGGCATGCCCACGTTGAACGCCGACGCCCTGCAAGCCCGCCTGGGCCAGGTGCTGCTGCTGGACGCCCGCGCCGCCGAACGCTTCCGTGGTGACGTGGAACCGCTGGACCCGGTGGCCGGCCACATCCCAGGCGCCACGAACCGCTTCTTCAAGCACAACCTGCAGGCCGACGGCCGCTTCAAGCCCGCGGCCGACCTGCGCACCGAGTTCACCGCGCTGGGCAGCGGCGCCGTGGTGCACCAGTGCGGCAGCGGCGTCACGGCCTGCCACAACCTGCTGGCCATGGCCGCCGCGGGGCTGGACGCCGGCACGCTCTACCCCGGCAGTTGGAGCGGTTGGTGCGCTGAGGCCAGCCGGCCGGTGGCCCGCGGCTGAGGCGCAACGGCCCCGCTTGCCCGGGTGCGGCCGCGGCCCTGCGGCCCGGCGAGCAGCACCCTGGCCCTGGTTTGACCGGGGTCAAGGCCGCTGTGTCGCCAACGCCCACACTGGAGGCCAGACAGCGAGCGGTTCGCTGCACGCGGGGCCCCGGGCGGGCCCGAGAGAAAGGCCACCACCATGTACAAGCGCATCCTGGTTCCCACCGACGGCTCCGACATCACGCCCAAGGCCATCGCCGCGGCGGTGTCGCTGGCACGGCTGACCGGCGCCGAAATCCTGGCCATCGCGGTGAAGGAACCCTTCCCGTACAGCGCCATCTCCGAGATGCAGCCGGTGCCGCCACAGGAGTTTTTCGACGCCCAGGAACGCGTGGCCGCCAGCCATGTGAAGGCCGCCGTTGAATCGGCCCAAGCCGCCGGCCTGCAGGCGCGGGGCCACACGGTGGAAGCCCTGCACCCCTGGGAAGCCATCATCGACCACGCCACCGACCAAGGCTGCGACCTCATCGTGATGGCCTCGCACGGCCGCCGTGGGGTCAGCGCGCTGCTGCTGGGCAGCGAAACGCAGAAGGTGTTGACGCACAGCACCCTGCCGGTCCTCGTGGTGCGCTGAAACCTCGCACGGCGAAGCGGAAACCGGGCACAGCGGCAGGGGCCGTTGAAGCCGCGCTCGGGCACCTGCCGCTGGGGGCGTGAAGTCGCCCCCAGCGCCTCGCCAGGCGCAGGGGGCCTTCCGGCTCCCTGCGTCCGGGCTCAGTGGGCGTGCGTGTGCAACAACCCCCGTGCGACCACCACCACGGCCAGGCCCACGCCCAGCCACAGCAGCTGGCTGGCGGTTTCGCGCAGCGGCAAGCGGCGTTGCAGTTGCGGCAGCAGGTCGGCCACGGCCACGTAGATGAAGCTGCTGGAGGCCACCACCAGCAGGTAGGGGAACATCGTGTGCCAGGGCGACACCACGAAGTAGCCCACCACCCCACCCAGCACGGCGGCCAGGCCTGACAAGGCGTTGTAGACCAGGGCCCGGGTACGCGACAGGCCGGCGTTCAGCAGCACGATGTAGTCGCCCACCTCTTGCGGGATCTCGTGCGCCACCACGGCCGCGGCGGTCACCATGCCCAGGTGCACGTCGGTCAGGAAAGCGGCGGCGATGATGACGCCGTCGCAGAAGTTGTGGATGCTGTCGCCCAGCAGCACGCTCCAGCCGCCCCGGCCGGCCTGCTCGGCGTCAAAACCGTGGTCATGGTGGTGGTGCGGGTCGTCGCCTTCGTGGTGGTGGCCGTGGCGGTACAGCTCGGCCTTTTCCAGCAGGAAGAAAAACATCAGCCCGACCAGCAGCGTGATGAACAGCTCGTGCGGGTCGGCGCCGCTTTCGAACGCTTCGGGCATCACGTGCAGCAGGGCCGTGCCCAGCAACACGCCGGCCGACAGGCTGACGAGGTTCTTCACCAGGCGGCTGAGCAGCCCCACGGTCAGCGAAGCAGCGATCAGCACGGACAGCACGCCACCGGCCAGGGTGGCGAGCACGATGTAGGTCAAGGTCATGGGGTCAGGGCAGAGCCGGGTGGTGGCCCGCAGGGGTGGCGCGGGCCTGAACTTTCAGACTACCAAAGCTGTCAAGCCCCGCCGCCAGAAAAACAGTGGGCCGGCCCGGTTCGGACCGGCCCCGCACGCACGCCGCCTTGGGGGCGGCGGTGCTGATCACGCCACGCCGTGGGCCTTGAACCAGGCCGTGGCACGCTTCCAGCCGTCTTCGGCGGCTTCTTTTCGGAAGCTGGGGCGGTAGTCGGCGTGGAAGGCGTGGGGCGCATCGGGGTAGACCACGAACTCGCTCTTCTTCGCCGCGGCGCTGCCGGCGGCCAGCGCCGCCTTCATCTTCTCCACGCTTTCCAGCGGGATGCCGGTGTCTTTCTCACCGTACAGGCCCAGCACCGGGCCGGCCAGTTGGCCGGCCACGTCGACCGGGTGCTTGGGCGTCAGCGCGCTGGCCTGGCCCACCAGGCGGCCGTACCAGGCCACACCGGCCTTCACGGCCGGGTTGTGGGCGGTGTACAGCCAGGTGATGCGGCCACCCCAGCAGAAGCCGGTGACGCCCAGGGCCGCGGTGTTGGCGCCCTGGCCCTTGGCCCAAGCCACCGTGGCGTCCAGGTCGGCCATCACCTGCGCGTCGGGCACCTTGCTGATGACCTCGCTGACCAGCTTGGCGATCTCGCCGTAGGACGAGGCGTCGCCCTGGCGCACGAACATCTCGGGTGCGATGGCGAAGTAACCGGCACGCGCGAAGCGGCGGGCCACGTCGGCGATGTATTCGTGCACGCCGAAGATTTCGCTGACCACCAACACCACGGGCGCGTTGGCCTTGCCCTCGGGCGCAGCGCGGTAGGCGGGCATCTTGAAATCGCCCACAGGGATGGTCACCTCGCCGGCCACCAGGCCGTCGGTGGGCGTCTTGACCACGGTCTGCGCCATCACCGGCAAGGCCGCGGCGGCGAAGCCGGTGCCCACGGCGCGCTGCACGAAGGCACGGCGGCTGGGGGCCGTTTCCAGCGCGGTCTGCGCAGGCACCAGGATATCGAACTCGGCTTTCAGCATGGTCTCGCTCCGGGGTTGTGGTGAAGTGACTTGTGGACCACAGGGCCAGGTCGCCGCCATGGCGGGCCTGCCGTGGTGCACAACAGCACGGGTGGGGGGTGCGCCAGGGCGTGCGCCGACCGGCCTGGCTGCGGCGCATTCTAGGCAGGCTGGCACCGTGAAGCGGCCCCAGGGTCTTGCACAATCGCGCCATGCAGGCCACCCCCACCACCGCCAGCCCCTTGCTGGCCGCCATCGACATGGGCTCGAACAGCTTCAGGCTGGAAATCGGGCAACTCCAACACGGCCGCTACAAACGCGTCGACTACCTGAAAGAAACCGTGCGCCTGGGCGCCGGCCTGGACGCCGACGGCCAGCTCAGCGAAGAAGCCCAGGCCCGTGGCCTGGCCTGCCTGAAGCGCATGGCGCAACGGCTGGCCGACCTGCAACCTGGGCAGGTGCGCGCGGTGGCCACCCAAACGCTGCGCGAAGCGCGCAACCGCGATGCCTTCTTGCAGCGTGCACAGACCGCGCTGGGCCTGCCCATCGAGGTGATCTCCGGCCGCGAGGAAGCGCGGCTGATCTACGCCGGCGTGGCCCGGTTGCAGCCGTCGGACGCGCGCCGTCTGGTCATCGACATCGGCGGCCGGTCCACGGAACTCATCTTGGGCCAAGGCCTGCAGCCCGAGGCGGCAGAGTCCTTCGCGGTGGGCTGTGTGAGCCTGTCGATGCGTTTCTTCTCCGACGGCCGCCTGACGGCCGAGGCCTTCCGCGCCGCCCAGGTGGCGGCCGGCGCTGAACTGGAAGAAGCCCTGGAGCTGTTTGCGCCGGGCCGCTGGGTGGAAGCGCTGGGTTCGTCGGGCACCGCGGGGGCCATCGCCCAGGTGCTGCAGGCCGCCGGCGTGACCGACGGGCGCGTGACGCCGGCCGCGCTGCGCTGGTGCATCGAGCGCTGCATCGAGGCCGGCCACATCGACCGCATCGAACTGCCCGGCCTGAAACCAGAACGCCGCGCCGTGCTGCCCGGCGGCCTGTGCATCCTGTACACGCTGGCCAGCTTCTTCAGCATCGACACCCTGTGGCCGGCCAAGGGCGCCTTGCGCCAGGGCGTGATCTTCGACCTGCACCAGCGGCAGCAGGCCGCCAACGGCCACGCCGGCCGTGGCGACATGCGCGACGCCAGCGTGGCGGCCTTGCAGCAACGGTTTGGTGTGGACCTGGCCCAGGCCGAACGCGTGGCCAGCGTGGCGCTGCGCCTGCTGCCGGTGCCGCCCAAGGCCAGCCGCACCGCAGCCCATGTGGAAGCCCAGCGCGAACTGGGTTGGGCCGCGGCGCTGCACGAGATGGGCTTGCTGGTGTCGCACCACGACCACCACCGGCACAGCGCTTACCTCGTCGGGCATGTCGACGCGGCCGGCTTTTCACAGAACCAGCAGCGCCACCTGGCCGAGTTGGTCTTGGGCCAACGCGGCGGCCTGCGCAAGCTGGAGCCCTCGCTGTCCAGGCCCGACTTTGCCTGGCAGGTGCTGGCCCTGCGGTTGGCCGTCATCAAGTGCCACCACCGTGGGCCCGTGCAGGCCAAAAACTGGCGCCTGGAGATGAACGGCCAAGAAGCGCAACTGCACTTCACCGCCGAATGGGCGCGCCAACATCCGCGCACGCTGTACCTGCTGCAAGAAGAAGCCGGCGCCTGGGCCCGTGGTGGGCCGCTGCGGCTGAAGTTGCCCGGCTGAAGCTGCTGCGGCGGCTGGGCCGCTGAACGCCGCAGCGCGGCACGCGGTTCAGCCGTTGCGCGCGTCGGCCGTGGCGGTGGAAGCGGGGGTGGCCGCAGGGGTGGCCGCGGTGGCCAAGGTGGCCGATGCCGGGGCCGAAGCCGGCGGCAAAGCGGTCACCAGCCCGCCCACCAGCAGCGCCAACGTGTCCTGCAGTTGCTGGGCCGACTGCCGCAGCCAAGCCGGGTCCAGCCCCTCGGCCGGCGGGTGCATGCAGGCGGCTTCCAACTGTGCGGCGGCCGTTTGCAGGCCTTGTGCACCGATGACCGCACAAGCGCCGCGCAAGGAATGGGCCGCACGCGCCAACTCCAGGCTGTCGCCTTGTTCGGCCAGCCGCGACAGGCCCGTCCAAGGCGCCCCGGTGTCGCTGCTGTAGACCCGCGCAAAGCGGCGCAACACGGCCACGAAGGCCTCCGGGCGCAGCCCGGTCAAGCGCAAACCCAGCGCGGGGTCGAACCCGGGCAGTTCGGCCAAGCCCGCCAGCACGGGTGGCAAACCGGTGCCAGGACGGACCGCCGGCACCGCCACGGTGGGCGCGGCGGGCGCCGAATCGGCCACGGGCGGCTGCGCGCCCGCAGCGGGCACCGCGCCAGCAGCGGCCACGGCACCACCCGCGCCACCGGGCGCGGCCAGGCCGCCGACCACCGCGCCGCTGGCCGGCGGCAGGTTCGGCGTCGGCAGCCACCGCAACAGCGCGGTGTACAAGGCTTCGGGGTCCACCGGCTTGGCCACGTGGTCGTTCATGCCGGCCGCCAGGCAGGCGGCGCGGTCTTCGTTGAAGGCGTTGGCCGTCATGGCCAGGATGGGCACGTGGGCCGTGGCCGGGTCGGCGCGTAACAGGCGTGCGGCCTGCAGGCCGTCCATCACCGGCATCTGCACGTCCATCAACACCAGGTCGTAGCGGTGCTGGAGGGCCAAGGCCATGGCCGCCAGGCCCGTGGGCGCCACGTCCACCACCAAGCCCACGGCCCGCAGCAGTTCCGTCGCCACGTCCTGGTTGACCAGGTTGTCCTCGGCCAGCAGCACGCGCTGGCCACGGTGCTGGCGGGCCAGCTGGGCCTCGGCCCCGGAGGCCACGCCCAGCGCCGCCACCTCGCCCGGCCCGTCGGACGGGGCCGACGCCAACGCAGCCAACAGCGCGTCGCGCAGGGCGTCGCGGGCCACGGGCTTGGCCAGCACCTGCTGCACCCCCAGCGCTTGCGCCCGCGCCAACAACTCCGGGCCGGCGCTGGCGCTCACCAGCACACAGGCCGGCGGGTGGCACAGGCCCAGGGCGGGCAGTTGCCGCAGCACCTCCAGGCCGTCCATGTGCGGCATCACCCAGTCCAGCACCAGCACATCCACAGGCTCACCGGCTTGGAACGCGGCCTGCAGGTGTTCCAGCGCCGCGGCACCACCGCCCACGCTGTGCGCGCGCAGGCCCAGCTGGTTCAGCAGCAGGCTCAGGTGAGCGCGGGCCTCGGGCAGGTCGTCCACCACCAGGGCCCGCAAACCGGCCATGCTGGCCCGCAGGTCCAGCAAGCCTGGTGTGCCGGCCTGCAGGCGGGCGGTCAGCCAGAACGTGCTGCCCTCGCCGGGCTGGCTGTGCACGCCCACTTCTCCGCCCATCAGCTCGGCCAGGCGCCGCGTGATGGCCAGGCCCAGGCCGGTGCCACCGTAGCGGCGGGTGGTGGAGCTGTCGGCCTGTTCGAAGGTGTTGAACAGGTCGCCCAGCTTGTCGGCGGCGATGCCGATGCCGGTGTCGCGCACATCGAACCGCAGCGTGCAGCCGGTGTCGTCGGCGGCCAGCTGGCTGGCCGCCAGCGTGACGCTGCCGCGGTCGGTGAACTTCACCGCGTTGCTCAACAGGTTCAGCAGGGCCTGGGACAACCGGGTGGGGTCGCCACGCAGTTGCACCGGCAGGTCCTGCGCCTGCACCTGCAGGACCAGGCCTTTTTCCGCCGCCCGGTCGGCCACCAGCGACAGGCTGCGCTGGAGCAGTTGCTCCAGGTTGAAGTCCACGGTCTCCAGCGTCAGCTTGCCGGCTTCGATCTTCGACAGGTCCAGGATGTCGTTGATCAGCGCCAGCAGGTGGTGGGCCGCGTCGCCCACCTTGGCCAGGCGCTCACGCTGCTGCGGCACCTGGATGTCGCGCTGCAGCAGGTGGGTCAGGCCGATGATGGCGTTCATCGGCGTGCGGATCTCGTGGCTCATGTTGGCCAGGAAGGCGCTCTTGGCCTGGTTGGCCTGTTCGGCACGGTCGCGCGCGCTGGCCAGGGCGTCGTTCATCTCCAGCAAGCGGCGCTCGCTCAGGCGCGCCGGCGTGATGTCGGTGGCCAGGGTGAAGAAGCCCTGCACCTTGCCGTCACGCAGGTCCGGCACGCACTGCGTCCAGGTGTAGGCCGAGAGGTGGCCGCCACGGCGCTCCACGCGCTCGTAGCCCTGGGGCACCCCGTCGAGCACGGCGTCGATGAAGGGCTGGATGGCGGCGTATTCGGTGGGGCCCACCATCTCCTGCAGGCTGCGGCCCAACACGGCCTCCGGGCGCACGCCGTGCCACTCGCAGTAGACCCGGTTGACGAAGCGGCACTGGCCGTCGGCGCTCCAGTAGCCCACGCGCCCGGGCACGTTGTCGGCGATCAGGCGCGAGAGCTTCTCGGCTTCCGTCAAGGCCTGGTGGGCGGCTTCCAGCCGGCTTTCGGCCACGCGCAGTTCGGTGATGTCGGTGGCGAAGAAGAAGTGCCCGCTGCGCGTGCCGGCCTGCACGTTGGGCAGGCGGTAGACCCAGAAGTGGCCTTCGCGGCCGCCGTCGCCCTGCAGCGTCAGCGGGCCACTGCTGGGTTTGTGCAGATCGCTCAGGCCCTCGCCCAACAAGGCCGGCAGCGCCGTGGCGCCCAGCACCTCCTGCAGGCTGCGCCCCAGCACCTCGGAGGCCTGCAGGCCGAACCAATTCAGGTAGGCGCGGTTGGCGAAGCGCAGGCGCTGTTCGCTGTCCCAGAAGGCGATCAGCGTGGGCTGGTTGTCGGCCACGGTCTGCAAGAAGGCGTCGGTCTCGCCTTGCGCGGCCAGTGCGGCCTGCAGTTCCGCCGTGCGTTCGGCCACACGCTGTTCCAGTTGTTGCTGGTAGCTGGCCAGCGAAGCCTCGGCGCGGTGGCGTTCGCTGATGTCGGCAAACGACACCACCGCGCCGTTCAACAGCCCTGTGGCTTCGTCGTGCAGCGGCTCGGCGTTGACGTGCAGCCAGACCAGGTCGCCGTCCTGCCGCCGGTAGGCCAGCACGGCCCCCCGCTGGGCTTGTCCCGTGGACAACACACACGCCAGCGGCATTTCTTCAGGCGGCAGCGGTGAACCGTCGGGCCGGCTCACGGGCCATTCGGTGGCGGGGATGCGCGAGGCGCGCATCTCGGCCTGGCCGACCCCCAGGATGCGTTCGGCCGCGGGGTTGCAGGCCAGGGCCACGGCGTCGCGGTCGAAAATGATGACGCCGTCGTTGAGTGCCGTCACCATGGACCGGTAGTGCGCCTCGCTGGCGCGCAACGCGCGCTCGGCCAGGCGGCGCGGTGTGGTGTCGTCCCAGGCCAGCACCACGCCGCCGCGCGGCACACGCAGCCGCGTCACCGCCAGCTGGTACCAGCGGCGCCCGCCGGCCAACCAGGCTTCGGTTTCCATGTCGAAGAGGTCGCGTTCGCCCGACAGCACACTGCGCACGCCGGCCATCAGCACCGCGGTCTGCTCGGGCGGCTCGCCGTGCACTGGGCCTTGCAGCGCCAGGAAGTCCACGCCCGGCAGCACTTGTTGCGCACCGCCCCGGCCGGCCTCGTGCTGGCGCGCCAACAGGTCCAGCCAGGCGGCGTTCACCGTCAGCACACGGCCATTGGCGTCCAGCACCACCATCTGTTCAAGCACCGAGTCCTGGATGGCCTGCACCATCTGGGCGGACTCCAGCTGCTGCTGCTCGACCTGGCGCTGTTCGCTGATGTCCTGGAACACGCCCATCAGCACCGTGCGCCCTTGCAGCCAGGCGCTGCTGGAGTGCACCTCGATCTGTGTGGTGCTGCCATCGCCGCGCAACAGCGTGTAGTGCTGGTTGAAGCGCAGCGGCTCGGCACCGCCGGCCAGGCGCTCGAAAGCCTGGTGCAGCCGGTCGCGGTCTTCCGGCACCACCAGGTTCAGGGCCGGCACGCCGATGAGTTCGGCGGCCGGACGGCCCGCGATGGCCGCTGCGCGCGGGTTGACGTAGGTCACCAACCCATCTTCGATCATCAGGATGCCGGAGCCGCTTTGCTCCACCAGGCCGCGAAAGCGCACCTCGCTGTTGCGCAGCGACACCTCGGCGTGGCGGCGCCGGCGCTCACCGCGCCAGACCACGATGGCCACCACCGCCACCAACAAGGCCGACAGCGCCAAGCCGGCCATGAACACCGCGTTCTGGCGGTGGGCCAGCTCTTCCAGCCGCTGGCGCAGGGCATGGTCCAGCACATCGGCTTCGTGGTGCAGCGCCTGCAGGGCCCGGTGCAGAGCCAGTTCGTAGGCCGCCTGCGCGGCGGGCTCTGGCAAGGGCACCGGTGCCTGCAGCAGTTGGCGCAAGGCCAGCACGCGCGGCTGCAGCGTGTCGGGCACGGCCAGGCGGTCGGCCAGGTGGCGCGCGCTGCGGTCGTAGTCCAGCATGGCCTGGGTCAGCAGCGCCTGGCCGCGCTGGCGCGACCACGTCTGGTCCAGCCCTTCGCGGGCCAACAAGAGGTGCATGGCGCCTTCGGTCAGCGTGTCGTCGGCGCGGCACAGGTCGCTGAGCACGGCCGTGGCTTCCGCCAACCGGCTGCGCTGGTCGTGGTGCAGCAATGCGATGACGGCGCTGACGGCCAGCACGCCCAACAGCAAGACCCACCAAGGGGTCAGACGGGTGGTGGGCAGCACGCCGCTGTTCATACCCGGGGGCTGCGGGCGGCCTGCACCAACGGTCCCCGCACCCGCCCTGCAGACGGGGTGGTCGCCAACGTCAAGGGCCAAGGCATGGTCGAAGGCATGGGGGGCGGCATGTCAGGCCGATTGTGGCGCCAAGCCCAGGCGCCTCGGCCTGCGCTCGCGCAAGTCGGGGCCTGGGGTTTGCCCCGGTCCTGGGGCACCGCGCCCCTGCAAACGCCGGTGTGGCCAGCCCCGTGCTGCGGTGCCACCGCACCATGGCGGTGCGTTGTTGGCCTGCGGCCGGGGCGTTGAGGGTCAAACCATGTCCGGCGCCAGCATGGCGTGCAGAACGACCTGGAAGCGGCCGTCGCGCTCGCGGCCACGCAGCCACCACACGCTGCCTTTGCGCAAGGCCCAGGCCTGGGCTTGGCCCGACAGCAGGTAGGCCGCCGTCAGGCCCAGCGCGGGCTGGTGGCCCACCACCAGCACAGGCTCGCGTTGCTCGGGCCACCGTGCGGCCTGCAACAGCGCGTCCACCGTGCCATCGGGCGCCAGGGCCGGCAAGGTCTTGAACTTGCGGTCCAGCGCGGCCACGGTTTGCTGCGCACGGCGCGCCGGGCTGCACAGCACCTTGGTGCTGGCGGGCAGTTGGCGGTTCAGCCAGTCGGCCATGCGCTGGGCCTGGCGCTCGCCCTTGGGCGTGAGGGCGCGGTCATGGTCGTCCTGCACCTCGCGCATGTCCAGCGCATCGGCGTGGCGCCAGAGGATGAGGTCCATCACCGCGCTCAATCCGGGAACCGCTGGGCCAGCGCGGCCTGCGCGCTGAGGCCGGTGTCTGCCACACGGCGGTACTGGCCGTCTGACTGCAACTGCCAGGCGTCGCGCTCGTCGTGCAGGTAGGGCACCAGGCCCTCGTCGATGACACGCTGGCGCAGTGCCGGGTCGCGCACCGGCCAGGCCACTTCCACACGGCGGAACATGTTGCGGCTCATCCAGTCGGCGCTGCTCAGGTACAGCGCCTCGTCGGTGTCTTCCGGGCCCCAGCGGAAGTACAGGATGCGCGAATGCTCCAGGAAACGGCCGATGACCGAGCGCACGCGGATGTTGTGGCTGTGACCGGCCACGCCAGGCGGCAGCATGCAGGCGCCACGCACGATGAGGTCGATTTGCGCCCCCGCACGGCTGGCCTGCACCAGGGCGTCGATCAGCCCCGGGTCGGTCAGCGAGTTCACCTTCACCACCACACGCGCCGGCAAGCCGGCCGTGGCCGAGGCCGCCACCTGCTGCAGGTGGCGCACCATGCGCCGGTGCAGCAAGAAGGGCGCGGTCACCAGGTGGTTGGCCGACCTCATGCGGGCCTGGCTGGCGATCTGCAGGAACACCGCGTCGGCGTCGGCGGTCAGGCCAGCGTCGGCCGTCAGGTAGCCAATGTCGGTGTACAGCCGCGCCGTGCGCGGGGTGTCGTTGACGGTGGACAAATGGGCATACCGCCGCAGGCGTGTGCCTTCGCGGCGGGGCACCAGCAGCAGCTTGGCGTGGGTCTTCAGGCCCACGATGCCGTAGACCACCTGCGCGCCCACAGCCTCCAGGCGTTCGGCCCAGTTGATGTTGGCTTCTTCGTCGAAGCGGGCCTTCAGCTCCACCACGACCATCACTTCCTTGCCACGCCGCGCGGCCTCGATCAGCAGGTCCATCAGCACGCTCTGCGTGCCGGTGCGGTAGACGGTTTGTTTGATGGCCAGCACGTCGGGGTCGTGCACGGCTTCGCGCAGGAACTGCACCACCGGCTCAAAGCTTTCGAAGGGGTGGTGCAGCAGCACGTCACCGGCGCGCAGCGTCGCGAACATCGAGCGGTCGCGCGGCAGGCGCTTTTCCGGCCAAGGCGCTTCGTAGGGCACAAACCGCAGGCTGTCGGCCTCGGCCTGGTCGATCAACTGGTTCAGGCGAACCAGGTTCACCGGACCGTTGACCTTGTACATGGCCAGTTCGGGCAGTTCGAACTGTTCCAGCAGGAAACTGCTCAGCTCCGGCGGGCAGCTCTTCACCACCTCCAGGCGGATGGCCTGGCCGAAGTGGCGGGTGGTCAGGCCCGTGCGCAGCGCCTGGCGCAGGTTGGTGACGTCGTCTTCGTCCACGTCCAAGTCGCTGTCGCGCGTGACGCGGAACTGCGAGAACGCCAACACCTCGCGCCCGGGGAACAGGTCGCCCAGGTGGGCGCGGATCACACTGGACAGCAGCACAAAACCCTGCTGCCCCGGGGCGCATACGCTGGCCGGCAGCTTGATGACCCGCGGCAATACGCGCGGCACCTTCACGATGGCAATGCCGTTGCTGCTGCGCCCGAAGGCGTCGCGACCGCCCAAGCGGGCGATGAAGTTCAGCGACTTGTTGGCCACCAGCGGGAAGGGGTGGCTGGGGTCCAGGCTCACCGGCACCAACAATGGGCGCACCTGGGCTTCGAAGAACTTGGCCACCCACTGGCGCTGCGCGTCGTCGCGGTCGGCGTGGTTCAGCACCACGATGCCGTGCGCGGCCAAGGCCGGCATCACGTCGTCGTTGAAGACGGCGTACTGCGCGTCGATGATGTCGTGGGCCGCACGCGCCACCGCCGCCAGGTCGGCCGAGGTGGCCGCGTTGCCGGCCTTGCGCGCGGCCTCGATGGCGTCGGCGAACCGCACCTCGAAGAACTCGTCGAGGTTGCTGCTGACGATGGTGACGTAACGCAGCCGCTCCAGCAGCGGCACGTCGGCCCGCTGGGCCTGGGCCAGCACACGGCGGTTGAATTCCAGCGTGCCCTGCTCGCGGCTCAGCAAGGCGAAGGGGGCCAGCGGGGCGGCGGCTTCAGGCGACGCCTGACCAGGAAGACTTTCGGACATCCGGACAGTCTAAAACTGCAACGCTTCAGCTTTGTGACATGTCACACAAGCCCCCCAAGCCGGCACCGACAGGGGCTCAGAGGTTGAGCGTTTTTCGGCCGTGCCCGAAAGGCGCGTCAAGGCGGGCATGGGCGAAAGACGCTCAACCTCTCAGTGCGCCTGCTCCCAGTTGGCACCCACACCCACCTCGGCCAGCAGCGGCACCTTCAAGGTGGCGGCGCCGGCCATCAGGCGGGGCAGCGCTTCGCGCGCCCAGTCCAGTTCAGCCTGCGGCACTTCCAGCACCAGTTCGTCGTGCACCTGCATCACCATGCGGGTGGCCCGGCCCTCGGCGTCCAGCGTCTTCTGCACGGCGATCATCGCCAGCTTGATGAGGTCGGCCGCCGTGCCCTGCATGGGCGCGTTGATGGCCTGGCGCTCGGCGCCGCTGCGGCGCGGGCCGTTGCCGCTGTTGATCTCGGGCAGCCACAGGCGGCGGCCGAACACGGTCTCCACGTAGCCTTTTTCCTTGGCCAGCAGGCGGGTTTCGTCCATGTAGCGCTTCACGCCGGCAAAGCGCGCGAAGTAGCGGTCGATGTAGTCCTTGGCCGCTTTCTGCTCGATGCCCAAACTGCTGGCCAGGCCAAAGGCGCCCATGCCGTAGATGAGGCCGAAGTTGATGGTCTTGGCGTAACGGCTCTGCTCGGTGGACACCTCGGCCACCGGCACGCCAAACACCTCGCTGGCGGTGGCTTTGTGCACGTCCAGCCCTTCGGCGAAGGCGCGCAGCAGGGCCGGGTCTTCGCTGATGTGGGCCATGATGCGCAGTTCGATCTGCGAGTAGTCGGCGCTCATCAGCACATGGCCCGCCGGCGCGATGAAGGCCTCGCGCACGCGCCGACCTTCAGCCGTGCGGATGGGGATGTTCTGCAGGTTGGGGTCGTTGCTGGCCAGGCGGCCGGTCACGGCCACGGCCTGGGCGTAGTTGGTGTGCACGCGGCCGGTGGCGGCGTTCACCATCAACGGCAGCTTGTCGGTGTAGGTGCTCTTCAGCTTGGCCAGGCTGCGGTGCTCCAGCAGCTTGCCGGGCAGCGGGTAGTCGGCCGCCAGTTCCTGCAGCACCTCCTCGTCGGTGCTGGGCGCGCCGGTGGCGGTTTTCTTCTTCACCGGCAGGCCCAGCTTGTTGAACAGGATCTCGCCGATCTGCTTGGGGCTGCCCATGTTGAACGGCTGCCCGGCCAAGGTGTAGGCCTCTTGCTCCAGTGCCACCAGGCGCTCGGCCAGTTCATGGCTCTGACGCGCCAGCACGGTGGTGTCGATCAACACGCCGTTGCGCTCCACGCGCTGCAGCACGGCGCCCACCGGCACCTCGATCTGCTCGTACACGAAGCGCAGGCCGGCGTCGGCCTGCACGCGCGGCCACAGCTGCTGGTGCAACTGCAGGCACATCTCGCTGTCTTCGCCGGAATAGCGCGTGGCCCGTTCCAGGTCCACCTGGGCGAAAGGAATCTGGTGCGCACCCTTGCCACACAGGTCTTCGTAACTCAGGCCCTTGCGGCCCAAGTGGCGTTCGGCCAGCGCTTCCAGGCCGTGGCTCTTGTGCGCTTCCAGCACATAACTTTCCAACATGGTGTCTTGCACATAACCCTGCACGGTGATGCCGTGGTTGGCGAAGACATGGCGGTCGTACTTGATGTTCTGGCCCAGCTTGGGCCGGCTGGCGTCTTCCAGCCAAGGACGCAGGCGCTGAAGAACGCCGTCCAACGGCAGCTGCTCTGGCGCGCCGGGGTAGGTGTGGCCGGTGGGCACATAGGCCGCGCGGCCAGGCTCCACCGCGAAGCTGATGCCCACGATCTGCGCCTTCAGCGGCTCCAGCGAATCGGTCTCGGTGTCCAGCGCCACCAGGGGCGCGGCCAAAAGCATCGGCAACCAGGCGTCCAGCGCTTCCCAGCTCAGCACGGTCTCGTACTCGTGCGCCAAGGCCTGGGTGGGGGCCGGTGTGGGCAGGTCGTCAAACAGACCCGGCGTGGCCGAAGCCTGCTGCGCTGGCATGGCGGTGGCGGGGGCTTCGATGCCCAGCTGCTGCTGCAGCGCGCGCAGGCTGCTGCGGAAGCCGTAACGCGCGTAGAAGTCCAGCAGGCCTTCACGGTCGGGCTCGCGCAACGCCAGCGCGTCCAGGCCCGGCCAGGCGGGCACGTGCTCGGCCAGGTCGCAGTCGGTTTTCACGGTGATGAGGCGGCGGCCCAGGGGCAGCCAGTCCAGCGCCGTGCGCAGGTTCTCGCCGGCCCCGCCCGTGATGCTGGCGGCCGCGGCCACCACGCCGTCCAGGCTGCCGTGTTCCTGCAGCCACTTCACGGCGGTCTTGGGGCCCACCTTTTCGACGCCGGGCACGTTGTCGACCGCGTCGCCAATGAGCGTGAGGTAGTCGATGATGCGGTCGGGCGGCACACCGAACTTGTCGGCCACGCCGGCCACGTCCAGCCGTTCCGGCGGTTTGGCCATGGTGTTGATCAGGCTGACGTGGGGCGTCACCAACTGGGCCAGGTCTTTGTCGCCGGTGGAGATGACGACCTGGTGGCCGCTGGCCTCGGCCACGCGCGCCAGCGTGCCGATGGCGTCGTCGGCCTCGATGCCGGGCACCTCCAGCACCGGCCAGCCCAGCAGGCGCACGGCCTCATGGATGGGCGCGATCTGCGCGCGCAGGTCGTCGGGCATGGGCGGGCGGTGGCCTTTGTAGTCGGGGTACCACTCGTCGCGGAAGGTCGGGCCCTTGGCGTCGAACACACACACGGCGTGTTCGGCGGCGATGTGCTCGCGCAGCCAGGTCATCATGTTCACCACCCCGTGCACGGCGCCCGTGGGCACGCCCTCGGGCCCACGCAGGTCGGGCATGGCGTGGTAGGCGCGGTAGAGGTAGCTGGAACCGTCCACCAGCAGCATGGTGGGGCGGGTGTCGGGGCTGGCGGGTGGCGGGGCTTGGGGGGTGTCTGGCGCGCTCATGCCGGCATTGTCGCCCCCGCTGGCGGGGCTGGGCGCCGCGCAGTGCCAGGGTGTCCCCAGCGCCGCGGGGCCCGGCGGCGGCTGCGGGCCCCCAGAACCTAGAATGCGGCCATGGGTTCCCCGCACCCCCGCGCCCTGTCCGCCTTCCGCACCCTGGTGTGCGCCCTGTTCACGGGGCTGGCCGGCATGGCCGCCTGGGCACAGGCACCGGCGGCGCCTGCGGCAGCCGCCACGCCCGCGGCCAGCGCCCCGGCGGTGGCCCGGCCCGTGCTGGCATCCACCTACACCCCGCCAGCAGGCCTGCCCGACCAGCCCCCCGCGCCGCCGGCCAACGAGGCCGCGGCCAGCCGCAGCGTGGTGGAAGACGACAACGTGCGCATCGAAGAGCTGAAGGTGCGTGGCCAGGTGCAGCGCATCACCGTGCACAGCAAGCTGCGCGGCGTGGCGCCCTACCAGATCATGCCGCCCAACGCGGCGCGGGCGCCGGCGGCCCCCGGCCAGGTGGCGGGGCAGCGCCTCTGGTCGTTCGACTTCTGAACCCTTTTTCGCCTTTCCACCCCCTTTTTTCCAGAAAGCCCCCATGGCGGTCTACACGGAAGTGGGCGCGGCCGAAGCCAGCGCCTTGTTGCAACGCCTGGGCCTGGGCCCGTTGACGGAGTTGCGCGGCATCCGTTCGGGCATCGAGAACACCAACTACTACGCCACCACGGCGCAAGGCCAGTGGGTGCTGACGCTGTTCGAGCGCCTGTCGCCGGAACAACTGCCTTACTACCTGCGGCTGATGCAGCACCTGGCGCGCAAGGGCATCCCGGTGCCGGCACCGCAGGCCGACGCGCAGGGCGAGATCCTGCACACCGTGGCTGGCAAGCCCGCCACCGTGGTGACACGCCTGCCCGGCGGCCACCGCCTGGCGCCGGTCGACACCCATTGCACCCAGGTGGGCGCCATGTTGGCCCGCATGCACCTGGCCGGCGCCGACTTCCCGCTGCAGCAGGCCCACCTGCGCGGGCTGGACTGGTGGGTGGACACGGCGGCCGTCGTGCAGCCCCACCTGCAGCCCGACCAGGCCCAACTGCTGGCCGAAGAACTGGCGTTCCAGCAGGCGCTGGCCGCCTCGCCGGCCGGCCAGGCCCTGCCGCGTGGCCCCATCCACGCCGACCTGTTCCGCGACAACGTGATGTTCGACGAGACCGCCGGCGAAGACCGCCTGTGCGGCTTCTTCGACTTCTACTTCGCGGGCACCGACACCCTGCTGTTCGACGTGGCCGTGTGCCTGAACGACTGGTGCTGCGACCTGGACAGCGGCCGCCTGGACGAAGCGCGCGCCACGGCCTTCATGCAGGCCTACGAGGCCGTGCGCCCGCTGACGCCGGGCGAGCACCGCCTGGTGCCGGCCCTGTTGCGCGCCGCGGCCCTGCGCTTTTGGTTGTCTCGCCTGTGGGACTGGCACCTGCCGCGCAGCGCCGCGCTGCTGCAACCCAAGGACCCCGGCCATTTCGAGCGCGTGCTGCGCCACCGCATCGCCGCCCCCTGGCACCCGCCGCGCTGAACGCCGGCCGACCGCACCCTGCCCCGCTGGCCGCCCCTATGCCCTTGCTGCTCAAGACCGTTCCCCCTGCCCGTGGCCTGAACTGGCTGGGTGATGCTTTCCGCCTGTTCCTGCGGCGCCCGCTGGCCTTCACCGCGCTCTTTGCGGTGTTCCTGCTGTCCGCGGTGGTGTTGAGCCTGGTGCCGCTGCTGGGCGCGGTGCTGCCGTTTGCGCTGTCGCCGTTGCTGTCGCTGGGCTTCATGGTGGCCAGCCAGTCGGCGCTGCTGGACGGCCCGGTGCACCCGGGTCAGTTCATCGAACCGCTGCGCGCCGACCCCGGGCGCCGCCGCGCCTTGCTGCAGCTGTGCTCGCTGTATGCAGGCCTGGCCGTGCTGGTGATGGTGCTAGGCGCCTGGGTGGCCGACGGGGCTTTCGAACGCCTGCAGGCCGTGATGGCCGACCCCAAAGCCACCAGCGAAGCCGTGCTCGCCGCGGTGGGCGACCCCAACCTGCAGAACGCCGTGCTGTTGACGGCGGCGCTGGCCACCTTGTTGGCCGTGCCGTTCTGGCACGCGCCGGCCCTGGTGCACTGGGGCTCGCAAGGCGTGGCACAAGCGCTGTTTTCCAGCACCCTGGCCATCTGGCGCTGCAAGGGCGCGTTCGCGGTGTACAGCGCGGCCTGGGGCGCAAGCTTCCTGGGCTTTTCGATGGCGCTGGCCCTGCTGGGCGGCCTGCTGGGCCTGGGCAGCCTGGTCAGCACGCTGGCCGCACCGCTGGCCATGGCCTTCAGCACGGTGTTCTACGTCTCGCTGATCTTCGCCTTCAACGACAGCTTTGGCGGCGCGGGCCCCGGGACCGGCGAAACCAGCTGAGCACCCCCCAGGGCCGGGCTTCACCCAGCCCGCCCCCCCCCGGGGGGATGAAGGTGCCCGGCAAAGCCGGGGCACCTTTTAAGAGCGCTTGAGGCTCGGCGACCAGCGCCTGCCCCGCCCAAAGGAAAAGGGCCTGCACAGGCAGGCCCTTCGTCGGGGTGGCGTCGCCGCCCTGGCGGCCGGCCGGCTGGCACCGGCAGGCCGCCGCTGATGCGACGTCAGCCGGCGATGCGACCGCCGTCGTTGCGCGTGATGACGATGGTGGCCGAGCGCGGACGCTTGCCGGCACCGTAACCCGCGTTGGCCGGCCACTGGCTGGTGTACTTCGTGGGGTCGGCCACGTTGGCCATGGCCGTGCCTTCGCCCGGGTGCTGGATGTTGATGAACATCGTCTTGCCGTCGGGCGTTTCGCAGATGCCGGTGATCTCGCTGTCTTTCGGCCCCACCAGGAAGCGCTTGAGCGTGTCGGCTGTGGGTGCCTGGCCCACGTAGGTGTCCACCTTCTGCGTGGTGCTGTAGGTCAGTGTCTTCTTGCCACCGTCGCCCACGCGGCCGGGAATGCCGGCCAGCATCATGCAGTTCGTGGTGTCGGTGTAGGCGCCGTCGTCGGTCTGGATCCAGCAGATGCCGGTGGCCGGGCTGAACCACAGGCCGTCGGGGCTGGAGAAGTCCTGGTCGGCGGTCAGGCTGCTCAGGTTCACCAGGCCGGCGTCGGCACCGGCCTCGGCGCCGAACAGGTAGACGTCCCAGGTGAAAGCCGTGGCCGCGGTGCCGTTGTTGCCCTCACGCAAGCGCAGGATGTGGCCGTTGACGTTGCCCTGCTGCGTGGCCGTGCCCTTGGTGTCGCTGTAGGCGCGCGGGTTGGCGCTGTCCACCACCATCTGCGAGCTGCTGCTGGCCACGGTGCGGCGGTTGCTGTTGTTGGTCAGCGTGAAGTAGACCTCGCCGGTCACCGGGTGCACCGAGCACCACTCCGGGCGGTCCATGCGCGTGGCGCCCACGGCGTCGGCGGCCAGGCGGGTGTTCACGCAGATGTCGGCCTGGTTGGCGAAGCTGTAGGTGGTGTAGGTGCTGGGAATGGCGGCGGTGGTCAGTTCAATCCACTGGCCGGTGCCGTCGCTGTTGAACTTGGCCACGTACAACTTGCCGCTGTCCAGGTACTTGGCGCCGGTGGCCAAGCGGTCGCTGGGCGTGGCGTCGGCGGCGTTCCAGGTGGCGGTGGTGACGAACTTGTAGATGTACTCGCCGCGCGAGTCGTCGCCCATGTAGACGGCCAGCGGCTGGCCGGCCACGGGCACCGAGAAGGCGCCGCTTTCGTGGGCGAAGCGGCCCAAGGCGCTGCGCTTTTTCAGGCGGGTGCTGGCGTCGTACGGGTCCAGCTCCACCAGGTAGCCCATGCCGTTCATCTCGTGGCGGTAGTCGTCGGCACCGGTGGTGGACATGCCGGTCTTGGCGTTGATCCAGCGGGCGTAGATGTCCTCGGTGCCGGCGCTTTCCCAACCGTGGCGCGAGGTGGCGCCTTCGCTGCGGCCGTAGCGGTTCAGCGCGGCCACGCTCTTGTCGTTGCCACGCGCGGCGTTGTCCCCCACCGGGCGCGTGAAATAACCGGCCCAGTTCTCTTCACCGCTGAGGTAGGTGCCCCAGGGCGTGCGGCCTGCGCCGCAGTTGTTCAGCGTGCCACGCGTGATCTGGCCCGAGGGGCTGTAACGCGTGACCAGCAGCGCGTCGCCGCGTGCCGGGCCGGTGATGTCGCACTCGGTCAGCGTGGTGATGCGGCGGTTGAAGGCCGAACCCTGCACCGTGCCCCAGGCGCCGTTGTTCACCTTCACTTCCACCACGGACAGGCCGTGGATGGCCAGTTCCTTGTTCACCTCGTCGGCCGGACGCGGCAGCGTGCTGGTGCCGCCGTTGGCGTGCAGGAAGAACGATGAACGGGTCTCGTCGGTGGTGGCCTCGTGGTTCACAGCCAGCAGGCCGCGGTCGTTGGCGCTGGTGCTGGGCTTGCCGTCGGCCGACAACGGGAAGAAGTCCATGCCGTCGTGGTGGTCGCCGGCGCGCTTGTCGTAGTCGGTGTCGGTGCCGTCGTTTTTGTAGGCGGCGGTGCCGGCGGTCAGCGGGTCGCCCAGGGCGTACAGCACTTTGGCGGTGTAGCCGGCGGGCACCACCACGGTGTCGGCCAGGCTCTTGCCCACGGCGGCGAAGCTCAGGCTGCTCACCATCTTGGGCGTTTCGCCAGTGCTGGGCTTGCCGTCGTCGTCGCTGCCGCAGGCCGTCAGTGCCACGCTGCCGAACACGGCGGTGGTGGCGGTGCCCACGGCGCCACGCAGCAGGCCGCGGCGGCTCAGGCGGGCTTCGAGCACCTGTTCAAAGTGCGGGTTGCCGCTGGTGTTGGCGTCTTCTTCGTCGAACTGGGCGCGGTGGCTGGACGGGTGGGTGTCTTGCATGGTGGTTTACAGGATGAACAACAACCCGCCATGCTGTAGAGCCGCCGTGAATCGGCCATGACGCACCCGTGACGCCGCCATGACAAGCTTGCGGCACTGTCATGCTGCCGTCATGGGCCGATCAGCGCAGGGCGATACGCCTCAGCCACTTCTGGCCCTTGCGGGCGGGAAATCGCCCCCAAGGCTTCGCCAGGCGCATGTGTTGTCACTCAAGACCCTTCGACATTTGAACTACCACGAGAGTTTCAGCAAACAGCGCATCTGGATCCTGTCGCTGCCAGAAGCCTTGGGCAACTACCCCATGGAATTCCAAGGAGAGAACCAGTCCTGGGTCGACCAGATGCTGGCCAGCGACAAAGAACGCTTCCCACAGACCACCCAGAAGGACCTGGCCCTGGCCTGCCAGACAGGTCTGGCATGGGTGCAGAAGACCCTGGTGGTGGCCGGCTCGCCGATGGACCACGCCCACCGAAAGCTGTTCCGGCGCTGGTTCGTGCCAGCCGGAACGACCAACGAGACCGCCAGAATCACAGCCTTTGCCGCGACCTTGCGCAGCCATCTGCTGTACATCGCCAGTGGCTTGAAGAAGGGTGGGGTCATCCTCACCGACTCGCCGCACGAGCGCCGCACCAACTCCAGCCTGGAAGAAAACGAGGCCTTTGTTTACACCAGCCCAGGCCGCTGGTGGCGCACCACGGCCCGCCGCGCCTTGGGCGCCGTGCTGGGCATGGCCGCTGCCGCCTGCGTGTCTTCCAAGGAGATTTCCCCCATGAGCCTGCCTCCCCCCATTTCCACCCCCACGACCCAACCGTCCACCAGCGCCTCGGCCAGCTCCAGCGCCAGCCGCCCCCCACCGACGGTGGTGCCGCCCGTGGTGGTGGGTGGCCTTCGTTTCCAGCAACGCCACGGCGACCCCCAAGTGGACGGGCAGGTGGGCGGCTGGCTGGACGCCTTTGACCACAGCGGAAAGCGCCTGTGGACGCTGAAGGTGTACGAGAACCTGCGCCAGCCCGGCCTGGAAGGCGACGCGCAGGACGTATTCTTCAGCAGCATGGAAGCCCTGCCCGATGCGCGGCTGCGCATCGTCGATGAATCGGGCCGCCGCTGGCTGGTGGACATCCACGCACGCAGCGTGACCGCTGAAAAGCCGGCAGGCCCGGACACGGGGCGTGCCGGCCTGTTGACCATCGATTGAACACGTCGGGCGGCGGCTAGGGGTGAAGGGACACGCCGCCGGCTCTTGGGGGCGTGAAATCGCCCCCAAGGCTTCGCCAGGCGCAGGGGTCCTTCCGGGCCCCTGCGTCCGGGCTCAGTCCACCGGTGTCAGCTTGGCGACTGCCAGCAGCAGCCACTTCGGGCCATGGCGGCCGAAGTTCACGTGGGCGCGGGCGTCGGCGCCGCTGCCTTCCAGTGTCAGCACCACACCTTCGCCGAACTTGGTGTGGAACACGTGCTGGCCCGGGCGCAGGCCGCTGGCCTTCTCGGCCATGGGCGGGGGCGACGCTGCAAAAGCGGGGGCCGCCGCAGGCGCGCCACCGAACGGCGAGGCCGGCTGCACACGCCCCGCGCCCACCATGCTGCCCAGGCCGCTGCCACGCTGCCAGGCCTGTTGGTATTCCCGCGCAAAACCCGAGCCGAAACCCTGGTTGCGCGGCGTCAGCCACTTCAGCGTGGCCTCGGGCAGTTCGTCGAAGAAGCGGCTCTTCACGTTGTAGCGTGTCTGCCCGTGCAGCATGCGCGTCTGGCTGAAGCTCAGGTACAGACGTTTGCGCGCCCGGGTGATGGCCACGTACATCAGGCGCCGCTCTTCTTCCACGCCGTCGGCGTCGCTCAGGCTTTGTTCGTGCGGGAACAGGCCTTCTTCGATGCCGGTGATGAACACGGCGTCGAACTCCAGGCCCTTGGCGCTGTGCACCGTCATCAGCTGGATGGCGTCTTGCCCGGCCTGGGCCTGGTTGTCGCCGGCTTCCAGGCTGGCGTGCGTCAAGAAGGCGGCCAGCGGCGACATGATCTCGCCGGTCTCGGCGTCGGGCGCGGCGGCCGCGGCTTCGTCCACCGGCAGGGCCACGGCGTCTTTGCCGAAACCTTCCTGCGTGACGAAGCTTTCGGCGGCGTTGACCAGTTCTTCCAGGTTCTCCAGCCGCTCCTGGCCCTCTTTGTCGGTGCGGTAGAAGTCCAGCAAGCCGCTGTGGTGCAGCACGTGTTCGATGATCTCGCGCAGCGTCAGGCCCGTGGTGGCGCTGCGCATGCGGTCCACCAGGGCCACAAACTCCTGCAGGTTCTTGCCGGCCTTGCCGGGCACGGCGCCCACGCTCTGCGCCAGGCTGCGGCCACTGGTGCGCGCGGCGTCCTGCAGCTGTTCGATGCTGCGCGCGCCAATGCCCCGCGTGGGGAAGTTCACCACGCGCAGGAAGCTGGTGTCGTCGTTGCTGTTCTCCAGCAGGCGCAGGTAGGCCAGCGCGTGTTTGACTTCAGCCCGCTCGAAGAAACGCAGGCCGCCGTACACGCGGTAAGGCACGCCGGCGTTGAACAGCGCGCTTTCGATGATGCGGCTCTGGGCGTTGCTGCGGTAGAGCAGCGCGATTTCGCTGCGCGCCGTGCCGGCACGGTGCAGGGCCTGGGCTTCTTCCAGGAACCACTGGGCTTCGGCGAAGTCGCTGGTGCTCTCGTACACGCGGATGGGTTCGCCCGGCCCGGCGTCGGTGCGCAGGTTCTTGCCCAGGCGCTGGCTGTTGTGTTCGATCAGGCCGTTGGCGGCGTCCAGGATGTTGCCGAAGCTGCGGTAGTTCTGCTCCAGCTTGATGCGCTGCGCCACGCGGTATTCGCGTTCGAAGTCGGCCATGTTGCCCACGCGCGCGCCGCGGAAGGCGTAGATGCTCTGGTCGTCGTCGCCCACCGCGAACACGCCCTGCCCCCCGCCGGGCGGCGCGAACATCTTCAGCCAGGCGTACTGCAGCTTGTTGGTGTCCTGGAACTCGTCGACCAGCACGTACTGGAAGCGGTGCTGGTAGTGCGCGCGCAGCGCGTCGTTGTCGCGCAGCAGCTCGTAGGTGCGCAGCATCAGCTCGGCGAAGTCCACCACGCCTTCGCGTTGGCACTGTTCTTCGTAGACCTGGTAGATGTCCACCAGCTTGCGCGTTTGTTCGTCGCGCACCGGCACATCGCCCGGCCGCTGGCCGTCTTCCTTGGCGCCGGCGATGAACCACGTCACCTGCTTGGGCACAAAACGCTCTTCGTCGAGGTTCAGGCCCTTGATGACACGCTTGACGGCCGAGAGCTGGTCGCTGCTGTCCAAGATTTGAAAGCCTTGCGGCAGGCCGGCCAGCTTCCAGTGCGCGCGCAAGAAGCGGTTGCACAGGCCGTGGAAGGTGCCTATCCACATGCCACGCACGGCAATCGGCAGCATGGCGCCCAGGCGCGTCAGCATTTCCTTGGCGGCCTTGTTGGTGAAGGTCACGGCCATCACACCACCGGGCGAGACCTGGCCGGTCTGCAGCAGCCAGGCGATGCGTGTGGTCAGCACCTTGGTCTTGCCGGAACCCGCGCCGGCGAGGATGAGCGCGGGTTCGGCGCCCAGCGTCACCGCGGCCAGTTGTTCGGGGTTGAGGTTGCGCAGCAGCGCAGGGGCATGGCCGGTGCCGGCAGCCGCCGGTGCCAAGCCGCCAGCCGGGGCTGGCGAGTAGGGTTCTGACATGGGCGGATTTTAGGAGCCGTGCGGCGACGGTGGGGCGGTCGGCGCAGCCGGCCCCGCAGACGCCACGCCCGCGGCCTCGCCAGCGCTCGACGCCGCCGCCGCTTCCAGGCTGCTGGGCGCCGGGGTCGCCTCGGCCACAGGCGCTGACAGCAACCGCGCCAACAAGGCCGCCAGCTCTTCCAGCGTGTTCTCTTTGTGCAGCAAGGCCCGCACACCCAGGCGCTGCGCCTGCTGCCGCAGGTCGTCGCTGAGGTAGCCGCTGCTCAACACCACGGGCAGGGCCGGCCACTGGCGGCGCAGCTGCGCCACCAGTTCCAAGCCCGAGGCTTCGGGCATGTTGTGGTCGGTGACCACCACGTCGCACCGCAGGCCGCTGTGCAATTGCGCCAGCGCATCGGCGGCCGACAGCGACCCCGTGGCCACCCAGCCGGCCCGCTCCAGCAGCCGCGTGGCCATCAGCACCATGACCTCGTCGTCGTCCACCACCAGCACGGCACGGCCGCGCCCCTCGCCCACGGCCGGCGCGGAGACCGGCGTGGCCTGGTCGGCGCCGGCCGACAGTGGCAGGTACACGCTGAAGCAGCTGCCTTCGCCCAGGGCCGTCTGCACCGCCAGCAGGCCCTGGTGCGCCCGCACGATGCCGTGCACCACGCTGAGCCCCAAGCCCGTGCCCTGCCCCACCGGCTTGGTGGTGAAAAAGGGGTCGAAGATGCGCTGCCGCGTGGCCGCGTCCATGCCCGTGCCGTCGTCGCGCACCCACAGGTGGGCCCAACCGGTGGCCACCGGTGGGCCGGCCGCCAGTTCAGCCCAGGCGGGCAGGTCGGCCGGTGGTTCAACCACCGCCGCCAAGCCCATCTCAATGCGGCCGCGCGCCTGGGGCAAGGCGTGCCAGGCGTTGGTGCCCAGGTTCATCAACACCTGCTGCAGTTGGGTGGCGTCGCCCAGCACACCCAAGGGGCGCGGCGCCAGTTGCAGGTCCAGGCGCACGCCGGCCGGCAAGGTGGCGCGCAACAGCGACACCGTCTCCTGCACCACCTGCTGCAACAGCACAGGCCGGGGCTCGCTGTGCTGTTGGCGGCTGAAGGTCAGGATCTGCTGCACCAGGCTGCGCGCGCGGTGGCCCGCCTGTTGGATCTGCTGCAGCGAAGTCTGGGCCGGGTGCAGCGGGTCCAGGTCGGCCCGCGCCAGCGCCAGGTTGCCCAGGATGGCCGCGAGGATGTTGTTGAAGTCGTGTGCGATGCCACCGGCCAGCGTGCCGATGCTTTCCATCTTCTGCGCTTCCCGCAAATGCCGCTCGAGCATCTGCCGTTCGGCCTCGGCCCGGTGGCGCTCGCTCACGTCCATGTGGGTGCCCACCATGCGCAGCGCCCGGCCACGGGCGTCGCGCTCCACCACGCGGCCGCGGTCGAGGATCCACCCCCAATGGCCTTCGCTGTGGCGCAGCCGGTAGTTGGCCTCGTAGGCGGGGGTCCGGCCTTCGATGTGGGCCGCCTGCGCGGCCTGGGCGGCCTCCCGGTCGTCGGGGTGCAGCAGCGCGGTCCAGTCGTCGACCGCCGCCGGTACAGCCCCCGTGGCATGGCCCGCCATCGGCCCGGGCGCCAAGCCCAGCATGGTGTACCAGCGGTCGTTCACCGTGCAGCGGCCGCTGGGCAGGTGCAGGTCCCACAGCGCCAAGTCGCCACCCTGCAGGGCCAGCGAAAGGCGTTCCGAGGCTTCGTGTTGCTGGGCCTGCTCACGCGCCAGGGCCTGCATCTGTTCGCGGCGGCGGCGCTGCACCACGCGCAAACCACCCTGTGAAGCCGCCGTCAGCACCAGGCCCGCCGCGGCCAGCAACCAGTTCTGCTGGCGCCAGTCGGCCAGCAACACCGTCAGGTGGCGGCTGGCCACCAGCACCAGCGGCCGGTCCATGTGCAAGGCCTGGGGCTGCAGGGTGCGGAAGGCGCCTTGGCGTGGCTGGCCGTCCGCCAGCGCCTTGCCCGACTGCACCGACACCGGCTGTGCGCTGGCGAGGTGGCGCGACAGCATGCTGGCAGGCGCCGACAGGTCGGTGCCCAGCGGGTACTCGCCCGCGGGCTCGGCCACCACCACCAAGCCGTCGCCGTGCACCAGCAACGCCCGCATGTCGGCCGCGTACCGCACGGAACCCAGCAAGTTGCCCAGGTAGGCGGGGTCCAGGGTCGCCGCCAGCGCGCCTTCAAAGCGGCCTTGTTCGTCCAGCAGAGGCACCGCCAGGTTCATGGAAAACACACCGGTGACCGACTGGAACGGCTGTGACACCACCAACACACCCAGCTTGGGCGCCTGGCGCATGCGCTGGAAATACTCGCGGTCGCCCAGCCCCTGGCCCTGCACGTCCACCAGGTTGCTGGCCAGCACCACGCCGTCGCGGTCCATCCACTGCAGTTTCAGCGCGCCGGCCATGCCGTCGCTGACCGTGCGCATGTGCGCCACCGCTGCCTCCGCCCGGGTGGCTTCTGGCCAGTTCGGCAACTGGCGCTGCAAGGCCAGCAGCACGGAACGCACCGCGTACAGCTCGCGCACCAGGTTTTGTTCGATGGCGCGCAGTTGCGTGGCCAAACGCTCGGCGTCGTCGTGCAAGGTCTGTTGACGCGTCTGCCAGCGCAAACCCACCACCAGCAAGGCCAACAAGAACAACAGCAGCCACAGCCAGGCGCGTTCCTGGCGCTGCCGACGCAACAGCCGTACCGGCGACGGGTGCACGTCCACCGGGGGTGGCTGCAGCACCTGCTGGCGGTGGGAAGCCGGCGTCTGCTCAGGCGGCATGCGGAGGGTGTGAGTGAGGGCCCAGTTCTGACAAGACTAGCACCGCAGGGGCCGGCCCGGCCAGCCTCGCAAGCCCTGGACCGTGCAGGTTCGGGCACACCACGCCGTCGGCACGACGGGTAAACTTGACCACCGGGCCCAAATTCTGGCGTCCGGTTCGCGATGGCGGCCGGTCCGCCAGGTCAAGCGCTCTCCTGCCACGCCCCGCCCAGGGGCCCCAACCGGAGCCTGACCATGGAAATCTTCGACTACGACAACATCCTGCTGCTGCCACGCAAGTGCCGTGTGGAAAGCCGCAGCGAATGCGACACCTCGGTGGAATTCGGCGGCCGCCGCTTCCAGCTGCCGGTGGTGCCGGCCAACATGAAGACGGTGCTTGACGAGCCCATCGCCGAAATGCTGGCCCAGAGCGGCCACTTCTACGTGATGCACCGCTTCGACCTGGACAACGTGGCCTTCGCCAAGCGCATGCGCGACCGCGGCCTGTTCGTCAGCCTGAGCTCGGGCGTGAAGCCCGCCGACTACGCGGTGATCGACCGCCTGGCCGCCGAAGGCGTGGGTGCCGACTACATCACCATCGACATCGCCCACGGCCACGCCGAGAGCGTGCGCAAGGCCATCGAGCACATCAAGGCCAAGCTGCCGCAGACCTTCGTCATCGCCGGCAACGTGGCCACGCCGGAAGCCGTGATCGACCTGGAGAACTGGGGCGCCGACGCCACCAAGGTGGGTGTGGGCCCGGGCAAGGTGTGCATCACCAAGCTGAAGACCGGCTTCGGCACCGGTGGCTGGCAGCTCAGCGCGCTGAAGTGGTGCGCGCGCGTGGCCACCAAACCCATCATCGCCGACGGCGGCATCCGCCACCACGGCGACATCGCCAAGAGCGTGCGCTTCGGTGCGGCCATGGTGATGATCGGCTCGCTGTTCGCCGGCCATGAGGAGAGCCCGGGGCAGACCGTGGAAGTCGACGGCAAGCGCTACAAGGAGTACTACGGCAGCGCCAGCGACTTCAACAAGGGCGAATACAAACACGTGGAAGGCAAGCGCATCCTCGAGCCCATCAAGGGCCACCTGGCCGACACGCTGCGCGAGATGCGCGAGGACGTGCAGAGCAGCATCAGCTACGCCGGTGGCCAGGTGCTGGCCGACCTGAAGAAGGTGAACTACGTGGTGCTGGGCGGCGAAAACGCTGGCGAACACCTGTTCATGTGAGCACCGACACCGCCACCGCCCCAGCGCCCGAGGTCTTGGCCTTCGAGGCCGCGCTGAAGGACGCACGGTCGCTGTACATGTCAGCGCCCTACCAAGCGTTCGAGCATGTCCGCGATGCGCTGGCGGGCCTGGGTGCCAGCGCCACCATGCACCAGCGGGCCTCGGCCGCCAAGGTCATGGGCCACGGGCTGCTGCTCGCGGGGCATTTCCGCGAAGCCCTGCAGATCCTCACCGAAGCGCTGGTCCACCTGACGGCGCTCGACGAAGGCGCGCTGCGGGTGGACCTGCTGCGCGCCCTGGGCATGGTGTGGGAGCAGATGGGCGACCTGGAAGAAGGCCTGCGCTGGTTCAGCCGCGCGGCCGAGGCGGCCCGGGCCTTGGGGCAGGCGCCGCGCCTGGCCGACGCCCTGCTGAGCGCCGGCGTGGTGCGCTCGCGCTCGGGTGACCACGCCGGTGGCTTGGCGATGTACCGCGAGGCCCTGGGCATCTACCGCGCCGCGGGCGAGGACGACATGGCGGTCAGTGCCCTGATGAACATGGGCATTGGCTACAAGAACCTGGGGCAGTTCGAAGAGTCGGTGGCACACCTGGCAGAAGCCGAGCAGTTGGCCACCCGGGTGCAGATCCCGGGCATGCAGACCATGGTGTGGTGCAACCTGGCCGAGCCCCTGATGCGCCTGGGGCGCACGGCCGAGGCCCTGGACACCATCGAAAACGCCATTCAACGTTTGGAAGGCACACAGGTCGTCAACAGCCTGGTGCACGCCGTGGCGATGCGCGGCCAGGTGCTGCTGGCCCTGGGCCGACACGCCGAGGCCACAGCAGCCCTCGAAGAAGCGCTGGCGAGCGCACAGGCGTCGGGCAGCCGCAACCACCTGTCGCGCATCCACGAGCAACTGTCCCTGGCCCACAAGGCCGCCGGCCGCTTTGAAGCGGCCCTGGCCGCCCACGAAGCCTTCCACGCCGAAGAGCGCGCGCAGTTCAACGAAAACTCCGCGCGCACGCTGAACGCGCTGAAGGTGCGCTTCGACCTGGAACGTGCCCAGCACGAGGCCGAACTGCAGCGCTTGAAGGCCGAACAACTGGCCGAGCTGACCCGCACCGACGCCCTGACCGGCCTGGCCAACCGCCGCCGGCTGGACGAGCACCTGGCCGAGGCCTTCCAGCGCACGCGCCGCGCGGGCCAGCCCCTGGCGGTGGCCATGTGCGACATCGACAACTTCAAGCGCATCAACGACGTCTTCGGCCACGGTGTGGGCGACAGTGTGCTGCGCCTGGTGGCCCAGCACCTGCGCCAGGCCTGCCGGCAGGTGGACTTGGTGGCGCGCTACGGCGGCGAAGAGTTCTGCATGGTCTTCGCCGAGGCCGACGCCGCGCTGGCCGAACGCGCCTGCGAGCGCGCCCGCGAAGCCGTGGAGCAGCAGGACTGGAGCGGCCTGCACCCCAGCCTGCGCGTCACCATCTCCATCGGCCTGGCCGACCACCCCAGCCTGGACAGCCCGCAGGCCCTGTTGGCCGACGCCGACGCCCAGTTGTACGCCGCCAAGCGCGCGGGCAAGAACCGCGTCAGCCGCTTCAGCTGAAGCGCGGCACGGCGCGCGTCAGCGGCCCCACATGCCCTGGGCCTCGCCCCGGGTGTCGCCCAACGGCCGCCCGGCCTGGCGCTGGGCCAAGGCCTGGATGCGGGCGTTGCGCGCCAGCGGCTGCGCCTCGACCAACGGGCAGAAGCCCCGGTCGGCATAACTTGCCGCGGTGGCCAGCAGCGGTTCGCTGGTGGAACCCAGGGCTTTGGTGAAGTCTTCGTCCACGGCGCAGGTGGGGCCGAAGCCATCGAAGTAACGGCCCTCGTTGCGGGCGTTCACCGATTCGAAGTTCACCGCGCTGAACGTCGTGCCGCACTGGCTTTCCGGCAAGAAACCCACGGGCTTGCCGCAGGTCGTGTCGCCCACGGCCACCACCGTCACGCCGACCCCGCGCAAAGCATTGATGAGCTGCTCCGAAGCCGAGCAGGTGCGCGGCCCCGTCAGCACGAACACCCGGCTGACCCCCGCGGCCAGCGTGCTGCTGGCAAAGCGGAAGGTCTGGTTGTAGGCCGCGGCCTGCTTGTCGTTGAACAGCAGCGCGGCGTACACCTGTCCGGCCGCGGCCGGGCCCGGCACATAACTGGCCAAACTGGCCCCCACCGACACCAGACCGCCGCCGTTGTAGCGCAGGTCCAGCACCACGTCCTGCACGCCCGCGCTCTTGAACTGCGCGAAGGCGGCGTCAATGGGTGCCAAAGCCTGGCTGACCATGTCCTTCACCACCAGGTAGCCCAGCTTGCGCCCGCCGGGGCTGGTGACCACCGCGGTCGTGGACACCGGCGTCAGCGTGTAGACGCCGGCCGTCAGCGTGACGGTGCGCAAGTCGCCCGCGGTGTTGCGCAGCACCAGCGTGAGGGTGTTGCCCGCAGCGGCCGGGGTGAAGGCGCTGTAGTCGTCGGCGGCGATGATGCTGGCGGCCGTGCGGCCGTTCACCGACACCACCTCGTCGCCGCGCACCACGCCCCGTGCGGCCGCGTCGGAGCGCGGCTCCACATAACGCACGCGCAGCGGCTGGTCGGGCAAGCCCGTCACCTCCACGCCGGCAACGGACAGGCCATAACCCAGGGTCTGGCCGTCGCCATAGAAGCGCTCGAAGCTCTCGGTGGTTTGGGTGTAGCTCCACCGGTCGGCCGGGAAGCTCGGGCTGGTGCCGTTGTAGAGCAGCGCGTCGAAGTAACCGGGCACGCTGCTGTAGCCGACCGGCGAAGGCTTGGGCGACAGGCCGGTCCAGAAGTAGGTGGCGTTCATGTAGCCCGACAACCAGGTGTTCTGGTCGGCCACGCTGCAACTGGCCGGCACGCTGGGATCGGTGCTGTCGCCGGTACCGCAGGCCGACAGCAAGGCCGAAACCGCCAAGGCCCAGGGCCAGGACGGGCGCCGGGCGCCGGGGCCGCGGGTCTGGCGGGCAGAACCGGGCACACGCAAGGCGAAGAGCTGTTTCATCGACATGGCTTTCAATAAAGGGCCCGTTGGACGGGCGACAAACGGCTGCAGCGTACTGTCCTCAACCGCCCAGACCACCCCCACGTTGACAGGGAAACCACAGAACCGGGCCAGGCCGTCACGTCTTGTCGCACATCGGCCGCGGCGATGGCCACGGCCACGCGGCCAAAAAAGCACGCCCACCCTGCCCGAACCAGGCCGGTCCACAGGCCCCGCTGCACAGGCCGCCGCCTACAATTCCGCCCTCGCACCAGCCCTTGAAACCGGCCCGGCGGCCTGCCACCCGCAGACCACCGGGCCCGGCCGCCGCTCCGCCGCGCCGGCCGTTTTGCAGCAGCCCGCCATGAACCGCCTCGCCCAGCTTGCCAAGTCCTTCGAACCCAACGCCATCGAGGCCCGCTGGGCGCCGGTATGGGAAGGCTCGGGCGTCTACCAGCCCACGCTGGACCCGGCCAAACCGTCCTTCAGCATCCAACTGCCGCCGCCCAACGTGACGGGCACGCTGCACATGGGACACGCCTTCAACCAGACCATCATGGACTCGTTGACGCGCTACCACCGCATGCGCGGCCACAACACGCTGTGGGTGCCGGGCACCGACCACGCCGGCATCGCCACGCAGATCGTGGTGGAACGCCAGCTGCAGGAACAGGGCCTGAGCCGCCACGACCTGGGCCGCAAGAACTTCGTCGCCCAGGTGTGGGACTGGAAGGCCAGCAGCGGCGCCACCATCACGCGCCAGATGCGCCGCATGGGCGCCAGCGTGGACTGGAGCCGCGAGTACTTCACGATGGACGACAAGCTCTCGGGCATCGTCACCGAGACCTTTGTGCGCCTGTTCGAAGAAGGCCTGATCTACCGCGGCAAACGCCTGGTCAGCTGGGACCCGGTGCTCAAGAGCGCGGTCTCTGACCTGGAGGTGGAAAGCGAAGAGGAAGACGGCCACCTCTGGCACATCCGCTACCCGGTGGAAGGCAGCACCGACAGCCTGGTGGTGGCCACCACACGCCCGGAAACCATGCTGGGCGACACCGCGGTGATGGTGCACCCGGAAGACGAGCGCTACACGCATTTGATCGGCCAGCAGGTGCGCCTGCCCATCACCGGCCGCTTGGTGCCGGTGATCGCCGACGCCTACGTGGACAAGGCCTTCGGCACCGGTGTGGTGAAGGTCACCCCGGCTCACGACCAGAACGACTACCAGGTGGGCCAGCGCCATGGCCTGCCCATGCTGACCATCTTCGACCTGGCAGCCAAGGTGAGTGCACACGAAGCGGCCGACATCCCGGCCGCCTACGTGGGCCAGGACCGCTTCGCCGCACGCAAAGCCATCGTGGCGCAGCTGGAGGCTGAAGGTCTGCTGGTCGAGGTGAAGAAGCACAAGCTGATGGTGCCGCGCTGCGCGCGCACGGGCCAGGTCATCGAGCCCATGCTCACCGACCAGTGGTTCGTGGCCATGAGCAAGGCCGGCGCCAACGGCAAGAGCATCGCGCAAGAAGCCATCGAGGCCGTGGACTCGGGCGCCGTGAAGTTCGTGCCCGAGAACTGGGTCAACACCTACAACCAGTGGATGAAGAACATCCAGGACTGGTGCATCAGCCGCCAGCTGTGGTGGGGCCACCAGATCCCGGCCTGGTACGACGAAGACGGCCGGGTCTACGTGGCGCGCAACGAAGCCGAAGCCCAGGCCCAGGCCGACAAGGTCGGGCCCGGCAAGCGCCTGACGCGCGACGAAGACGTGTTGGACACCTGGTACTCCAGCGCCCTGGTGCCGTTCAGCACGCTGGGCTGGCCGGCCAAGACCATCGAACAAGACCTGTTCCTGCCCAGCAGCGTGCTGGTGACAGGCTACGACATCATCTTCTTCTGGGTGGCCCGGATGATCATGATGACCCAGCACTTCACCGGCCGTGTGCCCTTCAAGCACGTCTACATCCACGGCCTGGTGCTGGACGCGCAAGGCAAGAAGATGTCCAAGAGCGAAGGCAACGTGCTGGACCCGGTGGACCTGATCGACGGCATTGAACTGGCCCCGCTGCTTGAAAAGCGCACCCAGGGCCTGCGCAAGCCCGAGACCGCGCCCAAGGTGCGCAAGGCCACCGAGAAAGAATTCCCCGAAGGCATCCCCGGCTACGGCGCCGACGCGCTGCGCTTCACCTTCGCGGCCATGGCCACGCTGGGCCGCAGCGTCAACTTCGACAGCAAACGCTGCGAGGGCTACCGCAACTTCTGCAACAAGCTCTGGAACGCCACGCGCTTCGTGCTGATGAACTGCGAAGGCCAGGACTGCGGCCTGATGGAACACAGCAAGGCCGACTGCGGCGAAGGCGGCAAGGCCCATGGCTACATGCGCTTCAGCCAAGCGGACCGCTGGATCGCCAGTGAGCTGCAGCGCGTGGAAGCCGCCGTGGCCCAGGGCTTTGCCGACTACCGGCTGGACCTGGTGGCCCAGGCCATCTACACCTTCGTGTGGGACGAGTACTGCGACTGGTACCTGGAGATCGCCAAGGTGCAGATCCAGCAGGGCAGCGAGGCCGAACAACGGGCCACGCGCCGCACGCTGATCCGCACGCTGGAAACCGTGCTGCGCCTGCTGCACCCGGTGGCGCCCTTCATCACCGCCGAACTGTGGGACGCCGTGGCGCCGGTGGCCGGCCGCAAGGCCGACGGCAGCACCGACACCATCGCCACCGCGGCCTATCCGCAGGCACAGTTGGAGAAGATCGACCCGGCGGCCGACGCCTGGGTGGCGCAGCTGAAGCAGGTGGTGGCCACCTGCCGCGCGCTGCGCAGCGAAATGAGCCTGGCGCCGGGCGACAAGGTGCCGCTGCTGAGTCTGGGCGATGCCGGCTTCATGCAGACCGCGGCCCCTGTGCTGCAGGCGCTGGCGCGTTTGTCAGAAGTGCGCGTGCTGACCGACGAAGCGGCTTTCGCGGAAGCCACGCAGGCTGCCCCCGTGGCCATGGCCGGCGATGTGCGCCTGGGCCTGTTTGTGGAGATCGACGTCGAAGCCGAAACCGCGCGCCTGAACAAGGAAATCGCGCGCCTGGAAGGCGAGATCACCAAGGCGCAGGCCAAGCTGGGCAACGAGAGTTTCGTGGCCCGTGCGCCGGCCGCCGTGGTGGCCCAGGAGCGCGAGCGCCTGGACGGCTTCAGCCAGGCGCTGGACCGTCTGCGAGGTCAGCGAGATCGTCTCGCACCGTCGACGTGAAATCGGCCTGACCGGGCCGGCCGCCCAGCAGTTCATCGATGCGCCGGGCCACGGCCCAGGCGCTGCGTGAACGCGACTGCAGCGTGGTGCTGGCCACGTGCGGCGTGACCTGCAGCGTGTCCAGGTGGCGCAGCGGCCGGCCCGGGTCCAGCATGCCGGGTTCCATGCTGTCGAACCAGGCCGCAGCCAAGCGGCCACTGGTCAAGGCCTGGGCCAACGCGTACTCGTCGAACAAACTGGAATGGGCCAGGCTGACCAGCACCTGGTTCGCCTTGGCCAGGCCCAGGAAACGTTCGCCGATCAGGCCGCGGTACCGCGAGAAGTAGGTCAGCAGCACACACACCGCGTCGCTGCCCTCGAACAACTCGGCCAAGCCCACCGGCGACACCCCCCAGCGGCCCCACAGTGGGTCGGTGGCGTGCAAAGAAGGTTCGTAGCCCACCACGTTGGCGCCGAAAGCGCGCAGCAGCCGCGTCAAGGGCTTGGCGGTGCCGGGCAAGCCCAGCAGACCCACCGTGGCGCCGTGGAGTTCGCGCCCCACCAACAGGCCGTCAGGGGTGAGCACCGGCACGCGGCGCAGCATCTGCAACAGCGCGGCGATGACGAACTCCGCTTCGGCACCGGCCGCCGCATTCAAGGGGCGCACCAGTTCCACACCCGCGCGGTGGCAGGCTTCCTGGTCGATGTTCTCTGCACCGGCCGAGACCCGGCCCACCGCACGCAGGCGTGGCGCCGCGTGCAGGGCCTGCGCGTCCAGCGTCACCGACGGCGGGATCACCAGCGCCCGCACGCGCTGCAGGCTGCGCTTGAAGGCGAACGGCTCGTCCGCCAACTGCGGCTCATAACGGACCTCGTGGCGTGCCGACAACCAGTCCAGCACTTCCGGGTCCAGGGGTTCGATGACGAGGACGTCCATGCCAAATTCCGCGCTCCAGTGTCCAGGGCCTGACATGTCTGCATGCCAGAATGGTCTGGGCTCACTTCATTGTATGTAAGTAAATGTTGATCCAGAAGGCCATCTTTCCCGTCGCCGGTTTGGGCACCCGCTTCTTGCCCGCCACCAAGGCACAACCGAAAGAAATGCTGCCGGTGGTGGACAAGCCGCTGATCCAGTACGCGGTGGAAGAAGCCTACAACGCCGGCGTGCGGGAGATGATTTTCGTCACGGGCCGCCACAAGCGCCCCATCGAAGACCATTTCGACATGACCTTCGAGTTGGAGCACGCGCTGGAGCAGGCCAACAAGCGCGACCTGCTCGACGTGGTGCACAGCATCAAGCCCCACGACATGGAGTGCATCTACGTGCGCCAGGCCCAAGCCCTGGGCCTGGGCCACGCCGTGCTGTGCGGGCAGCGCCTGGTGGGCAACCAGCCGTTCGCGGTGCTGTTGGCCGACGACCTGATGGTGGGCGACGAGCCCGTGCTCAAGCAGATGGTCGACCAGTTCAGCGAGTGGCGCGCCTCCATCCTGGCCGTGCAGGAAGTGCCGGCCGAACACACGAAGCGCTACGGCATCGTGGCGGGCACGCAGGTCAACGACCGGGTGATGGACGTGAACCGCATCGTCGAAAAGCCCGCACCGGAGGTGGCGCCCTCACGGCTGGGCGTGGCCGGCCGCTACATCCTGACGCCGGGCGTGTTCCACGAGATCGCCACGCAACCGCGCGGCGTGGGCGGCGAAATCCAGCTGACCGACGGCATCGCCAGCCTGCTGCGCCGGGAAAAGGTGTTCGCCTACCGCTATGAAGGCAAACGCTACGACTGCGGCAGCAAGGAAGGCTTCCTGGAAGCCAACGTCGAGCTGGCCCTTCAGCACCCGCAACTGGGCCCGGGCTTCCGTGCTTTCCTGAAGGGTCTGAGCCTGTAAACCCCGATGGGCCATGGCCGCGCGGGGCCCCCTGACCGGGGCCGGTGGCCGCTGTGCCTGCTGTTCAGCGGCGGCGCAGCACGTGTATGAACTCGGCGCCCTGCGGGGTTTGGCTGACCAGCTCGTGGCCGGTCTGGCGGCAGAAAGCCTGGAAGTCGCGCATCGAGCCGGGGTCGGTGCTCAACACCGTCAGCACCTCGCCCGGGGCCATGTCCGTCAGCGTTTTCTTGGTCTTCAGGATGGGCAGCGGGCAGTTCAGGCCGCGGGTGTCCAGGGTCTTGTCGGTGTCCATGGTCGGATTCTAGGCAGGAGGTGTGCGGTGTGCCACGGGGCTGCCCCCGTGGCGGCCAGGGTTCAGGCGGGGAACACCCCGGTGGACAGGTAGCGGTCGCCGCGGTCGCAGACGATGAACACGATGGTGGCGTTCTCCACCTGTTTCGCCAGCTGCAGCGCCACCCAGCAAGCCCCTGCGGCCGAGATGCCGGCGAACAGGCCTTCCTCGCGCGCCAGGCGCCGCGCCATGTCTTCGGCGTCGGCCTGGCTGACCAGCACCAGTTCGTCCACACCGGCCGGGTCGTAGATCTTGGGCAGGTAGGCCTCGGGCCACTTGCGGATGCCCGGGATGCGCGAGCCTTCCGAGGGCTGCGCCCCCACGATGCGCACGCCGGGGTTCTGCTGCTTCAGGTACCGCGACACGCCGGTGATGGTGCCGGTGGTGCCCATGGCGCTGACGAAATGGGTCACCCGGCCGGCGGTGTCTTGCCAGATCTCGGGGCCGGTGGTCTCGAAGTGCACCCGGGGGTTGTCGGCGTTGGCGAACTGGTCCAGCACGCGGCCCTTGCCTTCGCGCTGCATTTGTTCGGCCAGATCGCGGGCGTACTCCATGCCGCCGCTGCGGGGCGTGAGGATCAGTTCCGCGCCGAAGGCCTTCATGGTCTGGGCGCGTTCAATGGACAGGTCCTCCGGCATGATCAGCACCATGCGGTAGCCGCTGATAGCCGCAGCCATGGCCAGCGCGATGCCGGTGTTGCCCGAGGTGGCTTCGATCAGCGTGTCGCCAGGGCGGATCTCACCGCGCTGCTCGGCGCGGCGGATCATGCTGATGGCCGGCCGGTCCTTCACCGAACCCGCCGGGTTGTTGCCTTCCAGCTTGCCCAGGATGACGTTGCCCCGTGCGGTCACATCCACCCCCGGCAGGCGCTGCAGACGCACCAGCGGCGTGTGGCCGATGACGTCTTCCAAAGTCTTGTAAACGGGCGCGCCCAGGTCTGCCATGGTGTGAATGCTCCTCAACTCAGACCACATTGTCGCAGTGCCCGAACGGCCATGTGGTCGGCTTTGGGCTGAACCCTGCTGCGCGCATGACATAATCTGTGGCTCGGTGCTGCAAAGCACCTGGTCATGGCCCTCGTGACGAAATCGGTAGACGTAGCGGATTCAAAATCCGCCGCCGCAAGGCGTGCCAGTTCGAGTCTGGCCGAGGGCACCACCAACACCAGCCACCTCCCGGCGCACCTGCGGCGCCTGCCCTGATCCAGCGGCACCTGGCCTGGTGTCGCAGCCATCTCAACATGCTGCAGATTCCCACCGCCACCAAGGCCCTGATGCTCAGCTGCACGGCGTTCTTCTGCCTGCAGTTCTTCCTGCCCCTGGCGGCCTGGTTCGGCCTGTGGCCGGTGACCAGCGCGTACTTCCAGCCCTGGCAGATCGTCACGTACGCCTTCCTGCACGGCGACACCTTCCACCTGTTTTTCAACATGCTGGGCCTGTACACCTTCGGCAGCGAATTGGAACGCTTCTGGGGCACACGGCGCTACCTGCAGTACCTGGCCGCGGGCGTGCTGAGCGCCGCGGTGACGCAGATGCTGCTGTCGCTGGTGATGCCGGGCATGGGCTACACGGTGGGCATCAGCGGCGGCATCTTCGCGCTGCTGCTGGCCTTTGGCATGCTGTTCCCCAACCGCACGATGATGCTGTTGATCCCGCCCATCCCGATGAAAGCGCGCACCTTCGCCATCGTGTTCGGCGTGCTGGAGCTGGTGCTGGGCCTGGGCCTGCTGGACTTCATCCTCGGCAGCAGCAGCAACGTCGCCCACTTCGCCCACCTGGGCGGCATGGCCGGCGGTTACCTGATGATCCTGTACTGGCGCGGCAAGCTGCCGGGCTTTGGCAAACGGCGCCGCTGAGGCGCCCACAGCAGCCGGCCGGCCGGGCTCAGGCCGGCAGCCCCTCGCGCACCGTCGGGTAGCGCAAGCGCAGGCGCAGTTCGCGGTGCAAGCGCCGGTTGTCCAGCCGGCGCGATTCGCTCATGAAACTCATCAGCATCGGGCTCAGCGTGGCCTGGGCTTCGGCACGCCCGATGCGCGGCGGGCGCGGCAGGCCGGCCAGGTCGGCCGCCAGGTCGAAGTAGTCGCCCATCTTCAGCTCGGTGTCGTCGCTGGCGTGCAGCACCCGCTGCGGCAAGCCGCGGTACAGGGCGGCCACACAGGCACGGGCCAGGTCGTCGGCGTGGATGTGGTTGGTGAACACATCGTCTGCCGCGGCCAGCACCGGCGTGCCACGCGCCAGGCGCTCGCGCGGGTGGCCGCCCACGCGGTCGCCGGCGTAAATGCCGGGCACGCGCAGCACCGTCACGCACACCCCGGCACGGCGGCCGAAGGCCCGCAGCTGCCGTTCGGCGTCCACCCGGCGCTGGGCCCGTGCGGTGGCTGGCGCGACGGCGCGCGTTTCGTCGAAGCGTGCACCGGCGGCGTCGCCATACACGCCGCTGGTGCTGGCGTACACCAGGCGCCGCACCCGGCCACCCCGCGCCAGCGCGTTCAGCAGGGCCCGCGTGCGCGGGTCGTCTTCGCCGTGCATGGGCGGTGGTGCCAGGTGCAGCACGGCATCGGCCAGGCCACCCAGGCGGCCCAGCGTGGCGGGGTCGTCGAGGTTGCCGCACAGGGGCACGGCGCCCAGCGCACGCAGCTCGGGCACACGGGCCGGCTGCGAGGTCAGCGCCAGCAGCCGCCAGCGGCCCCGCAGCAGGCGCAGCACGCGCACGCCGACGTCGCCGCAGCCAACGATCAACAAAGTGGGGCGGTGGGCTCGCATGGGGCGATTGTCGCTGGCGCCGCCCAGGGCCCGCCGGGGCGGGCAAAATCGCGGGTTCGCCGTGCCGTGCCCTGCACCGCGCGGCACCCGCACCGCCACCGCCGCCGCAGCCCATGACCTTCACCATCCAGATCCAGCCCGCCGACCGCCGCTTCGACGTGGCCCGCGACGAACCCATCCTGGCCGCCGCCATCCGCCAAGGCGTGGGCCTGCCCTACGGCTGCCGCGACGGCGCCTGTGGCTCCTGCACGAGCACGCTGCTGGAAGGCCGTGTGCTGCACGGTGCCCACCAGAGCAAGGCCTTGTCGCCCGAAGAAGAAGCGGCGGGTTTCATCCTGACCTGCTGCGCCACGCCGCAGACCGACTGCGTGGTGGAAGCGCGCAGCGTGCCCGGCCTGGGTGAGTTCCCGGTGCTGAAGCTGCCCTCGCGTGTGATGGCGCTGGACAAGCTGGCCCCCGACGTGATGCTGCTGCGCATGCAACTGCCCGCCAACCAGAACCTGCAGTTCAAGGCCGGCCAGTACGTGGAATTCATCCTGCGCGATGGCAGCCGCCGCAGCTACAGCATGGCCAACGCACCGCATGCGCTGGGCACGCCGCCCAGCATCGAGCTGCACATCCGCCACATGCCCGGCGGCAAGTTCACCGACCATGTCTTCGGTGCGATGAAGGAAAAAGACATCCTGCGCATGGAAGGTCCGTTCGGCAGCTTCTTCCTGCGCGAAGACAGCGACAAGCCCATCGTGCTGCTGGCCAGCGGCACCGGCTTCGCACCCATCAAGGCGCTGATCCAGCACCTGCAGTTCAAGGGCATCACCCGCCCGGTGACGCTGTACTGGGGCGCCCGCCGCCAAGTCGACCTCTACCAACACGACTGGTGCCTGCAGGCCGCCACCGAGATGCCGCAGCTGACCTACGTGCCCGTGCTGTCGGAAGCCGCGCCCGAAGACGCCTGGACCGGCCGCACAGGCTTTGTGCACCAGGCCGTGATGGCCGACTTCCCCAGCCTGGCCGGCCACCAGGTCTACGCCTGCGGCGCCCCGGTGGTGGTGGAATCGGCCCAGCGCGACTACACGGCCCTGTGCGGCCTGCCGGCCGAGGAGTTTTTCGCCGACAGCTTCACCTCTGAAGCCGACAAACAAACCACCGCCTGAAGCCGCCGACCGAGACCACGCCATGACCCTGCAACGCCGTCACCTGCTCCAGGCCACCGCCCTGGCCGCCCTGCCCGCCCTGCCCTTGGGCGCCTTCGCCCAGGCCAAACCGCTGCGCTTGGTGGTGCCCTACCCGCCCGGCGGCCCGCTGGACGTGGTGGCGCGCGCGCTGGCCGAACGTGTGAAAGAAAGCCTGGGCCTGGTGCTGGTGGACAACCGGCCCGGCGCCGGCGGCAACGTGGGCGCCGACATCGTGGCCAAGGCCGCGGCCGATGGCCACACGCTGGTGATGGGCGCGGTGGCCACCCACGCCATCAACCCTTGGTTGTACAGCCGCATGCCCTACGACGCGCAGCGCGACTTCACACCCATCACGCTGGTGGCCCAGGTGCCCAACGTGTTGGTGATGAGCGCCGAGACCGCGTCCCGTCTGAAGATCCACACCGTGGCCGACCTGGTGGCCTACGCGCGCCAGAACCCGGCCAAACTGAACTACGGCTCGGGCGGCAACGGCAGTGCGGGCCACCTGGCCGGTGAGGCCTTCAAGGCCCAGGCCAAGGTGTTTGCGGTGCACATTCCTTACGCCGGTGGTCCGCAGGCCCAACTGGGCTTGTTGGGTGGGCAAGTCGACTTCAACTTCGACAACCTGGCGGCCGCCAGCGCCAACATCAAGAGCGGCAAGCTCAAGGCGCTGGCCGTCACCACGCCCAAGCGCAGCAGCGCCATGCCCGACCTGCCGACGGTGGCCGAAAGCGGCCTTCCGGGCTTTGACATCAGCACCTGGTTCGGCCTGTTCGGCCCGGCCAAGCTGCCGGCCGACGTGCTGACCAAGTTGCACAAGGCATTCACCGAAGCCCTGGCCACGCCCGAGGTGAAAGCCCGCATGGCCCAGCTGATGGCCGAGCCCAGCCCCACCACACCCGAACAGTTCGCGGCCTTCGTGAAGGCCGAATCGGCCAAGTACGAAAAACTGGTGAAAGCCACCGGCGCGAAGGCAGATTGAAGCCCTGCAGCGCCTGAAAGCAGGCGCTGGGCGGCGGGGTTATTCGCCCAGGTAGGCCGCTCTGACCTTCGGGTCGGCCAGCAAGGCCTTGGCCTCACCATTCATCGTGACCAGCCCCGACTCCATCACATAGCCCCGGTTGGCCAGCCCCAGCGCGCGGCTGGCGTTCTGTTCCACCAGCAGCACCGTGGTGCCGCGGCTGTGGATGTCGGCGATCACCTCGAAG
>JBKCUM010000244.1:0-2609 GCA_046318395.1 Rubrivivax sp.
GTAGGCGGGTGGGGGTGCTGGCGGATGGGCTGTCTGGTGTGCTGGCCGCGGACGCGGCTGCTGTGGTGGCCGGCGTGGCAGCGGGCGGGCGGCGCGCGTAGGTGTCCAGCTCCAGCACCGGGCTGGCGGCCAGCACGGCGGGGTCGTTGGCCACGCGGTCCAGCAGGGCGTCGTCGAAGCGGCCTTGGTCGCTGCGCAGCGTCAGGTCGGGTTCGCCGTTGGCCGAGCGCACGGCGGTGCTGAATTCCGCCAGCGCCGAGGTGTTGATCAGGTGCACCGACCAGGCCAGCGCCACGCCCAGCGCCACCGCGAACAGCGCCACCAGGTGGCGCCAGGGGTGGTGCTGCCATTCGCGCCACAGCAGGCGCTGCAGCAGGGCGCGGTTCAGCGCGCTGGGCAGGGCCGCCGGCGCTGGGTGGGGCGTGGGGTGGGGCTCAGACACGTTGACGCAGGCTCAACCACGGTCGGCCAGCACGCCTTGCGCCGTCAGGCGCAGCACGCGGTCGGCGCGCGCGGCGGCGGCTTCGCTGTGCGTCACCAGCAAGCAGGCCGCGCCGGCTTCGCGCACCTGGGCCAGCAGCACGGCCATCACACGTTCTGCGGTGGCCGGGTCCAGGTTGCCGGTGGGTTCGTCGGCCAGGATCAAACCCGGGCTGTGCACCACGGCGCGCGCAATGGCCACACGCTGCAGCTGCCCGCCCGACAGCTGCGCGGGGAAACGTTCGCCCAGCTCGCCCAGGCCCACGGCCTGCAGCAGCTGGGCCACACGCGCGTCGTCGGGCCGGCCCAGCAGCAGCAGCGGCAGGGCCACGTTTTCTGCCACGCTCAGGTGGGGCAGCACGTGGAAGGCCTGGAACACAAAACCCAGGTGCTGGCGGCGCAGGCGGGCGCGGGCGGCTTCGTCCAGCGTGGCCAGGTCCAGCCCGGCCACTTCGATGCGGCCTTGGTCCGGCGTTTCCAGCGCGGCGATGCAGTTCAGCAGCGTGGACTTGCCCACGCCAGATTCCCCCAGCAGCGCCACAAACTCGCCCGGCTTCAGCGCCAGGCTGACCTGGCTGAACACCGGGGTGCTGCCGAAACTTTTGCCCAGTTGGTGCAGTTGCAGCATGGGGTTCACGGGTGGATGGGGTTGGTGCTGGCCTGCTGCAGCGCTTGCAGCGTGCGCGCCAGCGCATCGGGCGCGTCGCAGGCCACCACCACACGCTGCGGCATGCTGCGCAGCCAGGTCAGCTGGCGTTTGGCCAGTTGGCGGGTGGCGGCGATGCCGGTTTCGCGCAGTTGTTCGTTGAAGGCCGCGGGCGCCAGCTGGCCGGCTTCCAGGGCGTCCAGCGCTTCCCAGGCCTGGCGGTAGCCCACGCAGCGCATGGAAGGCAGGCCGGGCTGCAGGTCGCCACGCGCGCGCAGGGCCTGCACCTCGGCCAGGAAGCCTGCGGCCAGCATGGCGTCAAAACGCTGGGCGATGCGCTCGTGCAGCCAGCTGCGCTGTGCGGGTTCCAGCGACACCAGCGGCAGGTTCAGCGTGGGCCCGCGTTCGGCCGCGTGCCAGTCAGACATCGGCCGGCCGCTGGCCAGCACCACTTCCAGCGCACGTTGGATGCGCTGCGCGTCCAGCGGTTTCAGCCGCGCGGCGGTGGGGGGGTCCAGCCGCGCCAGTTCGGCGTGCAGGGCCGGCCAGCCTTCGGCAGCGGCGCGGCGGTCCAGGTCGGCGCGCAGCGTGGCGTCGGCCTGCGGCAGTTCGTTCAGGCCCTCGGTCAGCGCCTTGAAGTACAGCATGGTGCCGCCCACCAGCAGCGGGCGCCGGCCACGGGCTTGGACCTCGCCCACCAGGCGCAGCGTGTCGGCCACGAAGCGCGCGGCCGAGTAGTGGTCGCGCGGGTCCAGCAGGTCGATCAGGTGGTGCGGCACGGCGGCCTGCTCGGCGGCGCTGGGTTTGGCCGTGCCGATGTCCATGCCGCGGTAGACCAGGGCCGAGTCGACGCTGATGATCTCCACCGGCTCGCGCGCGGCCCAGGCCAGCGCAGCGGCGGTCTTGCCCGAGGCCGTGGGGCCGGCCAGGGCGATGGGGTGCAGGGGGTGCAAGGCGTGCGGTGCAGGCATGGGCCGGCGTTTTACACGGCAGCGCCGGGCGGGGCGGGCAGGCGCCGCACCAGCGTCCACGCCACGGTGGCCGTCAGCACCGAGAACAGCGCGATGCACAGCGCATACGGCAGCAGGCTGTCGTTCAGCGCCGCGCCCAGCCAGCGGCCCACGCCGAAGGCCACCAGGGCCAGCACCAGGCCCGCCAAGGCCGAGGCCGCGCCGGCATGACGCGGGAAGGGGCCTACGGCGCCGGTCTGCCCGCAGGGCTGGTGCATGCCATGGCCAAAGGCGTACAGCCACTGCGGCAGCAGCACGGCCCACAGGCTGTGCACGCCGGCCAGCGCTAGGCCGGCCAGCAGCAGACCCGAAGCCAACGTGAAGCCCGCACCACGCGCCACCGTGCCGGCCATGCCGTGTTGGGCGATCCAGCGCCGGCACACCAGGGTGCCCAGCAGGTAGCTGCCCGAGCCCGTGGCCATGGCCAGGCCGTAGGCGCTGGGCGACAGGCCCAGGATGCCGATGTAGACAAA
>JBKCUM010000245.1:0-26349 GCA_046318395.1 Rubrivivax sp.
TGGCTGGGGCTCAGCTCGTCGTAGCTGGGGGCCTTGCGGTGGATCTGGGCCGTCAGGGCCTGGTCGACCGGACCACGTTCGTCGATGGGCGAACCCAGCACGTCCATGATGCGGCCCAGCGTGGCCTTGCCCACGGGCACCGTGATGGCGGCACCGGTGTTGGTCACCATCAGACCGCGGCGCAGGCCGTCGGACGAACCCAGCGCAATGGTGCGCACCACGCCGTCACCCAGCTGCTGCTGCACTTCCAGCGTCAGCGCGGTGCCTTCGAGCTTCAGAGCGTCGTACACCTTGGGCATGGCGTTGCGCGGGAATTCCACGTCGACCACGGCGCCGATGCACTGAACGATTTTTCCTTGCGACATTTGTCTGTCCTTCAAACGTTGTGTTCTTAACCGCTGATGGCCGCCGCGCCGCTGACGATCTCGGAGAGTTCCTTCGTGATCGCCGCCTGACGCGTCTTGTTGTAGACCAGCTTCAACTCGCCGATCAGCGTGCCGGCGTTGTCCGTGGCGGCCTTCATGGCCACCATGCGCGCGCTCTGCTCAGAGGCCATGTTCTCGGCCACGGCCTGGTAGACCAGGGCTTCGATGTAGCGCGTGAGCAGGTCGTCGATGACGGTCGGCGCGTCGGGTTCGTAGATGTAGTCCCAGCCGTAAGCCTTCTTCTCGGCTTCGCTCTGGGCCAGGCGCTTGGCCGACAGCGGCAGCAGCTGTTCCACCTGCGGCTCCTGCTTCATCGTGTTGATGAAGTTGGTGCAGCAGAGGTAAACCGTGTCCAGCTTGCCTTCGACAAAAGCGTCCAGCATCACCTTCACCGGGCCGATCAGCTTTTCCAGCTGAGGCGCGTCACCCAGTTGCACCGCGTGGCTGACCACGTTGGCACCGATGCGGTTCAGGAAGCCAAAGCCCTTGTTGCCGATGGCCACCGCGGAAATGCTGCCGCCGGCGGCCTGCACTTCTTTCATCTTGGTGGTCACGGCACGCAGCACGTTGGTGTTCAGGCCGCCGCACAGACCCTTGTCCGTGGTGACGACGATGAAACCCACGGCCTTGGTGTTGCCGTCAGCACGCATGTACGGCGACTCGTACTCGGGGTTGGCTTCCGAGAGGTGGGCCGTGATGTTGCGGATCTTGTCAGCGTAGGGGCGCGCAGCGCGCATGCGCTCCTGCGCCTTGCGCATCTTCGAAGCGGCAACCATTTCCATGGCCTTGGTGATCTTCTTGGTGTTCTCCACCGATTTGATCTTGCCGCGAATCTCTTTTCCGACTGCCATGGGGCACTCCGTTCAAACCAGCGCCACGGTACCGGCGGGGCCGGACCGCTGGCGTCGCACCCGGCAGGGGTGCGCGCCACAGGCGCTGTGGGGGTGGGTCATGCTCAGGCGAAGGACTTCTTGAACGCCTTGATGGCGTTCGCCAGCTCTTCTTCTGCGCCCTTGTCCATGGCCTTGTCGTTTTCCAGCTTGGCCAACAATGCCGCGTGGCTGGCCTTCAGGAACTGGTGCAGACCGTGTTCGAACGCCAACACCTTCTTGGTGTCGATGTCGTCCAGGTAGCCCTTGTTCACCGCGTACAGCGTGGCACCCATCAGGCTGATGGGCAGCGGGCTGTACTGGGCCTGCTTCAGCAGTTCCGTCACGCGGGCACCGCGGTCCAGCTGCTTGCGGGTGGCGGCGTCCAGGTCGGAAGCGAACTGCGCGAAGGCAGCCAGTTCACGGTACTGGGCCAGGTCGGTACGGATGCCGCCGGACAGCGACTTGATCAGCTTGGTCTGTGCAGCACCACCGACGCGCGACACCGAGATACCGGCGTTGATGGCGGGACGGATACCGGCGTTGAACAGGTTGGTTTCCAGGAAGATCTGGCCGTCGGTGATCGAGATCACGTTGGTCGGCACGAAAGCGGACACGTCGCCGGCTTGCGTTTCGATGATCGGCAGGGCCGTCAGCGAACCGGTCTTGCCCTTGACTTCACCCTTGGTGAAGGCTTCGACGTAGTCGGCGTTCACGCGGGCGGCACGCTCCAGCAGGCGGCTGTGGAGATAGAACACGTCGCCGGGGAAAGCTTCGCGGCCGGGCGGGCGGCGCAGCAGCAGCGACACTTGGCGGTAAGCCACGGCCTGCTTGGACAGGTCGTCGTACACGATCAGCGCGTCTTGGCCGCGGTCGCGGAAGTACTCGCCCATGGTGCAGCCGGAGTAGGCCGACACGTACTGCATGGCCGCCGATTCCGAAGCCGAGGCGGCCACGACGATGGTGTACTCCATCGCACCGGCCTGTTCCAGCGCGCGCACGACGTTCTTGATCGACGAAGCCTTCTGGCCGATCGCGACGTACACGCAGGTCATGTTCTGACCCTTCTGGTTGATGATCGCGTCGATGGCCACGGCGGTCTTGCCGGTCTGGCGGTCGCCGATGATCAGCTCGCGCTGGCCACGGCCGACGGGCACCATCGAGTCGATGGACTTCAGACCGGTCTGCACCGGCTGGTCCACGCTCTTACGGGCGATCACGCCAGGCGCCACCTTCTCGATGACGTCGGTCATCTTGGCGTTGATGGGGCCCTTGCCGTCGATGGGCTGACCCAGGGCGTTGACCACGCGGCCGATCAGTTCGGGGCCCACGGGCACTTCCAGAATGCGGCCCGTGCACTTCACGGTGTCGCCTTCGGAGATGTGCTCGTACTCGCCCAGAATCACGGCGCCGACGGAGTCGCGCTCGAGGTTCAGGGCCAGGCCGTAGGTGGCTTGGCCGCTGGCGGTGGGCGTGAATTCCAGCATTTCGCCGGCCATCACGTCGGACAGGCCGTGCACGCGCACGATGCCGTCGGTGACGGACACGACGGTGCCCTGGTTCTTGATGTCGGCCGAAGTGCCAAGGCCTTGGATACGGCTCTTGATCAGCTCGGAAATTTCAGCGGGATTCAGTTGCATAACTTTCTCCGGGACTTTGCAGTTCCGCTCACGGCCGCCGAGGGGGCACCGTGCTGGAGGCGATCACGGGACTCACGCGGTCAGCGCAAGCTTCATACGCTCGAGGCGGGCCTTGACGGAGGTGTCCAGCACCTCGTCGCCGACCACCGCGCGGATGCCGCCGATCAGGGATTCGTCGATGTCGACCGACACGTCGAGCCGACGGCCGAAACGCTGCTCCAGCGCCTGCTTCACCTGCGCCAGTTGCGTGGCGTCGATGGGGAAGGCGCTGGTGACCTGGGCCTGCGAAACGCCGGAACGGGCGTTCAACAGCACCTGGGCCTGCTGGGCAATTTCCGGCAGGGCCACGAGTCGACCGTTTTCGATGACCGCCTGCAGAAGGTTCTGCACGGCAGGGACCAGCGTCTGGCCCGATGCATCCACGATCAACCCATAGACCTGCTGCGCCGACACCTTGGGGTGGCTGGCGAATTGCAGCAGCTCGGCGTCAGCCGCCACCTGGGCCACGGACTGCAGCTGGGCGACGGTGTTCGCGTCGGCACCAGCGGCCATCAGGGCTTCGGCGTAGGGCCGGGCGATGGTTGCAAGCTCGGCCATGGTTCAGAGCTCTTTCGAAAGACCCGACAGCAGCTCGGCGTGCACCTGGGCGTTCACCTCACGACGGAGGATCTGCTCGGCACCCTTGACGGCCAGCACAGCCACCTGCTCGCGCAGTTGCTCGCGGGCAGCGACCAGCTGCTGTTCGGCTTCGGCCTTGGCAGCGGCCACGATCTTGGCCGCTTCTTCCGCAGCGCGGCGTTTGGCGTCTTCGATCAGGGCAGCACCGTGGCGTTCGGCGTCGGCGATGCGCTTGGCGCTTTCGTCCCGCGTGGCGGCCAGTTGCTCTTCAACGCGCTTGTTGGCGTTGGTGAGTTCCAGCTTGGCGCGGTCGGCAGCGGCCAGACCATCGGCGATCTTCTGTGCACGCTCGTCCAAGGCCTTGGCCAGCGGCGGCCAAATGAACTTGGCCGTCACCCAGACGAGGACCGCAAACGGGATCCACTGGATCCACAACGTTGCGTTGATGTTCACGGCTTAACTCCTTTCAAGCCTGAAAGGGGGCCGTGATTACTTCGGCAGGTTGGCCAGCAGCGTGGCGGCGAACGGGTTGGCGAACGCGAACAGCAGGGCGATGGCCACGCCGATCAGGAAGGCGGCGTCGATCAGACCGGCCAGGATGAACATCTTGGTTTGCAGTTCGTTCATCAGCTCAGGCTGACGGGCCGAAGACTCGAGGAACTTGCCGCCCATCAGAGCGATACCGATGGAAGCGCCGATGGCACCCAGACCAACGATGATGCCGCAAGCCAGAGCAACCAGACCGAGGATGTCGTTCATTTCAAGTCTCCTAAAGACAGGTGAGTAAAAAACAGAGGGAAACAGGGAAAGGGAAAGAGCGGAAGCGGATTTCAGTGATGGTCGTGCGCCTGACCGATGTAGATCAGCGTGAGCATCATGAAAATGAACGCCTGCAACACGATCACGAGGATGTGGAACAGGGTCCAGATCGTGCCGGCCACCACGTGACCGAACGCCAGGCTGAAGCCCGTGACGCTCATCACCCAGGCGCCGCCCATCAGCGCGATCAGCATGAAGACCAGTTCACCGGCAAACATGTTGCCGAACAGCCGCATGCCGTGGGACACGGTTTTGGCCAGGAACTCGATCATCTGCATCATGAAGTTGAACGGCCACAGCACGGGGTGCGAACCGAACGGTGCCGACACCAGTTCATGGCCCCAGCCGCCCAGACCCTTGATCTTGACGCTGTAGTACAGGCACACCAGCAGCACGAAGGTGGACATGCCCAGCGTGGTGGACAGGTCGGCCGTCGGCACGACGCGCAGGTAATCCTTGAAGCCCAGGGCCGGACCGGCCGTGTGCCAGACCTGCGGCAGGAAGTCGACCGGCAGCATGTCCATGAAGTTCATCAGGAAGATCCAGACGAACGCCACCAGCGCCAGCGGGCCCACCATGCGGCGGCTGTTTTCGTTGTGGATGACGCTCTTGGCCTGGTTGTCCACCAGTTCATAGAGCATTTCCACGGCGGCTTGCCAGCGGCCCGGCACGCCCGAGGTGGCGGCGCGCGCGCCCAACCACAACAGGAACACGGCCAGCAGGCCCAGGGTGGTCGAGAAGAACAGCGAGTCGAAGTTGAACAGGCTGAAGTCGACGATGTCCTTCTGCTTCACGCTCTGGAACGCGAAGTCCTTCTGCAGATGCTGCAGGTGGTGGGTGATGTACTCACCGGCACTGGGCGCTTGCGCCTCATGACCCTGGGTTGCCATCGTCTCTTCCTGTAGTTCAGTGATCACTTCAATGCCGGCGCCACAACAGCGCCAGCACATAACCCTTCATGCACAGCACCATGGCGCCCAACAGGGCCAGCCAATTCAGTTGCTGCACCAGCTTCGGCGCTGCCACCAAGAGCAGCACCGAGACCAAAATCTTCAACAGCTCCAGCCACATGAACCTGACCACGCCAGATCCAGGCGACTGCCGCCCTGCACCGCGGCGCAGGGCCCCGGCCATCAGCGCACCGGGGACCACCGCCACCGCCGCACCGTACAAGGCCGACAACACCGTGGACCGGTCACCGGCCCACAGCCAGGCCACACACACCGCCAACACACCCAAGCCCGCCTGAACCGCCACCACCAGCCAAGGCGACATCAGCTTCAGCCGCACCCGGAGCGCCTGCGCTTCTTCAGCGCTCAGGGGCTTGAACTCGGGTTCAACGGCCTCAGCTTCATCACCGACCGGCAGGACGCTTTCGCCATCGGCGCAAGCCCCTGCTGGCACGGACCGTGCTGCTGCTTCAGTGCGCGCACCACCGCCGGGCCCCGAGGTCGGCGATGCCGGCCCTTGCGGGGCATCGGCGGGCCGGTCGGACCACGCTTTCGGCAGTGTCGGCTGGCCGCTGGGCAACATCGCGTTCGTTCAGCGCCGTTTCGCCCGTTGCCCGCCATGGTCTGGTTCAGCCCATGGCCAGCGCTCGTCAGCGATTACGGCCGGTTTCAGTGTGCAAAGCCGCGGGAGTATACGAGGAATCCCGTAGCCTGCCCAACACCCGGGTTCAAGGGCCGGCACCAAAGCGGCCCTGCCGAGGCCTCGGCGACGCCACTTTCCCCCCCTTGGCCGCCCTGGGCGCACCTGCGGCCAGCGGGGCGGCGGGAACTTTCATGCGGGCCGGCGAGTCTTTGGCACAGCACCCATGTGCCCTGGCGGCGTGGGGGCTGTCGGACAATGGCTGCTCAGAAGCCGTGAATGAACCGGTCGCGTCCAAGCGGCGCGTCGCGCGGGCGTGCGTGGTTCGTTCACAGCTTCTCAGTCCTGGCCATCGGCCAGACCCGGCTCCTGCCCCGCCGCTGTGAACCTTGCGCCTTGCCCGGCACCATCCCATGACCCTGATCCACCCCTGGCCGGCCCGCGCGGCCTGTTTGCTCGCCGGCCTGTTGGCCACAGGCACCGCCGCCTGGGCGGCCGCTGGCACCACCGTCACCACCCCGCAAGTCAAGGCCGAGCTGGTGGCCCATGCACCCCAGGGCGTGACACCCGGGCAACCCCTGTGGCTGGGCCTGAAGCTGCAGCATGCGCCGCACTGGCACACCTATTGGAAGAACCCTGGCGACTCCGGCCTGCCCACGACGTTGCAGTGGACGCTGCCGGCCGGTGTGCAGGCAGCCGACATTCAGTGGCCCACGCCGCAAAAGCTGCCCATCGGGCCGCTGATGAACTACGGCTACGAGGGCACGTTGCTGCTGCCGGTGGCCATCACCGTGCCGGCAGGTTTCAAGGCTGAAACCCTGGAAGTGAGCTTGCACGCCGAATGGCTGGTGTGCAAAGAGGTGTGCATCCCGGAGTCGGGCGACTTCGCGTTGAAGCTGCCCACGCAGGCCGCCACCGCCGGCCACGCCGCGCTGTTCGCCGCCGCCCAAGCCGCCATGCCACAAACCCTGGCCGGCGCCACCGCCCAGGCCAGCGTGCAAGGCCAACAGCTGACGGTGAAAGTGAGCGGCCTGCCCGCCACCTGGACCGGCCAGAACCTGACCCTGCTGCCGGAAACCCCGGCCGTGCTGCAGAACGCCGCCACGCCGACCACGGCCTGGCAGGGCAACACCTGGACCGCCAGCGTGCCGCTGGACCCCAACCGCAGCGACAGCCCGGCGGTGATGCCCGTGGTGCTGACCGCACCGGGCCAGGCCGCGGGCGTGCAAGTGGCGCTGCAGGTGGCCGGCCCCTGGCCCGCCGTGGCCGCCACGGCGGCGCCAGCCCCGGCGCTGGGCGACGCCGAAGTGCAACCCGCCGCCGCACCCAGCACCAGCCTGGCCGCGGCCCTGGGCCTGGCCCTGCTGGGTGGCCTGCTGCTGAACCTGATGCCCTGCGTGTTCCCGGTGCTGTCGCTGAAGGTGCTGGGCTTCGCCCACCACGCACACGACCGCCGCGCATTGGTGGCCGGCGGCCTGGCCTACACCGTGGGCGTCGTCCTGTCGTTCGTGGCGCTGGCCGGCCTGCTGCTGGCCTTGCGGGCTGGGGGCGAACAACTGGGCTGGGGCTTCCAGCTGCAGTCACCGGGCGTGGTGGTGGCGCTGGCCGCCTTGTTCACGCTGATCGGCCTGAACCTGGCCGGGCTGTTCGAGTTCGGCAGCCTGCTGCCCAGCAGCTGGGCGACGGCGCAGGCGCGCCACCCGTTGGCCGATTCGCTGCTGACCGGCGTGCTGGCCGTGGCCGTGGCTTCGCCTTGCACCGCCCCGTTCATGGGCGCTTCCTTGGGCGCGGCCGTGGCCCTGCCCACCGGGCAGGCGCTGGCGGTGTTCGCCACGCTGGGTCTGGGCATGGCCCTGCCCTACCTGGCGGCCAGCGCCTTCCCGGCCCTGGCCAAGGCGCTGCCGCGGCCCGGCGTGTGGATGCTGCACTTCAAGACGCTGATGGCCTTCCCGATGTTCGCCACCGTGGTGTGGCTGCTGTGGGTGCTGGGCCAGCAGACCAGCCTGGACGCCGTGGCGGCTTGGCTGACCGTGCTCGTGGTGCTGGCGCTGTTCGCCTGGGCCTGGGGCTCGCCCACGCTGGGCCCCAAGGCCCGGCGCGGGTTCGGCTCTTTGGCCATCTTGCTGCTGGGCGCCACACTCAGCTGGGCCTGGCCTTCGTTGCACGAATCTGCTGCGGCACCGGCCGGCAGCGGCCAGGCCGCTGCGGGTGAATGGGCCCCATGGAGCGCCGACAAGCTGGCCGAACTGCGCGCACAAGGCAAACCGGTGTTCGTGGACTTCACGGCGGCCTGGTGTGTGACCTGCCAAGTGAACAAACGCGGCACGCTGGCCAATGCCGAGGTGAAAGCCGCTTTCCAGGCCCGCGGCGTGACGCTGCTGCGCGCCGACTGGACGCGGCGCGACCCCGCCATCACCGCCGAACTGCGGCGCCTGGGCCGCAGCGGTGTGCCGGTGTACGCGCTGTATGCCCCTGGCGCTGCAGGGCCACAGGTTCTGAGCGAAATTCTCAGCGTGGGCGAGGTCAAGGGCGCCTTGGCGTCCCTGCCCTGACCGGCAGACAGCCGGCGCGGTCCGGCTTCACTGGCCCACTGCCACCCCACCGCCGCCCCAACGCGGCCCACCCGAAGGACCCACCCATGCTGCAACGACGCCCCGCCCTGTTGACGCTGGCCGCCCTGGCCTGTACCGCCGTGTTCCAGGCCCCCGCCTGGGCCGCCGCCACCGTGGGCCAGCCCGCCCCGGCCTTCACGGCCAAGGACAGCAGCGGCAAGACCGTGTCGCTGGCCGATTTCAAGGGCAAACACGTGGTGCTGGAGTGGACCAACCCGGGCTGCCCCTTTGTGCAAAAGCACTACAGCGGCGGCAACATGCAGGCCACGCAGGCGGCGGCCACGGCCCAGGGCGTGGTGTGGCTGACCATCAACTCCACCCACGTCGGCGCCAGCGACTACAAGGCCCCCGCCGCGATGGCGGCCTGGATGCAGCAGCAGAAAGCCGCGGCCACGGCCACGCTGATGGACGAAGCCGGCACCGTGGGCCGCGCCTACGGTGCGCGCACCACGCCGCACCTGTACGTCATCGACCCCGCGGGCAAACTGGTCTACGCCGGCGCCATCGACAGCCGCGCCAGTTCGAACCCCGCCCACATCGCCAGCAGCACCAACCACGTGAAGGTGGCCCTGGGCGAAGCCTTGGCCGGCAAACCCATCAGCCTGCCCAGCACCACCCCCTACGGCTGCAGCATCAAATACGCGGATGGCTAAGCCTGCACACAGAGGCCCAGAAGGGCCTCTGTGGCTGGCTTAGGGTTTGGGGCGATTTCACGCCCCAGACCTGGACGAGCAAGCGCGTGAAACGCCGGAGGCGTTTCACGGCTTGCGAACGACTGACGGCGTCTCGCGCCGTCAGGCTGGGCTGGGCGAGACAGCGCCCCCTCCACTCACCCCAACGCCGCCGCGTAATTCACCGGCAACCCCGGCACCTCCACCCGCATCGTCAGCACACAGCCCGCCAGCGGCTGCGCTGCCAGTTCCTCCGCCGGCCGCTTTTCGCGCGCCGTGGTGATGAACAGCGTCTTCAGGTCTGGCCCGCCGAAACAAGGCATGGTGGGGCAGCGTGTGGGCAGCACCACCTCGCGCAGCAGCTCACCCGTGGGCGAAAAACGCAGCACGCGCTGGCCTTCGAACATGGCCACCCAGTAGCAGCCCTCGGCGTCCACGGCCGCACCGTCGGGCCGGCCACCATAGGCCGACAAAGGCTGGCCGGCGGCCTTCTTCGGGAACTCGGCAAACACACGCCGGCGCGACAGGCTGCCGTCCTGCCCGTCGAAGTCGAAGGCGAACACGCGGTGCTGGAAGGTGTCGCTCCAGTACAGCGTGCGGCCGTCGGGTGACCAGGCCAGGCCATTGCTGACGCTGATGTCGCCGGCCACGGCTTCGGCTTCGCCGTGCGCAAAGCGGTACAGCGCCGCGATGGCCGGCTCGCGCGGGTCGCAGATCGTGCCCACCCAAAAGCGGCCTTGCGGGTCGGCCTTGCCGTCGTTGAAGCGCAGCGGGCCGGTGTCGTAGGGTGCCTTCAACACCGGCGCCTGCGCGCCCGTGGCGGGGTTGAAGCGCACCAGGCCGCTGCGCAAGGCCAGCAGCAGGTCGCCACCGGGCAACGGGGCCAGGCTGGCCACATCGGTGTCGAAGGCCCACTGCGTGTGCTGGGCGCTGGCCGGCACCCAGCGGTTCAGGCGGTGGCCGGGGATGTCGCACCAGTACAGCGCGCCTTGTTCCGCCACCCAAGTGGGCGACTCACCCAGCAGCGAAGGGGGCACGGGCAGGGCTTGGAGGGTGTCTGACATGGTCGGTGGTGGCACTTGAAAACAAAGGAACGTGGCAATCGAAGGTGCGCCTTCAGACGGGCGTGACCTGCAGCGCCATCCAGGCCTCGGTGTTGTCACCCGGGGCCACGCTGCGCAGGCCGTGGGCCAGAGGGTCGGCCATCTGGATGGCGTTGCTGACGTGGCTGACAGGCTCCACGCAGTAGTAGGGTTTGGTCTGCGGCGTGAAGACCACCAGGCGATCCAGCGAACTGGTCAGCCGCAGTGCCAGCCCGTCGTCACCGAACACGGCGGGGCCCTGCCAGCCGTCAAAACAGTTGTCCAGGTTGAAAGCCGACACCGGGCCGTGGATGCCACCGGCCTGCGGTTGCGTGCCGGTGGGCAGGCCCACGGCGTCGCTGTCCCAGCGAGTGGCCACAGCGATGGCCAGGCGGCTGCTGTCGCGCTGGGGGAAGTAGGGGTGCCAGCCCAGGCCCACGGGCTGGGCCGTGGGGGCCAGGTTCTTGAAACGCAAGGCCACACGCAGGGTGTCACCCGTCAGCGTGAAGGTCTGCCAAGCCTCGAAGGCGAACGGCCAGTGGGCATCGGGCTGGTGGGCCAGGTGCAGCACCGCTTCGGCCTGGTGCGCATCGGCCGTCTGGCTCAGCACCGTCCAGGCGCGCAGCCAGCCCATGCCGTGCACGCTGTGCGGGTTGTCGTCGAAGTTGGCGGCCGTGGTGTGGGCCTGACCCAGCCATTCGAAGCGGCGAAAGCCCACGCGGTTGGAATAGGGCAGCAGCGGGTAGCTGCCCGACAACCGGGCACCCGTCAGTTCAGCAGGTTCGGTGCTGCGCAGCACCGGCGTGCTGCCATGCCACAGGCCGGCGATGCAGCCGCCCAGGTCGGGGCGCAAGGCCAGGCGCAGCGCGCCAACACGCAGTTCAACAGGGGGCAGACTCATGAAAGCTTCTCAAGTGTTTGAAGGGTGGCCAGTTCCGGTGGCCGCAGTACGCAAGCCCGGCCGGCTCGGCGCGCCTGGCACGCCAAGCAGCGCTGCAACGGTTCAATACCGTGTGGCGCCGTGGTTCAGGTCGGCGCACAGGTAGTGCGCGCCAGGGATGGGGTTGTAGTAGTAGGGTGGGATCTCCTGGAAGCCCAGCGCGGCGTACAGGCTGCGCGCGGCCTCCATGTCGTCCAGCGTGTCCAGCAGCATGTTCGAGTAACCGGCCTGCTGCCCGCGGTCCAGCAGCGCTTGCGCCAGCAATCGGCCCAGGCCCAGGCTGCGGAAGGCCGGACGCACGAACAGGCGCTTCATCTCGCAGGCGTCGGTGTAGTCCACGTCGGGCAGCGGGCGCATGGCGCCACAGCCGGCCAACTCGCCGTCCACCCAAGCCAACAGCAGCACGCCCGCAGGCTCGGCGTAGTCGCCGGGCAGCCCGGCCAATTCGGCTTCGAAGTTCTGGAAACACAGGTCCACGCCCAGACCCGCGGCGTACTCGCGGAAGATGCTGCGGGCAGCGTCCAGGTGCGCGGCGCTGCGTGCTTCCAGCACCTGGATGTCGGGGCCTGCCGCAACGCCCGCGGCACCCTTGGCCGCGCTCATGCCACCGGTGCGCCCAGGCCCACCAGCCAGCGCACACCGAAGGTGATGGCCACCGCCAGCACCAGGGCCAGGGCCCGGGTGCGGGTGTTGTCGGCCGAAGCCGGTGTGTCGGCCGGCAAGGCCTTGTCACCGGTCAGCATGGGCCGCACCAGGTTCTGCCGGTGCTTCAGCAGGTAGAACAGGATGGCCGCGATGTGCAGCGCCACCAGCGCCAGCAGCAGGTACTGGCCCAGGTCCTTGTGCCAGTGCGTGGCCGAGATGCCGGTTTCGCTGGCCACAAAACGGTTCAGCGGGCCCTGGTTGGCGATCTCGTCGTCGGAGATCAAGCCCGTGCCCACCTGCACCGCCAGCAGGCCCAGCAACGCGAACACCGAAAAAGCACCCAGCGGGTTGTGGCCCACGTCCAGGTGTTCGCCAGGCCGGGGCTGGCCGCGCAGGTAACGCAGCACCGTGCCCGGCGCGTAGATGAAACTGGCGAAGCGCGACCAGCGCCCACCCACCAGGCCCCACACCAGGCGGAAGACCAACAGGCCCAGCACGGTGTAACCCAGCCAGAAGTGCCACTGCATGGCATTGCCGCCCACCTTGCCGGTGACGACCAAGCCCACCACCGCGGCGGCCAGCGCCCAGTGGAACAAGCGGGTGGGCAGGTCCCAGACGCGGACCGGCGAAGTGGAAGTGGTGGGCGTGTGCATGCGGTGGCCAAGCTCCTGGCAACGCGGCCGCCGGCCGCGAACAGGCGCAACCATAACGCGAACACGGCGTTTCACCATGCTTGCCGCGCGCCACATCGGTTCGCACCATGGCCTGTGTGCCTCTGCGCGCCCGCCACGGTGTCCACCTGCTCCACCTGCGCCCCCCCGGCGCCACTGCACAGCCCAGCCTGCTGCGGCACAGCCCAGCGCGGCCGTGCTCACCCCCTGCACGAAACCCAGCCGCCGTGCTTACACTGCGGCGGTGTCGCTGGCCCAGGCCGCGCCGCGCCCTCCACCCAGGTTCACCACCACCCCACCCAGGGAGTTCTTCCGCATGAAACGTCTGATGCTCGCCGCTGCCACTGTGGCCGGTCTCGCCACCGCCCTGCCTGCTGCTGCCCAATTCCAGAAGCCCGAAGACGCCGTGAAATACCGCAAGGCCGCCTTCACCGTGATGGCCACGCACTTCGGCCGCATCGGCGCCATGGTGCAGGGCCGCGTGCCCTTCGACGGTGCGGCCGCGGCGGCCAACGCCGAGATCGTGCGCCAAGTGGCGACGCTGCCGTTCGCCGGTTTTGTGGACGGCACGCACGGCACGGAAAAAGGCACGCCCAAGACCAACGTCTGGAGCGAGCGCGCCAAGTTCGACGGCGAAGCCAAGAAGATGCAAGACGAAGTGACCAAGCTGGCCGCCGCCGCCAAGGCCAACAACCTGGACCAGTTGAAGGCCGCCTTCGGCAGCGCCGCCGGCACCTGCAAGAGCTGCCACGACAGCTTCCGCAACCAGTAAACCGCCCTGACCCGGAAGGCTTGCGGATATTTCAAATTCCGCTTGCGAAAGCGCCAGAACAGGCGCATCCTGAAGGCCTTCTCTCTAGGCGAGCATTCACGGCTCCCGGTGCAAACCGGGGGCCGGTTTTTTTGGTGCCCACCGCCGCACGGCGGAAGGTTTTTCACCGCGGCGCATGGCAGCGTGCATCGCCTGCGGAGCCAGCCCGCCCCTCAGGCGGCAATGGCCGGGGTGGGGCAAGGGTGAGGCCACCCGCGGCGCGCCAGCGCAGCTTCCAGCCGCTGCACATGCTCGGTCAAGTGGGGCGGCTGTGTCAGGTAGGTCAGCGCCTGGCGTGCCTGCACCTCACTGCCATGCTCCAGCACAGCGATGATGCCGCCCATCTGGGCGCCCAGCATCTCGGTGCTGGCCAGCGCCGCCAGCATTTGCTCGCAGGCGTGCACCAGCACAGAAGGCGCCGCGCCCCGCAGCGCGGCGATGCGCAGCAGTTTGGCCATGGCACTGCAGGTCAGGTTCGGGTTGTCGAGCGCAATCACCTGCCGGCAGGCGGCTTCGGCTTCGTCCCAACGCCCGAGCACCATCAGGCTGTAGGCCACGCTGTTGCGCAGCCAAACCGTGTGGCTGGCGTCGTGTTGCGCCAGCAGCGGTGCGGCGAGTTCCACCGCCTCGGCGTCGCGGCCGAGTTCGGCCAGCGTGCAGACCAGGTTGTTCACCACCTGCTCCTCGGTGTGGTGCGCCTTCAGGCGGCGTGCCACGGCCAAGGCTTCCTGGTGCAAGGCCAGTGCCTTTTCCGGCTGGCCCAGCAGGTCGTATCCACAGGCCTGGCTGCTGAGCGCCACCGCCAGGTCCAGACAAGGTGCCTGGGTGCGCAGCCAAGCCAGGAAGCGGCCACTGTGGTGCACCACACCCTCGCCATCACCCTCGGCGTGGGCCAGCTTGCACTGGTCCATGGCCAGATTTGGCAGGTTGGGGTCGATGGCCAGGGCTTCTTCCAAGAAGCCACGTGCGCGCTGCACTTCGCCCTGGAAGATGGCCACCTCGAAAAGCTCCATCAGGGCCCCTTGCCGGGTGGCCGGCATGGGCAGGGCCTGCAGCGCCGCCAAAGCTTGCTCTTCGGTGCGGGCCATGTCTTCGCGCTGGCGCTCGATCTTGGCCATGTTCAGGTGCACGCGCGCCAGCTCCACCCCAGGCGGCAGGCTGGGCAGCGCCTGCAGGCGCGCCAGCAAGGCCTGCAAGCGCCCGATGCCAGCGTCGCCCAAGCCCAGCTCGCCGTCACGAGCCGCGGCCACCAGTTCGGCCTCGGTGGCCTGCAGCACCTCGCCCGCATGCCACCAGTGGTCGGCCAGCACGTGGTGAGACAGGCGGGGCCCCAGCCGCTTGGCCACACCGGCGTGCAGCACCGCGCGCAGCGGTTCTGGCAGGCGCTCCAGCAGCATCTGGCGCACCAAATCGTGGGCGAACCCGCGGCCGTTCAACAGGCCCGCAGCCTGGGCTTCGGCCAGGGCCTGGGCTGTGGCCCAGGGCGAGAGGCCGGCCAGTTCGGCCAGGGCTTCCAGGGCGTGCGCGTCACCGGCCACGGCGGCGATGCCCAGCACCCGCTGGGTGGCCTCGCCCAGATGGCCCAGTCGGCGTTTGAGCACCTGGGCCACGCGCGGTGGCACCAGGGGCGCGGCTTCTTCGGGCCAGGCCACCAGGGTCTGGGCCCAGTCGGGTTGCCGGGCATCCAGCCGGCCATCGTCGAACAGCGCGGCCAGCGTTTCCAGTGCGAAGAAGGGGTTGCCACTGCAACGCTGCACCAACCAGCGGGCGAACACCGGCACCGGCTGACCGGCCACTTGCGCGGCCAGCGCTTCCACCGTGGCGGCGGGCCAGGGCGGCAGGTCCAGGCGTTCGGCGCGGCCTTCGGCCTCCAGGTCGTCCAGCCACCGTTGCGTGGTGGCCGACACTTCGGCCGAACGCAGTGTGGCCAGCCAGCCTGCGGCGCCACCGCTCAAGGCCTGCGCCACCACCTGCAGGCTGGTGTCGTCCAGCCATTGCAGGTCGTCCAGCACCAGCGGCGCGGGCCACCGGACCAGCAATTCGGACAGCGCTTGGGTCAGACCGTGGCCACCGGCCGCAGCCGGTGGCAAGGTTTCACCGTCGGCCAGGTCGGGCAGCAGGCGCGCCAGTTCCAGGCGGTGGGTGCTGTGCGGCGACAGCAGGCTGCGCACGGTGGCCAGGTGCGGCGCCAGCGCCTGGCTGAGCGCCAGCAGCGGCGCAGCGCGCATGCCCTCGCGAGCACGCACCCACAAAGCACCAGGCGCGGCTTGGGACACCAAACGCGTCTTGCCCAGGCCGGGTTCACCGGCCACCACGCGCAGGCCGCCGGCTGGGCGGCGCAGCCAGGCCAGTTCTTCGCTGCGGCCCAACAAGGGCAGGTGTTGCAGTACCGGCGGCAGCGTGGACCGGGTTGGCGCGGCCACGGCCGGGGCTGGTGGCGGCGGGGCTTCTTCGCGGCGCAAGGCCTCGGCCAGCGCCAGCGTGGCCGGCAGTGGCGCCAGGCCCAGCTCTTCGGCCGCACGCAGCTTGAAACGTTCGAACTGCGCCAGCGCCGCCACGCGTTCACCGGCCGCCGCGGCCAGGCGCAAAAGGGCCTGCACCACGTCTTCGGCCAGCAGGTCGTGCTGCAGTTGCTGCAGCAGCAAGGCCACGGCGGGGGCGGCCTGGCCCTGGGCTTCCAGCGCCGCCGCTTCGCGCAGCGCGGCGGCCCGCCATTCGGTCTGCAGGGCTTCGCGCTGCGCCGCCAGCCATTCGTCCAGCTCGGCAAACCCACGCAGGCCCTGGCCAGCCAACAAAGGCTGGCGGTGCAGGCTGAGCGCCGTGGCCCAGTCGCCTTGGGCCACAGCTTGTCGGAAGCGCGCCACGTCGCTGGCCAGGTTCAGGCGCAGCCGCGTGCGCTCGGCTTCCAGCGCGTCTTCGGCGCCCACGGCCTGCAGCAGCTGGCGGCTGCGGTGCAGGGTGACGCGCAACTGCCGCTGCGCGTCGGCCGAACTCGCGTCGGGCCAGAACAGCAGCTGCAGCTGTTCACGGCTTTGCCATTCACCGGCCAGGCCCAGGCAGGCCAACAACCACACCGGCGCGCTGGCAGGCAGGTCGTGGCGCTGGGCACCCCAGGTGATGGCGGGGGGACCGAACAGCTGTAGCGTGGGTGCGAGCGCGCGCATGGGCTGCGAATGTAGCCCGGGCAGGCCGGGCATCGCCGCCAGCGCTTACACCACATTGGGGGGCGTTTCGCACAGCGCAGCTCCACCGGGGAGACGTTCAGCGCGCCACGCGCCGGCGCCAGACCAGCAGACCCGCACCGCTCAGCATCAGCGCCCAGGTACCGGGTTCGGGGACGGCGGTCACGCTGACCGTGCCGTCCACGTACAAACGCGACAGGTCCAGCCGCGTGCCTTCGGCCAGTTGCAGGCCGCTGGCGTCCACCTGCCCGAACTGGCCTTGCAGCTGGCCCCAATCGAAGAGGTCGAAGCTCTGGCCAACTTGGCCGGTGAACCCGTCCCAAGAAACGATCTGCAGCGTGCCCCCCAAGGTCAGCGTGCCCGCGACGCTGTAGTGGTCGAAACCGCTGCCGGCGGTGGTGCCGCCCAATTCGGCCAGGTAGGTGTTGCCCAGGCCAAAGCTCACGTCGCCGCCGTCGCTGGCAAGGCCGGGCGAGTTGCCGACGCTGAAGCCACCTTCGTAGTACTTCAGTCCGCTGCCGCTGAACACGGCACCGCTGCGCTGCTGCACGGCGCCGAAGAACACGGCGGTGGCACCGGTGGAGACACGCAGCTCCGAGCTCTTTTGCGCCTCCACGTTGTCGTAGAAGGTGGTGGTGCCCTGTCCTGACAGCAGGATCTGCCCACCGGCCTCGTTGACCACCTTGCCGAAGAACTCGCTGCTGCCCGAAGTGATCTGTACCTGGCCGGCGTTGTTGAGGCCGGCGGTGGTGGTCAGCCGCGCTTCGTTCAGCATCAGCCGGGCGCCGGCGTCGTTGCGCCATGCGCCTTCGGCCACCACGGTGGCGTTCTTCAGGTCGACTGTGGCGGCCTTGGCGTTGGTGAAGCTGCCGCTGGTTTCCAAACGGCCACCGTTGACTTCCACCACGCCGGCGTTCAGGTGCGCCTTGCCGAACAGCTGCAGCGTTTCACCGCTGTCCACGCGCACGCGGCCGGTGCTGGTGTTGTTCACGTTGGTGTCCAGGCGGCTGCCCAGGCCGCTGGCGCCGCGCACGGTGCCTTGGTTGTCCAGGCCGCCCAGCAACTGCAGCCGTTCGGCCTGCAGCACGCCTTGGTTGCTGACCAGGCTACCGAAGCTGCCCGTGCCGCTGAGCACACCTTGCGCACCAATGCGCACCGATTCTGCGTCGATGCGCCCACCGGCCATGGCGAGCGTGGCCACGCCCGCGCCCGTGCCCACCTGCAGCGAATGCAGGGCCACGGTGTTGCTGGGACCGGTGACGGTGAGGCTGTTGGCCGGGTCCAGCGTCACGTCGTGCACGTGGGCCGGGTTGAGGGCAAGCGTCCAGTTGGCCGCGTCGGCCCAACTGCCGCTGGTGGTGTTGCGCCAGCGCAGGGCCGGGGTGAACAAGAAGTTGCCCGACGTGCCGTCGGTGAACGTGGCCAAGTAGGCCACCTGCCCGTGGCGGTTGAAGCCGCCGGTGGCCATCTGCAAGGACGACACCGTCTTGTTGGCCAGCGACGCCCCCTGCAACTGCACGACCACGGTGTCGCGGCCATCGCCCACATAGAAGCCCCCGGCGCTGGTGCCGCCCACGATGTCGGCCGTGAACGCGGTCTGGCCGCCGTCGTTCAACACGGGACTGAAGACGTCTGAAAACGTGCCAGCGCCGGCACCCGGGGCACTTTGCCCTTGGAGGGCGATGGCCGTGAGTGCGCTGCCGCTGCTGCTGCGGTAGATGCCCTGTGTGCTGCTGCCGCCCGTGATGGTGGCGGAGAACGCGGTCTGGCCCGCGGCATTCAGCAACGGCGCAGAAAAGCCCGAGAACGTGCCGGTCCCCGCGCCAGCAGCGCCTTGACCTTGCAGGGCGATGGCCGTGGGTGTGTTGCCGCTGCCGCTTCGGTAAACGCCCTGCGTGCTGCTGCCGCCAGCGATGAACCCGAGGAAGGCCGTTTGCCCCGCGTCGTTCAGCGTGGGGCTGCTGAAGCCTGAAAACAAGCCCGCACCGGCGCCCGCAGCGCTCTGGCCTTGCATGGCGATCGGCGTGAGGGTGCTGCCACTGCTGCGGTAAATGGCCCTGGGGCTGGTGCCGCCGTTGATGACGGCCATGAACGCCGTCTGACCAGACGCGTTCAGCACAGGCGTGAACAGGTCCGAGAAGGTGCCCGACCCGGCGCCCGGTGCACCTTGACCGCGCAGGGCCAGGGCCGTGGGTGTGCCGCCGCTGCTGCGGAGGTAGATGCCCTGTGTGCTGCCGCCGCCCACGAGGTTGCTCAGGAACGCGGTCTGCCCGGCCTCGTTCAGGACGGGGTTGAAAAAGTCAAAGAACGTGCTGCCGCCTGAGGCCGGTGCGCTTTGACCTTGCACCGCCAGGGCTGTGAGCACACCATCGCTGCCGCTGCGGTAGACCCCTTCGCTGCCCGTACCGTCCGTGATGCGGGCGAGGAACGCGATCTGCCCGGCTTCGTTCAGCGGGGCGCCGAGACTGAAGGACAAGAACTTGCCAGCGCCTGCACCCGCGGCACTCTGGCCTTGCAAGGCGATGGCCACGGGCTTGCCGCCCGCGCTGCTGCGGTAAAGGCCCCCGTTGCTCGTGCCGCCAGCCATGCCGGCGATGAAGGCGGCCTGCCCAGCGTCGTTGAGCACGGGTTTGGCAAAGCCTGTGAACGTGGCGCCGGCCCCCGCACCCGCGGCGCTCTGGCCGCTGATGGCCAAAGTGTCGGTGCGTGATTGCGCCGCGGCGGGGCCTGCCAAGCAGGCCAGACAGGCTGCGGCGGCCAGTGCCAGGCGGGTGGTGGGATGGGTACGGGCGCGGCTGCGCTGCCGGGTGCTGAGCATGGTGAATCTCCTCGTGCAGCCCCTTCGCACGGCATGTGCAGGGCCTGTGCAGGCGATTCTTCAGATCCACCGTCTCAGCACCGTCTCAACCGCCGGTCGCAGGCCCCTGACGGCGCCCGGCTGCGCGGCACACCATCTCCGCCTTTGCGGAAAGGTCATTCGCGCCTGCCCGCACAGGCGCTGTGGCACGCGGCGCGGCTGGCCTGCTGCGGTGCGGCGCCCGGCCAGCCCGCGCGAAAACGCCTCAGCGCGGCTGTGACGCCGCGGCCGGCGGTGGCAAGCGCCACAGCTTGCCGCACAGGCCGCGGTACACGAACGCGCTGCTGGGGGCGGTGGGCGCGCTGCCGCTGGGCTCCAGCGACACGCCCAGTTCCACCGCCTGGGCGAACAGGTCTTCGGCCGGGCGCGGCAGGCTCGAACGCACGAAGGCGCCAGCCTCGAATGCGCCCACGGGTTGGGCGCGGCCTTGGGCATCCAGCGTCCACAGGTACAGCGTTTGGCCAGCGGGCACGGGCACCGCTTGCACGCGCTTGATGTCCATCACCAGGCCGCGGCGCAGGCTGGAGACGATCAGGCCGGTGCGGCCCTCGGCCGTGGCCAGCACCCCCACGTAGCTGGCGGGGAGTTCGGTGGCGGTGGCCGGGTCGACGGATTCAGCACCACCGGGCAGCAACTGCCCCGGCACCAGCACACCGACCAACAAACCGGCGGCCAAAGCGAAGGCCGGTGCAGGCGACAACAGCGCGTCCAGGCCGCGGACCACCGCTTGCACCACCCGTTGCCAGGCCGTGGGCGGCGGCGCGCCGCCTGGGCGCTGACGCTGTGGCGCCTGCGCTGGCGCTGGCGCCGTGGCCGCGCTGGGCGCAGCCGTGGCCACCGCCGGCTGGACGGGGGCCTGGCGCGCCGCGGCGGGTGGCGTCTGCGGGCGCAGGTCCACCGCAGCCGCAGCGGGCAGGGCCTGCTGAACCGGCGCGGCGGCGAGCGTCTGGGCTTCGATGCGCGCCCACAGGTCGGCCCCAGCGGGCACTGGCGGCAGTTGCTGGGCCACAGGGGCCCAGCGGCGGTTCCATTCGTTCACCGCCTGGCGGGCGGCGGGGTGCTGGCGCATGACGGCTTCAAAGCGGCGCCGCGCGGGGCCGGACAAGGTTCCCAGCGCATAGGCCCCGGCCAGTTGGCGCAGCGTCTCGGGGTGTTGGTACCAGTTCATGCCGCGTCTCCCATGCACAGGCGCAAACGGTCCAGGCTTCGGCGCACCCAGGCCTTCACGGTGCCCAGGGGCTTGGCCAGACGTTCGGCCAGTTCGGCGTGGGTCAATCCTTCAAAGTAGGCCAGCATGACGGCTTGGCGGGGGTCGGGCTCGAGTTGCTGCAGGCAGTCGGTGAGCAGGTGGTCGCCCTGCTGGGCCTGCAGCTGTTCCGGCGGGCTGGGCGTGTTGTCGTCGGCGATCTCGTGCGTGTGCTCCTGGCCCTCGGCGTCTTGCCAGTGCAGGCTGACGTCGGGTCGGCGCTTGCGCAGGTGGTCGATGGCGCGGTTGCGCACCGTGGCCGTCAACCAGGCCATGGGGTGGCTGTGCAGTTCGGGCAGCTGGGCCGCACGCTGCCAGACGCCGACAAACACCTCTTGCACCACGTCCTCGGCCGAAGCCCGGTCGTCCAGCAGCCGCTGGGCCACCGCCAGCAGGCGGCCGGCGGTCAGGTCGTAAAGCTCGCGCAACGCGCTGCGTTCTTGCTGTGCGATGCGCAGCAGCACACTGTTCAGGGCCGTGGCTTCCATGGGCAAAGGTGAACTGCGGGGCGCCCATGATGCACGCAAACGGCAGGCTCACCGCACCGCCAGCTTGGGGGAAGCGCCGGCGGCGTTGCCACGGGCCCCGGCGGACAGCGCACGCGGTGTCACCAGGTTCACCGGCGCGCCCGAGGCCTGGGCAAAGTGCTGGCGCACGGCTTCGAAATCGGCCAGGCGGATGTCTTCAAAGTCGCCCCAGCGCAACTGCGGCGGCAGCACGTTGTAGACCTCGCGCGGGGCCACCATGCAGGCGTGTTGGTGCAAGGCCGACAGCTTGAAGCCGCCACGCCCGGGCAGGCTGATGCTGCGGCCGGCTTCCACACGCGGGTCGGGCGTGAAGCGGTTGGGGAAGATGCGGCGCATGGCGCCGGTGTTCGGGTCTTGCGCATAGCAGTACACGTAGGCGCCGGCCGTGTTGGCCAGGCTCAGGCTGAGCTGCGTTTCTGCCCCGCCCGGCACGGGCTTGAGCAACAGCGTGGCCGCCGGCAAAGCCGCTGCCACCGCTGCCACCTGCGCTGGGCGTGCAGCCGCTTCAGTCCCTGCAGCGCGTGCACCGGTCAACAAGGGCCCGGCGGGCACCTGGCGGTTGACGAAGCGGTGGAAGAAGGCCAAGTCCACACCGGGGGCAGGGGCCAGGCCCAGCGCCTGCCGGTAGGTCTGCAGCGCGGCCAGGTACGCGGGCGTGGCGGCCGCGTCCAAGGCACCGTCGAAATACCCGCGTTCGCGCATGCGGGTCTTCAGGAAGGTGGTGCGTTCGCCTTCGTCCATCGACAAGAACCAGTCTTGCACCTCGCGCTGCACCTCGGCCGCGTCGTCTTCCACGCCCAGGCATTGCCAGTACGGCGCGCGGATGAGCTTGCCGACCAGCTCGATGGTGGCCAGCTCCACCATGTTGCGCGCGGCCGAGGCCGTGCCTTCAGAGCGACCCGCGGAGAACGCGAACACCGTGCCCACGCCCTGGATGCGGCCCTGACCGTCGCCAGCGCTGCTGTCGCGCCGCGTCAGCACCGTGGTGTTCTTGGAGCTGACACCTGGCACCAGGGTGAAGGTATCGGTGCGCACCACGGCGGCGTCAAAACCCAGCACCGAGAACCGGGTCTCGCTGCCCAGGCGCAGACCAAAAGCGCTGGGCGTCAACAGCCCCAGGCTGCTGCTGTCGCGCTTGACGTCTTCGTCCAACTGGCTGATGGTGCCGCGCACGTTGAACTCGGGCACGACCTGGAAGACGTTGTTCTTCTGCGCCTGCTGCAACAGCTGCTGCAGGTTCTGCTGGTCGCTGCCGAAGACCGACAGCCGCACCGCCCTGGACCGCCGCGTCATCTCGGAGATGGCCGAGGTCATCATGTCCCGGGTGCTGACCTGCACCCGCTGGGTGCTGTCGCGCATCTCTTCCATCATCAAGGTCACGTCGCGGGTGCCGGTGCGGAACATCAGGTCGTCCATGCAGCGCAGAGCCGGCGTGAAGTTGGTGATGGTGCGCTGCGCCTGGTCGGTGGGGTTGGCCTGGCTGCGCACCTTTTGCAGGGTTTGCTGCGAGGGCGGGCTGGCACAGGCCTGCAACAACAGCAGCGAGCCGGCCAGCCAGGACAAGCGCAGCGACGGTGCGCGCCTCAAGGGGAAGGACAAAGGCTTGAACATGGTGGACTCCAGAGCAAGGGGCAAGGCCTGGCCGCAGCGCGCGGTGCTCAGTTCGAGCTGCGCGGGTAGGTGAACACCACGCGCTGCCAGTGGTCGCCACCGCGGTTCTTGTCCAGGTACCAGGCCACGTCAGGGCGGCCGCGGTCCAGGTCGTGCTGCACCTTGGTCATGCCACGGGGCTTGGTGGGGCCTTCGTTGGGGCCCACGCAGCGGTCAGCCAAACCGTCGCGGTCTTCGATGCGGGTCCACAACACGTCGCAGTCGGCCACCACGGGGCGGCCATCGTCACGTTTGCAGCGGATGCCGCCGCCATTGGTGCTGTCTCCGTCGTAGCCACTTGGGCAGCTGACACCCAGGCTCGGGTTGTGCAGCGGGTTGTAGACGGGCCCCCCTTCGGGGAAGACGTACTGCATTCGGAAGGCGCGGAAGACGTCGGTGCCGCCTTGGGCCACTTGCTGGAACTCGTGCGCGGGTGGGTCACCCGGCAGCGGCAGGAACTGGGCCGGTGCACGCACCTGGCCGCTGGGGTCGCTGCAGTAGTCCTTGCCGGCCTTGTGGTGTTCGATGCGTGCGTTGATGTCCAGGCTGGCACGGCGGTCGAAGTTGACGGGCGAGCAGAACGCGGGCCGGTCAATTTCAACGCGCTTCACGCAGTGCAGCACCTTGTTGTCGCTGCTGATGCGCGCCGTGCTCCCGGCCGGGCACTGCACGCCGTCTTGCTGGCTGGCATGTGCGGCGTGGGGCGCGGCGAACAGGCCGGCGGTCAGGGCAAAACCGCTCAGGTACAGGGTATTCAGGATGGAACGGATGGGGTTCATGTTGGTCGCTCGCTTGGTCAGTTAGGTGTTGAATCTGCGGTGTGGGCCTCAGTCATTCGCTGGGCCTGCTTGGATGACGGCGACCGGTGCGGTTTGGATGCAGCGAATCGAAAAAAACTTTTTGACGCCGGACCCGCTGGCGCCGCCGACGCCCCGGTGGCCAGCCGCCAATGCAAAAGGCCCGCACCGCTCGGCACGGGGCCGAGCAGGGCGGGCCTGCGGGTTGGGGCGAGGTGGGCCAGGCGACGTCAGGGCCGCCTGGACTTCAGGGCACCAGGATGGGCGAGGTGGGGACCACGCGTGTGCGCACGTAGCGGTCGGTGATGCCGCTGGCGCCACGGTTGCTGTCGTCCAGACGCCAGCCATCGGCCACCGTGGCAGTGGGGTGGTTCTTCAGGTAAGACACACCATCACGCACACCGCTCGAAGGCACGAAGACGTAGTCGCTGCCTTGGGTGACGTTGGTCAAGGCGCCATCGCTGGTGATGACCACACCGCCACGCGAGCACAGATCGCGGTCGCTGCCGGTGGTGACATTGCGGGCCACGAAGTTCGGGAAGCGGCTGGGGCACTTGATGTCGTCGGACTGCTTGATGCGCTTCTCGCAGCTGAGGCGTCCGTTGGCGAACTGTTCCTTGAAGCCGCCTGGGCAGGTGGCCACCTTCACCGGGCCCGAAGGCTGCAGCAGCTTGTCGATGTGGGCCGGCACAGCGCCGCGCAACACGTCGGGCACGTCTTGCGCGGCGGCGTAACCCGAGAACAGGGCGGTGGCAATCAAAGCGGCTTGGAGCAGGGTCTTCTTCATGGTCGTCTTCCAGGTTGGTTTGCAGTGCCCGGCTAGAAATTCGCCTGGGCTGCCTGGATGACGGAAGACGGACGCGTTTGGATGCAGCCGATCTGAAAAACTTTTGAATGCCTCTGCTTCAGGCTGGGCGACGGGCCTCGGCGGCGGCGAAAACGGCCGCAACCCGCCTCGGCGAACGCGAGAGCCAACCTGCCGCTTCCCTTGTGGGCACGTGCGGCGGCTACAGGTCATCCGCCTGCGCAACGCGAGCCAGGCGTGCGACGCGACGGCCCATCTGCTCGAGCTGCTCGGTTTGAGCCGCACCGCCCATTCAACGTCGGCAAACGCCACGCGCAAAACCGCGCCAAGGCGGTGCACGGCGCTGTCGACGGGCGCACGGCACGGGAGCACCGCCGGCTCGCTGCCGCGCGGGACACACAGGTCCGCAAGCGCACCACCGATCTGGGCCCTGACGGGATGGTCGTTGCGGACATCAATCAGGCGGTCACCAAGCTGGCAACAGTGGGCACCTGGCGCCAGCAGCGGCCATCACTGCGGCTGAACCGCGCCGTCGGGCCCCACCCGCCAGCGGCGGGACAGCCGGCTTGGCGCTGATCCCGGCAGCCATCGCACCTGCAGGGTTTGGCCAGCAGCGTCCCACCACACACCTTCACCGGGCGCGGAAGCGTCGAGCTCCAGGTTCTGCCAGCAACTGGCCAGCTTCAGCTGCAGCGTTTGTTTTGGTGGCTGCAAGCGCAGCACACGCAGGAACACCTCTTCACCAGCACCGCAGGCGCCCTGGCCCTGGTTCAGGCGCGAGGGGTAGCTGTCGCGTAGCAGCAGCCAGGCGTCGGTGGCGGCCAGCAACTGCACCGACAGCAAGGGCGCCGCGGGCGGCACATGGGCGTCGCGGGGAACCTGCCAGACACGCGGCGGCTGCCCGGGGGGCGCCCACCGCCACCGCGTCTGGCCCGGGGGCTGGGTGTGGCCCTTCAAGTGCCGCGGGTCCGGGGCTGCAGACGACGCGGGGACCGTGCCGACCGCCGCATGGGGGGCGCCACGTGCAGCGTCGGCGACGCCATCGGCGGCACCTGCACGCCCGCTGAACAGGGCACACGCCAGCGCCAGCCATGCTGCCCAGCAGCCCCAGGCGGCGCAGCGGCCTGCGCTGGGCGGGTTGAAGAACCGGGGGGCGGTGGGCATGGGTGGATGCTATGCAAGGCCAGCCCAGCAGCGCCCATCACCCCCCAAAAAGTCAAAAGCGTCGCAACCGTGGCGCATGCACACACTCAGGCGCCATTCAGCCCCGCCCCATTACAGTGCAGCCCACGCCGCCCCGCCCCGCGGTGGCCAGGACCGCCTGCCATGAACGCGCCTGAATTGCTGCCCGCTGCCGCCCCGGCCACGGGCCTTGCCGAACCGCAAGACCGCCACACCCGCCAACAGCAGGTGCTGGCCGCCCTGCAGCCGCTGCTGCCGGCCCACGCTCTGCTTTGGCAGCGCGAGGACACCACGCCTTATGAATGCGACGGCCTGACGGCCTACCGCCAACTGCCGCTGCTGGTGGCCTTGCCCGAGACCGAAGCGCAGGTGGCCGCCGTGCTGAAGGCCTGCCACGCGCTGGCCGTGCCTGTGGTGGCGCGTGGCGCCGGCACGGGCTTGAGCGGCGGCGCCATGCCGCACGCCATGGGCGTGACGCTGAGCCTGGCCAAGTTCAACCAGATCCTGAAAGTCGACGCGCTGGCGCGCACCGCCACCGTGCAGTGCGGCGTGCGCAACCTGGCCATCAGCGAAGCCGCGGCGCGCTTCGGCCTGTACTACGCACCCGACCCCAGCAGCCAGATCGCCTGCACCATCGGCGGCAACGTGGCGGAAAACAGCGGCGGCGTGCACTGCCTGAAGTACGGGCTGACGCTGCACAACGTGCTGCG
>JBKCUM010000246.1:0-2108 GCA_046318395.1 Rubrivivax sp.
GGCCAGCAGCGCCAGGGCGGCTTCGGGTGCCGTCATCACCTGGCCCTGGCCGGCCAGCAGGGTGGCCAGCTGGTCGCGCAGGTCGGTGAAGGCAGGCGTCTTGCGCCAGCGCTCGCGTGCCTTCAGCAAGGCCTCCGCGAAGGCGGGGCGGTCGATGCCGCCGGCGGTGGCGGACTCACCGCGTGTAGGCCAGACGGGCGACGGGCTCGTACCCGTGCCAGCACGAAGTCGAGCAGAGACGGTGGCGTCTCGGCGTTCGACACCGAGGTAGTGCGACAACGCGGCTTCTTCGGCGCGTTCTTCGGCGGCTGCGCGCCGCGGCAGCAGCAGGTTGGCCAGCTCGTTGATGCTGACGGCGCGATCGCCGCGGTCGTCGGCGGGTGTGTCGTCTGCGCTGGCCGACTCGTCGGCTTCGTCGTGGACGGTGGTGCGGCCCTGGGCCAGGTCCGGGCGCAACTCGGCCAGGCGCTTGGCCTTCTCGCGGATCTCGCGCCGGACCTTGTCGGCCACGCCTTTGAGGTAGCGGAACTTCAGGCGGTCCACGGCCAGCAGCTCGCGGGCGTTGTGCACGGCCATGCGGTCCAGCACGTCTTGCGCCTCGACGCTCATGCCCAGCTCGGCCATGGTGGTGCCCGGCGTGGCCACGCGGGCCAGGTCGTCGAAGCCGCTGGGCTCGCTGGGGTGCACGGTGGCGGCGTGCTCGAACACGCGGCGCCATTCGCGCAGCATGTCTTCAGCGTTGTCGAAGCGCTGGCGGAAGTCGCGCTTCAGCGCCTTGGCAAAGAAGTCGACCAGCGGCTCGCGGATGGCGGGCGGGAAGGTTTCGGCGTCGAGGGTGATCTCGACGCCGGGGTCCAGCATCACCGGCGAGGTGCGTCCATCGCCCCAGCGCGGTAGCTTGCCCACGGCCATCTCGTAGAGCGTGATGGCCAGTGAATAGCGCTCGGCGTAAAGGTCCCACACGCGGCGCGGCCGCTCGGACAGGAAGGGGTCTAGGTAGTGCTGGGTGCCTGCGCTCAGGTTCTCGGGCGGGGTGCGGCTGAGCGAGAAGTCGAACAGCACGGCCAGCAAGCGGCGGTTGCTGGGGCGGGCCAGACCGATGTTGTCGGGCTTGATGTCACGGTGCGTGACGCCGCGGTCTTCCAGGTGGCGCACGGCGTCGATCAGCTCTTCGCCATACCGCTGCAACATGCCCAGCGGCAGCCGGCCTTCGCGCTTGATTTCCTCGGCCAGCGTGCTGTCGCCGGCGCTTTCCAGCAGCAGTGCCGTGCGGCCCGCCACCTGCAGGGTGCGGCGGTGGACGACGATGTTGGGGTGCCGCAGGCGGCCCAGGGCCTCGCCTTCGGCGATAAGGTGGTCGTTGTGCGCCGGGTCAGAAGCGACCTTCAGCACCAGCGCCTCGTCGCACTTGTCCTCGCGCACCAGCAGCGCATCGCTCGATGAGCCGCGGCCCAGGCGACGCACGACGGTGAAGCCGCCTTCGATGCGTTGGCCCTGCTGGCTGGCCACGCTGGGGTCGATGGTGACTTCCGGGTCGGGCGTGGTCAGCTCGTCTTCGACCGCATCGAGTTCGGTCAGGAAGGTGGCCATGGACTCGGTGCGCGAGGACAGGTCGGGGATGGTGGCGAACTGCACCAGGTCCTGCAGGCGGGGGCCGCATCCATCCAGCACATCGGACAGGCGCAGGCCGGGCCCGTTGCGCAGCTTCTCGGCCATCTCCAGCGGGTTCTGCGCCGGCAGCTGGCCGCTGAAGATCTGGAAGGCGATGCAGCCGAGCGAAAACACGTCCAGCTCGGCGCCGTGGGCAGGGTCGGCGCGGGTGGTCTCGGGGGCCAGGTAGATCAGGCCCAGGTCTTCGACATAAGCCTCGACGTGCTGGGTGCCGGTGGTGCGGTGCACGGTGTTGTGGCTGGCACCGCCGCGCGAGCCGGTTTGCCAATTCATCAGGCGCACGCGGAATGGCGAGCCGTCTTGCCCACCGCTGACCAGGATGCTCTGCGGCCCCAGGGCACGGTGGTACAGGCGCTTGGAATGGGCCGAGCGCAGCACCTCGGCGATGTCGCGCACAAGCTGCAGGCGTTGGGTGACGGACAGGCGGGCTCCATGAT
>JBKCUM010000247.1:0-19313 GCA_046318395.1 Rubrivivax sp.
GCGCGGCACCCCACCCACCAAAAGCGCCTTCGGGCGCTTTTTTCATGCCTGAAGCCTGGCCGCGGACGCCGGGCCGAACACGCTGGGGCCGGGGCGTGCACGCCGACTGGATGCGCTTGGCGCGTCCGGCCCTGGCCTCAACAGCCTCGGCAGCGTCCCGCAGCACTGGCGCACCTGCGCACATGCGCACTTGCGCACCTGGCACACCTGGCACACCTGGCGCCTGGCGCACAGCCACAACCACCGCCTCCCCTGCCCCCCGGCACATTGCCGCATTTTGAACTTAATGCGAATCACTCTCGTTTGCCATATACTCTTTAGTTCACCATGAACAGCAACGTTTCCCCCTGGCCTGCGGCGCCACGTGCCCGCAAGCCCTTGCTCTCGGTGGCCGTGCTGGTCGGCCACGGCCTGTTGGGTTGGGCCTTGTTGCACCTGGGCCTGGTGCAGGCCGTGGTGGCCGAGGCCCAACCGTTGATGGTCAGCGTGCTGCAAAGCCCTGAACCACCACCGCCCGCGCCGCCGCTGCCGATGAAGGCGGCCACACCACAAACCGCACTGCCCCCGCTGGTGCTGACGGTGCCGGACGTGCCCGTGCCGCGCGACGCGCCGCCCTCGCCGCTGGTGGCCGTGGCGGCGCCGGTGGCGCCCACACCGGCACCGCAGACCACGCCTGTGGCGGCCACCGCCGTGGCCGCCCCACCGCCGCCGCCGGCCCTGCTGAAAGTGCCACCCACCGCCTTGCGCTACGTGGTGCAGCCGCCGGTGGAAGTGCCGCTGATTTCCAAGCGCCTGCGTGAACAAGGCGTGGTGGTGCTGCGTGTCGTCGTCGACGTGCGCGGCCTGCCGCGCCTGGTGCAGCTGGCGCGCAGTTCAGGTTTTGACCGCCTGGACCAGCAAGCCCTGAGCGCCATGCGCCAAGCCCGCTTTCAACCCTGCATGCGCGATGGCCAGCCCATCGAATGTGAATCCGAAGCCCCTTTTTCTTACGAACTGGAGAACTGATCAATGTCCCCCAAGCTGACCCCTCTGGGCGCCCTGGCCGCCGGTTTCGGCCTGGCCAGCGCTGCACTGGCCCAGAACACCGCGCCCGCGGTGCAGGTCACGCCGCCCGCCAGCGCCGCTTCAGCGCCCAGCCAGCAACCCGCGTCCACCAGCACGACCTCGACCACCACGCCCACCACCGCCAACGCACTGCCCGTGGTGCGCGCCAAGGCCACCGCCGAGCCTTCGGGCAAACAGTCGGTCCAGGCCACCAGCACGCGCATCGGCAAGGGCACGCAAGAACTGCGTGACGTGCCGCAGTCGGTCACCGTGGTGACCGAGCGCCTGATCGACGACCGCAACCTCGACACGCTGAAAGACGCGCTGAAGAACACCGCCGGCATCAGCTTCCTGGCCGCCGAGGGTGGCGAAGAAGACATCCGCCTGCGTGGTTTTTCGCTGCAGGCCACCGGGGACATCTTCATCGACGGCGTGCGCGACCCCGCCTTCTACGAACGCGACAGCTTCAACTGGGACCGCCTGGAAGTGCTGCGCGGCTCCGCCAGCATGCTGTTCGGCCGCGGCTCCACCGGTGGCGCGGTGAACCAGGTCAGCAAACTGCCGCGCCTGATCGACGAGAACGAGGTCGCCGTCACCATCGGCAACCAGGCCTATGTGCGCGCCACGGCAGACCTGAACGTGAAGACCGGCGAGAACGCCGCCTTCCGCGTCAACGCCATGCAGAACGTGGGCGATAACCACGGCGTGAAGATCGACAAAGTGGGCATCGCACCCAGCTTCCGCTGGGGCATCGGCACCGAAGACGAGTTCCTGGTCAGCGCCTATTACCTGAAGAACAAAAACGGCATCGACTACGGCCTGCCCTTCCTGAACGGCAAGCTGCTGCCGTTGGAACCCGGCGCCTACTACGGCATGGCCAGCGACTACAGCCACGGCTCGGCCGCGCTGACCACGCTGGGCCACGTGCACCGCTTCGCCGGTCTGGGCGAGTGGCGCACCACGCTGCGCTACGGCCAGTTCACGCGCGACCAACGCGCCAGCGCGGTGCGCTTCTGCACGCAGACCACCAACGCCACCACCGGCGTGGTGACCAACCCGCATTGCCCCACCAGCAACACGCTGGAGAACTTCGGCGCCAACACCGTGTTCAACCGCTCGGGCGGCACCGGTGTACAGGCCAAGATCCAGGACCTGGACGCGCTGACCGTGCAAAGCGATGTGGACCTGAAGCTCAAGGCCTGGGGCCTGCAGCACGGCGTGCAGGCCGGCTTCGATTACACCGACGACGACTTTGTCGGCTACAACGTCACCTGGCCCACCGGCACGCTGCTGAAAGCCTGGACCCGCCCGACCACGCCCAACGACGGCGCGTGGGTCGACGAGAGCCAGCGCAAGGTGGTGAAGAACCGCGACTTCAACTCCAGCGCGCTGGGCGTGTACGCCCAGGACCTGGTGCAAGTCACGCCCACCTGGAAGCTGCTGGGCGGCGTGCGTTACGACCGCTTCGAAGGCCAGTACCGCACCTTCGCCGTCACCACCACCACCACCGGCGGCGTGACCTACAACCCGGGTGACATGACGGCCGACCGAGGCCGCACCGACGGCCTGTGGAGCCGCCGCTTCGGCGCGCTGTGGCAACCCTCGGCCTTCAGCTCGTTCCACGCCTCGTTCGGCACCTCGTTCAACACCTCGGGCGACGCCTACCAGTACGACGCGCTGGGCTCGAACACGCCCCCAGAGAAGAGCAGCAACGTCGAGATCGGCGCCAAGCTGGACACCGAAGATGGCAAGGCCACGGTGCGCCTGGCGCTGTTCCACGCCACCAAGTACAACGAACGCAACCGCGACGAAGAGTCGGTCAGCCCCACGAACTACGTGCTCAGCGGCCAGCGCCACGCCGCCGGCTTCGAGTTCGACGTGGCCGGCCGCATCACGCCGGCCTGGGAGGTCTACGTGTCCTACGCGTGGATCCCGGACGCCGAAGTCGACAAGGCCAGCGCCCTGCTGGGCACCACGCTGACCGGCGAGACCGTGGGCCAGCGCCCGGGCCTGACGCCCAAGCACAGCGGCACGGTGTGGAGCACCTACCGGCTGACGCCCAAACTGCGCCTGGGCGGCGGCATCAACGTGAAGAGCAAGGACACGCCGCAGCAGAGCAGCATCGTCGCACCCGGCTACGCCACGGTGGACGCCATGGCCGAGTACGACCACGGCCCGGTGCTGTTCAAGCTGAACGTCAGCAACCTGGGCGACAAGCTGTACGCTTCGTCGCTGTACCGCGGTCACTACATCGCCGGCGCCGGCCGCACGGTGCAGTTGACCACCGCGGTGAAGTTCTGACCCGACCTGCCAAGGTCTCACTGAAAGGGCCGCTGGGCCATGTTGCTGAAACTGCCCGGTCTGCTGACCGCCGATGAACTGGCCCGCGCCCAGGCCCTGCTCGATGCCGGGCCCTGGGTGGACGGCCGGGACACCGCGGGCCCGCAGGCCGCGCAGGTCAAGCACAACGCCCAGCTGGCCACCGACAGCCCGGCCTGCCGTGAAGCGCAGGCCCTGGTGCTTGCAGCCCTGGACCGCAGCGCGCTGTTCTTCAGCGCGGCGTTGCCGCGCCAGGTGCTGCCACCCCACTTCAACCGTTATGCCGTGGGCCAGACCTACGGCAACCACGTGGACCAGTCGGTGCGCTACCACCCGCAGACGCGGCGGCCACTGCGCACCGACCTGTCCTGCACCGTCTTCTTGAGCGAGCCCGATGCCTACGACGGCGGCGAACTCGTGGTGCAAGACACCTACGGCGAACAACGCATCAAGTTCGCCGCCGGCGACGCCGTGCTGTACCCCGGCACCAGCGTGCACCGCGTGGAGCCGGTGACGCGCGGCGAGCGCCGCGCCGCCTTCCTGTGGGTGGAAAGCCTGGTGCGCGGCGACGACCAGCGCCGCCTGTTGTTCGACATGGACATGGCCTTGATGGCCCTGCGCGAACGCCACGGCGACGGCGCAGAAACCACCACGCTGACCGGCTGTTACCACAACCTGCTGCGCCAATGGGCCAGCACCTGAACCCGGCCGGCGCGGCCGACGCCGCCAGCGGTACCCCGGTCAACCTGCACGACTACGAAGCCCTGGCCCAGGCGCGCCTGGCCGCTTCGGCCTGGGCCTACTTCGCTGGCGGTGCAGGCGACGAACAGACGCTGGCCGACAACGCCGCCGCCTGGCAGCGCCTGCGCTTGCTGCCACGCGTGGCACGCGACCTGACCGGCGGCCACACGCGCTGCACGCTGGGCGGCCGCACGCTGGCCGCGCCGCTGTTGCTGGCGCCCGTGGCTTTTCAGCGCCTGGCCCACGCCGACGGCGAAGCCGCCAGCGCGCTGGCCGCGGCGGCGCAAGGCGCTGGGTTCGTGCTGAGCGCCCAGGCCAGCCAACCGCTGGAGGCGGTGGCCCGCCTGGTGCGTGACGAGGCCGACCGCGGCCCGCTGTGGTTCCAGCTCTACGCCCAGCCCGAACCCGGCGCCACGCTGGCGCTGGCCCAACGCGCCCGCGACGCTGGGTTTGAAGCCCTGGTGCTGACGGTGGACGCACCCGTGCACGGCGCGCGCGACCGCGAACGCCGTGCCGGCTTCCAGCTGCCGCCAGGCATCAGCGCGGTGAACCTGGGCCCTACTGCCGCGCCACCCCCCGGCCTGTCGCGTTTCGACCTGGCCGCGCGCCACGCCTTGCCCTTCAGCGCGCTGGCCGAGTTGGCCCGCCACAGCGGCCTGCCGGTGTGGGTGAAAGGTGTGCTGCACGCCGACGACGCGCGCGCCGCCGTGGCGGCCGGCGCAGCCGGCGTCATCGTCAGCAACCACGGCGGGCGCACGCTGGACACGGCCGTCAGCACCGCGCAGGCGCTGCCGGCCATCGCACAAGCCCTGGCCACACTGCCGGGCCCGCGCCCCGGACTGCTGGTGGACGGTGGCATCCGACGTGGCACCGACGTGCTGAAGGCCCTGGCCCTGGGCGCCGACGCCGTGCTGCTGGGCCGCCCGCAGGTGATGGCGCTGGCCGCAGGCGGCGCCTACGGCGTGGCCCACATGCTGCGGCTGCTGCGCGACGAGTTGGAGATCGCGATGATCCTCTGCGGCTGCCGCACGCTGGCCGACATCCACCCCGGCCTGTTGACGGACTGAAGGCCCGCCCGCCTTGCCCTTGGCCGGGCCGCGGCCAAGGGTGACCGCCCCACCACGCAGGGCAACGCGGATTTATCATCTTGCCCCAGATGGTTACCGGTTACCCCCTTCCCCCCCAGGACCTGGCGCAGCGCCGCCTCGACAACGCCCTGGCCTTGTTCGAAGAGTTTGTGCGCCAGACCGCGCGCCATGCCGACGCCGCCACGCTGCGCGGCCTGGAAAAACGTTTCGCCGAACGTGTGCAGATCCAGCCCAGCTACTGGAGCCAGATCAAGAGCCGCTCGCGCCAGATCGGCGAACGCCTGGCCCGGCAGTTCGAACAACACTGCAACAAACCGCGGGGTTGGCTGGACCAGGCACACGATGGCAGCGCCGCCAACCCCGCGGCACCGGGTGCCAGCCCTGCCCCTGCAGCCAGCGCCGCCAACCCGGCGGACGATTTGGCCCCGCGCGACGACGACGAGAAGTTCATCGTCGGCCTGGTGCTCACCTACTACCGCCGCCACCCGCAGCGCGCCCGCACACGGCTGCTGGACCTGTTGGGCGAGGTGCTGGTCCCGCCTCCGGCGGCGCCTGCACCGGCAGCGCCCGTACCCGGCCGTGTCGCGGCCCAGCCTGCAGCGCGCGGCGCCGCCCCTGCGCCAGAAGACCCGTTGACGCTGTGGCGCAGCAGCCAGACCGGCGTGGCCCCGCTGAAACCGCGCAAGTGAGCGCCCCGGAGCGGCTGGCGGCGGTGGCCTGGCGCCACGGTTCCAGCGCCCGGTCCAACAGCCGCCCCAGCCGCGGCTGAAGCCGCGCGGCCAGCGCGCGCGCCGTCAGCGCGGCACCACAGCACGACCCACCCTGGGCCGCTTTGCGCAAGTCGGCTTGCGCAACCGCGTGCCCTCGGGCCGCACGCCGGCGTCGGTGCGCCGAGCGGCCACCGGGCCTCCGCCACAGGCCCGGCACAAGCGCCGGGATGCGCAGCCTTTCACGCCGGGACACACACGCAGGCGACAGACCTTGATATTTTTGCTTGCGCACTGCATATCTGTTGTTTATCATTTGCATAAGCACCGAGTACAGCAGCGGCCAACCCGCTTCAGCGCTGCCACACCCGGCCCACCACCCCCACAGAAAGCACGATGCGCCAGCCCGTTCGCCGCCACCTCCGCCTGCAGTGCCCGCGCCTGCCGGCAGCGCGCGGTCAACAACCGGTGTTTCGTGTGGTGACCGCCGCAGCCCGCCCCAGGCCGCCTGTGTGCCCCTGACGCCCAGCGCTTTCAGCGCCGGGGCGCAGGCGCCCCACACCGGCCCGGGTTGCACCAGCACCCGGGCTTTTTTTCGGCCCTGTGTTTTGTTCCCCCGTCCACCCAGGCGCCCCGCCTGCAAGGAGATGACCATGAAGAAGATGTTCACCACCACGGTCCCGGCCAGCCGCCCGCGCAACCCCCTGGTGGCCGCCGCCCGCACCCGCGTGGCCGGCCGCCATGGCGCCAGCGCAGGCGCCCTGCGACAGCAGGCCCGCCACGGTCTGCGCGAAGAACTCCGCCGCCTGTCGCAAGACGACCGCTGGCGGCACACCTGAACCACCCGCGACCGCCCCGCCACTGGCCCGCAGCGCCAGGCCGGGGGGTCCATGGAGCCCACCATGTTGACGAGCAAATCCCTCGGTCTGGCCGCCCACCCGGCCCTGCACCTTGAACCGCCCAGCCGCAGCCGCCTGCTGCTGGCCACCCTGTTGCACGGCGCCGGTCTCGCGCTGGGGCAACTCGCCCGGCACCTGCTGCCGGCGCGGCGCGAGGCTTCGGCGCACGAACCCCAGCTGGAGTTCTACGCCCAGGCCGGCGCGCCGGAAGGCGCCTTGTACGTGGACGGCCAACTGGTCGGCCATTTGCCCGGCGTGACGCGGCTGTGAACGGCCGCTGGTTGGCGACCGGCCTCGCGCCGGTCGCAGCTTCGAACGGCGCCACCCCGGCCTTACCCTGGGGTGGCGCCGGGGTGACAGCCACTGCGGCGGCCAACCCGCATCATCGGCGCCCCTTGCTCAAGAGGTTGCCCATGATCGAAGACGCTGGAATCCGCTGCCTGGTGGCGCGCCAAGGCCTGCAACAGCTGCGCTTCGCGCCCGACAGCGACGCCCCCGCCGCCCGCCCGTTGGCCGACGGCGAAGTGCGCCTGGCCACCGCGCACTTCGCGCTCACGGCCAACAACATCACCTACGCGGCCTTCGGCGAGGCCATGCAGTACTGGCGCTTCTTCCCCGCGGAAGACGCCGACTGGGGCTGCATCCCCGTGTGGGGTTTTGCCACGGTGTGCGAAAGCCGCGTCGACAGCGTGCCACGGGGCACCCGCGTGTACGGCTACCTGCCGATGGGCAGCCACGTGGTGCTGCAACCCCGGCGCGTGAACGAGCAGGGCTTCATGGACGGCAGCGCCCACCGCCAAGACCTGGCCGCGGCCTACAACCACTACCGTTTCTGCGCCAGCGACCCCGGCTACAGCGTCGACGGCGAAGCCCGCCAGGCCTTGCTGCAACCGCTGTTCGCCACCGCGTTCCTGATCGACGATTTCCTGCAAGAGCAGGCCTGGTTTGGCGCCGAGCAGTTGGTGCTGTCCAGCGCCTCCAGCAAGACCGCTTGGAGCACGGCCTTCTGCATCGCCCAGCGGCCCGCGGGCGAGCGCCCTCGCCTGCTGGGGCTGACGTCACCGGGCAACCAGGCCTTTGTGCAAGGCACGGCGTTGTTCGACGACGTGCTGCCTTACGACGCCCTGGAAAGCCTGGACCGGCAACGACCCACGGTCTACGTGGACTTCGCCGGCCACAGCGGGCTGCGCCGGCGTGTGCACCAGCACTTTGGCGATGCGCTGGGCCACAGCTGCGCCGTGGGCGGCACCCATTGGGGCGACTTGGGCGGTGGCGGCGGCCTGCCCGGTCCGCGGCCGGTGCTGTTCTTTGCCCCCGGGCAGATGAAAAAACGCAGCGCGCCGCCACCCGAAGGCTGGGGGCCGGGCGGCCTGCAGCAGCGCATGGCCCAAAGCTGGTCGGGCCTGATGTCGGCCCTGGACAGCAGCGCCAAACGCGGCCAGCCCTGGCTGGACGTGCACACGGCCCAGGGCGCCACGGCCGTGGAGGCCGCGTACCGCCAACTGCTGGGCGGCCAAACGCCGCCACAGCAAGGCTGGATGCTGGCCATGCGCTGACCGGCCTGACACGCGGCGCGGCGCCTGGCACGGCGCCGTGCCGGGCAGCGGTTCAAGCTGCGGTGCACAACGGCCGAAATGCCCTTCAGAGCCGACCGCCCATGAGCACCGCCCCCGCCCCTGCCACGTTCTTGACCGAGCCCCGGCCCACGCTGGAGGCTTGGGCCGCTTGCTTTGCGCCGGCCCACTTGCCGGTGCTGGCCGAGACCGCCGAAGCGCTGGAAGCCCTGCGCGCGGTGGAAGACGACGTGGACGCGCACCTGCTGGCAGAGACCGTGCAGGCCGACCCGTTGCTGACCTTGAAACTGCTGGCCCATGTGGCCACCCTGCGCCGCCCCCGCGACGACGACGCCCGCGGCGAAACCGAAACCGTGACCGCCGCGCTGGTGCTGCTGGGCATCGGCCCCTTCTTCCGCGCCTTTGGCCCCCAGCCCACGGTGGAAGACACCTTGGCCGGGCAGCCCGACGCCTTGGCCGGGTTCCAGGCGGTGCTGAAACGTTCGCACCGCGCCGCCAATTTCGCCACCGCGTTCGCCGTGCACCGCATGGACCACGACGCGGCGGTCATCCATGAAGCGGCCTTGCTGCACGACTTCGCGGAACTGCTGCTGTGGCTGCACGCCCCGGCGCTGATGCTGCAGGTACAGGCCGCGCTGGCCGCCGATCCGCACCTGCGCAGCGCCACCGCACAACAAACCTGGCTGAACGTGCAACTGGCCGACCTGCAGCACCTGCTGATGGAACGCTGGCGGCTGCCGGCCCTGCTGGTGCACATCAGCGACGACCGCCACGTGGACACCGACCAGGTGCGCAACGTGCTGTTGGCCATCCGCGTGGCGCGCCACACGGCGCACGGCTGGGACAACGCCGCGCTGCCCGACGACCTGACCGACATCGCCAACCTGTTGCACATGGGCCGCGAACCCGTGTTGCGCCTCCTCCACGACATCGATGACTGAGCCCGGACACCCGGGCCCGGAAGGGCCCGGGTGCCTGGCGAAGCCTGAGCGGCGATTTCACGCCGCGAAGGAACCCGTCGCCGCTGCCGCGTTCGGCCCGGGTGCCTGGCGAAGCCCGAGCCGCGATTTCACGCCGCGAAGGAAGCATCCGCCGCTGCCGCGTTCGGCACCAGGGCGCCCCGCGAAGCCTGAGCGGCAACTTCACGCCCCCACGGTCCACCGCCCGATCGCGGCGCCAAGCCAAGCCACGCCACGCCAAGCTTGCGCCGCCACATTCCGGCGCTAGCATGCCCCCACCCGGCCGAGCTTGAGCCGGACAACAGGAGGGCGTCCCCGTGGACATGGCTTCAATTCACCAGTTTCTCAGCACCACCGCCACCGAGCTGGCCATCAAGATCGCCGCGGCGATCGCCTTCTGGATCGTCGGCCGCTGGCTGATCGGCCGCGTCATCGCGCTGATGCAGGCGGCGATGAACCGCAACAACGTGGACCCCACGCTGACCAAGTACCTGGGCAGCATCGTGGCCGTCACGCTGAACATCGCCTTGGTGCTGGGCATCCTGGGCTACTTCGGCATCCAGACCACCAGTTTCGCCGCCATGTTGGCCGGCGCGGGTGTGGCCATCGGCGCGGCCTGGAGCGGCATGCTGGGCAACTTCGCGGCCGGTGCTTTCATGCTGGTGCTGCGCCCCTTCAAGGTGGGCGACTTCGTGCAGATCGGTGGCATCACCGGCACCGTGCACGAGCTGGGGCTGTTCGGCACCACCGTCATCACCCCCGACAACGTGATGACCCTGGTGGGCAACGGCAAGGTGTTCGGCGACACGGTCTCCAACTACTCGGCCCTGCCGGTGCGCCGCGTGGACCGCACGGCCCAACTGGCCGGCAGCGTGGACCCGCTGGAAGCCATCGAACGTTTGAAGGCCGCCGTGGCGCAGATCCCGAACGTGGCCACCAGCCCGGCGCCGGAAGTGAACCTGCTGGACATGAACCTGAACGGCCCCGTCATCAGCGTGCGGCCCTTCACCCACACCGACCACTACTGGTCGGTGTACTTCGCCACCAACGAGGCCATCGTGCGCGTGTGCAAGGAAGCCGGCTGGCCCGCGCCCACGCCCACGCAGATCACCAAGATCGTGCAGGGCTGAAGCCCGCACCACGGGCCGTGGCCACCCCGCCGCGGCCCGAGCAGCGCTACACCGGCAGCGCCGTGGTGTTCTTCAGCCGCTGCAGCACGAAGCTGCTCTTGCAGTCCTGCACGCTGGGGTGCTTGAGCAGGCTTTCCATGATGAAACGGCTGTAGTGCGCCATGTCGCGCACCACCACGCGCAACAGGTAGTCCATCTCGCCGGTCAGCGCCGCGCACTCCACCACCTCGGGCCAGGTCTGCACCGAAGCGCTGAACAGGTCCATGGGGTTGCGCTTGTGGCTGTCCGTGTGTTTTTCCAGCCGCACGTTGATGTAGGCCGTGAGGCCCAAGCCCAGCTTTTCCGGCGCCAGCAGCGCGGCATAGCTGGCGATGACACCGGCTTCTTCCAGGCGCTTCACCCGCCGCAGCGTGGCGCTGGCCGACAGGCTGACCTGGGCCGCCAGTTCGTCGTACGTCACCCGGCCCTGGGTTTGCAGCGCTTGAAGGATGCGCCGATCTATGGCATCCAGCTCAACTTCGGTTTCCATGCATTGATTCTTGCAGGATTCCTGCGCCTTGACCGACGTCAACGCCTGCGAATGCAATGAAACTGCGCCAGGGCGCCACTACAGTGACGCACACTTTCACCCTGGCGCCAATTTCAAGGAGCGGCACATGCAGTTCACCCCCTGGGACAACCCGATGGGCACCGATGGCTTCGAGTTCATCGAGTACGCCGCACCCGACCCCGCCGCGATGGGTGCGCTGTTCGAGCGCATGGGCTTCAAGGCCATCGCCAAGCACCGCCGCAAGAACGTGCTGCTGTACCGGCAGGGTGGCATCAACTTCATCGTCAACGCCGAGCCCGACAGCTTCGCGCAGCGTTTCGCGCGCCAGCACGGCCCCAGCATCTGCGCCATCGCCTTCCGCGTGCAGGACGCGCGCCAGGCCTACGAACGCGCCCAGGAACTGGGCGCCTGGGGTTACGCCGGCACGGCCGGCCCGGGCGAGCTGAACATCCCGGCCATCAAGGGCATCGGCGACAGCCTGATCTACCTGGTGGACAAGTGGCGCGGCAAGAACGGCGCCCAGGACGGCGACATCGGCAACATCGGCTTCTTCGACGTCGACTTCGAACCCCTGCCCGGCGCCAGCCTGAACCCGCCCGGCCACGGCCTGACCTACATCGACCACCTGACGCACAACGTGCACCGTGGCCGCATGAACGAGTGGGCCGGCTTCTACGAGCGCCTGTTCAACTTCCGCGAGATCCGCTACTTCGACATCGAAGGCCAGGTCACCGGCGTGAAGAGCAAGGCCATGACCAGCCCCTGCGGCAAGATCCGCATCCCCATCAACGAAGAAGGCAATGAGAAGGCCGGGCAGATCCAGGAATACCTGGACCTGTACCACGGCGAAGGCATCCAGCACATCGCCATGGGCAGCACCGACCTGTTCAAAACCGTGGACACGCTGCGTGCCAGCGGCCTGAAGCTGCTGGACACCATCGACACCTATTACGAACTGGTGGACAAGCGCATCCCGGGCCACGGCGAAGACGTGGCGGCGTTGAAGGCGCGCAAGATCCTGGTCGACGGCAAAGCTGGTGAGTTGCTGCTGCAGATCTTCAGCGAGAACCAGCTGGGCCCCATCTTCTTCGAGTTCATCCAGCGCAAGGGCGACCAGGGCTTCGGCGAAGGCAACTTCAAGGCCCTGTTCGAGAGCATCGAGCTCGACCAGATGCGCCGTGGGGTGTTGAGCCCCCAAGCTCGCTGACGCTCGCTACCCCCCAAGGGGGCCGTCCGCCAGCGGCCCGGCAAAGCCGGTTCCGTGGCGGGGAAACTGGGTCTGAACAAGGGTGGACCACGATGGATTCTTCGATCGACTTTCACAGCGGCATCAACGCCGGCGTCGCCCCCGTCACCTATGGCCAGGGGAGCCGACCGCCGCGCGGCGACTACGCCCGGGCGCAGGCCGACTACACCTGTGCGCAGGACTGGGCCGCCTACTCCGCGGCCGACCACGACACCTACCGGCGCCTGTACACGCGGCAGCTGCAACAGCTGCCGGGCCTGGCCTGCGACGAGTTCATCACCGCCGTGCAGCAGTTGGGCGAGCCCAGCCAGATTCCCCGCTTCGACGACGTGAGCGAGCGCCTGATGAAGGCCACGGGCTGGCAGCTCGTGGGCGTGCCTGGACTCATCCCTGAAGAAGCCTTCTTCGCGCTGCTGGCCGCGCGCAAGTTTCCGGTGACGGACTGGATCCGCACCCCGGAAGAGTTCGACTACGTGGTCGAGCCCGACATCTTCCACGACCTGTTCGGGCATGTGCCGTTGCTGTTCAACCCGGTGTTCGCCGACTACATGCAGGCCTATGGGGCCGGCGGCCTGAAAGCCAGCCGCCTGGACGCCTGCGAACTGCTGGCGCGCCTGTACTGGTACACGGTGGAGTTCGGCCTGATTGCCACCCCGAGCGGGCTGCGGGCCTACGGCGCCGGCATCCTCAGTTCGGCCGGCGAACTGCGCCACAGCGTGTTGAACCCCGAAGCGCAGCGCGTGGGTTTTGACCTGCAGCGCCTGATGCGCAGCCAGTACAAGATCGACACCTACCAGGCCACCTACTTCGTCATCGACAACTTCCAGCAGTTGTTCGACGCGACCGCGCCCGACTTCACGCCCATCTACAGCGATGTGCGCGCGCAGATCGCGCGCGAGGGCGAAGTGCCTGCAGGCCAGACCCTGCTGGGAGAGCGCCGCTTCGTGGTGTGAGCACGGCGTGTGCCGCGGCGACTCAGCGCTGCGGCAGCCCCAGGGCTTCGGCCACCGCCTGCCAGGGCGCGGGGTGTTGAGCCATTTGCACATGGGCACAGGCCGGCAAGTGGCGGTGCTGCGCGCCGGGCAACGTGGCGGTGCTGGCCGGGAACACGATGTTGTCGGCGTGGCTGAAAAAACAGGTGACGGCGGCGTAGCGGCCGTCCTGCTCCAGCGCTGACAGCCGCTGCAACCAGGGCGAGCCTTGGCGCATCTGCCGTGCATTGCGGCTGAAGCCCCACCGCGCCAACCAGGTGCCCTGGTGCGGTGTGCCCAGGGTGAACACCTGCGCCAAACGGTGCCGGTTACCGGGTTGGGCCCACCAAGCCCGCAGGGCCAGGCCACCCATGCTGTGGCACACCACCAGCGGCGCACACCCCGTGGCCTGGTGCAGGCGCTGCACCGCGGCCTCCAGCACCGGCCTGGTGTCGTCGATGCTGCCGAACACCGGCTCCAGGTTCACCGCCACATGCGGCACGCCGGCTGCACGCAGCCGCTGCATCCAGGGGTTCCACAAACCGCGGTTGCACACATAGCCGTGGACCAACAGGACGCCGGGCCGGGCGGGCGCGTTCGTTGCCGCACCCCGCGGCGGACACAGGTCGGGCAAGGCCTGGCTGCGGAACGGCTGGCGCCAAACGAACACCTGCGGCGCCACCAGCGCCTCGTGCCACCAAGCGCGCAGCAGTTGGGCCAGCGTGGCGCGTGGTGCCGGGTCGGTGCGGTGCTGCCAGGCCACGAGCATGAATTCGAGCCCCAGCACCACGGCGTGGCCGCACAGCACGGTGGCCATCAACGCCCAGCCCGACTTGGTGTGGCCGTTCAGCACCAGGGCCACAGCGCACCCCAGCAAGGCGAGCAACACACCCGCCATGACCGCTTGCAGCTTGGCCAGCATCGGTGCCCCGCGTGGTGGGTTGTCAGGCGCCCAGGCGGACCTGGCGCCCGGCGAGGCGCTGGGCCAACTGGGTGGCGAACTTGGTGGCCACGGCGTACACCGACAACTGCGGGTTGGCGCCGATGCTGGTGGGGAACACCGAGCCATCGTGCACCGACAGGCCGGGCAGCTGCCAATGTTCACCATCGGGCCGCACCACGCCCCGGCGCTCGTCGCCAGCCATGGCGCAACCGCCCATGACGTGGGCGCTGAGCACCCGCGTCAGCAATGGCTTCAACGGCAAGGCCTGGATCATCGCCTGGGCCTGGGCCCAGCTGGTGCAGGGCGACGCCATTTCGTGCACCGGCAGCACCTCGCGTGCGCCGGCGGCGAATTGGATTTCGGCCATGCTCAGCAGGGCCCGGCGCGCCGCCTCGAAGAAGTAGTCGTTCAGGCGGTAATGCAGTTCCGGGCTGCCGTCCGAGCGCAGACGCACCTCACCGCCCGGTGACTCGGCGTGGAAACCATCCCGCATCAGCGCCAACACCGCGTGCGTGTTGGGCAGGTTGCGCAACAAAGCCGCCTGCTGCGCACCATGGCCAGGCAGGGTGCTGCCCACGATCAACGGGTGCAGCGGCGGTGCTTCCAGCTTGTAGCCCATGGGCCCGTCGATGGGGTGGGTCTCCAAGAAATGGTCGGTGTAGATGGTTTGCGGCGCCCCCATCCAGCCCTGCACCGGCATGTCGAAAGCGCCCGCCGACACCACCACCGGGTGCAAGAAGGTGCGTCGCCCCAGCAGGCCGTGAGGATCCGGCACCCCCGACCGCAGCAGCAACGCAGGGGAGTTGATGGCGCCACCGGCCACCACCACGTGCCGCGCCAACACCGTCGTGGCGGGCTGCGCCAGGGCCTGCCCGTTCAGGGCCACCGCCTGCACTTCCACCCCTTGCACGCCCTGGGGGCTCCAGATCAGCCGCTGGACCCGGCTGTGCACCAGCAAGCGGGCGCCGCGGTCCAGCGCCACCGGCAAACAGGTCACCAACATGGACTGTTTGGCGTTCGTCGGGCAACCCATGCCGCACGACCCCAGGTTCCAGCACCCCTTCACGTTGCGAAGAATGGCCGCGGCCGGAATGCCCAGGCGCGCCGCGCCGTCACGCAGCAGTTGGTTGTTGACGTTGGGCGCCACCAGCCAGGGGCTGATGTTCAAACGCTGCTCCACCTGCTGGAACCAGGGCCCCAGCGCCTGGTCGTCGATGTCCGGCAGTTGGAAATGGTCGCGCCAGTAGGCCAGTGTGGCGCTGGGCGTGCGGAAACTGCTGGTCCAGGGCACCGTGGTCGAGCCGCCGACGCAACGCCCTTGCAGGATGGCGATGGCCTTGTCGGCCGTCTTGCGCGCGGCACTCTCCTGGTACAGCTGCGGGTAGGCCTGGGCTTCCGACTGCTGAAAGTCGCGGCTGCTGCGCAGCGGGCCTTCTTCGATGACCACCACATCCAGGCCGGCGGCCGTCAGCAGTTCGGCCGTGATGCCGCCGCCGGCACCACTGCCCACGATGGCCACGTCGCACCGCAACGTGGGCGGCAAGGGCTTGTCCGCGGTCCCCAGCACCCGCCAGCCGCGGGCTAAACCCTGGGCGATGGGGTCAGGGATGCGGTTGATGTTGCGGGTGTCGGCGGCCATGGGCTCGGGCGAATCGTGAAAGTGTGTGGGCGGAACGCGCAGGTCGGGCCGCTCAGGCGGACTCGAAACGCAGCGCCGGCCCGGGGTAGCCGACGAAACGCCAGGTGTCGGCATCGGCCAAATAGGCCGCGGTGCTCAGGTCGCGCAGGGCGTGGTAGACCTGCTGGCGTTCGGCCAGGACGCTGGTGCGCAGTTGCTGCAGCAGGCGCTGGAGATCGGCCGTGGGAGCCGACGCCCAGTCCACCACCGCCCCCGTCAGCGCAGCGCGCGCGACGGGTTGCGTCAGGGCACCGAACAACAGGTCCAGTTCAGCCTGGGTGGCGGGCGGCAGGGCCGCCACGGTGTCTTCCAGCCGTTGCAGCCAGCGTTGGATGGCCAGATCGGCCAAGGGCTGTTGCTCTGGCAACAAACCGTCCAGCACCGCACGGCCTGCGGCCACCAAGACCGCCGAGGTGTCCGGCTGAAAGTGGCCGCCCACTCGCGCTGCGGGCCAGCGGTACACGCCCCACCCCACGCCGCCGGCCGTCAGCACCGCCAGCGCAGCACCCAGCTGCAACCATCCACGTCTTTGCATGCGGTCAGTGTTGCATCATCGCGGGCGTCAGCCCTAGAGGTTGGCCACTACGGGGGCGACGGCGCCCCCGAGTACCCTGCCCTGGTGACTGCCTGTGTGCCCATGACTGCAAGCGCCTCCGACATCCTCATCCACCTGCAACGCGTGGAAGCCCTGCGCGCCCAACGGCTGGCCGACGCCGCGCTGGATACGCAGGTGTTGCGCGTCAAGGCTTACCAACACCGCCGGTTCGAGCAGACCTACGCCGACCTTTTGGCCAGCCCGCGGTTCGGCGCAGCGGCCCGCTTTTTCCTGGACGACCTGTATGGTCCGCGGGACTACAGCCTGCGCGACACCCAGTTCGCGCGGGTGGTGCCCGCCCTCGTGCGGCTGTTCCCCGAGGACATCGTGCACACGGTGGCGCAACTGGGCGAGCTGCATGCCTTGTCGGAGGACCTGGACACCGAGATGGCCAGATCCTGGGGTTCGCACACCGGTGCCGACCTGTCGCCGGCACAAGGCTATGCCATGGCTTGGCAGGCGGTGGGGCGCCCGCAGGACCGCCACCGGCAGATCGCGCTGATGGGCGCCGTCGGCGCCGCGCTGGACAGGTTTACACGCCACCTGTTGCTGCGCCAAACCCTCAAGCTCATGCGCAAGCCGGCACAGGCGGCCGGCCTGGACGCGCTGCAAAGCTTCCTCGAACAAGGCTTCGACACCTTCCGCGCCATGCGTGGGGCCGAGCCGTTCCTGGCCACCATCGGCGTACGTGAGCAAGCACTCGCTGCCTCACTTTTTTCCGCCGATCCTGTCTCATTGGCGACAGCTGAGGCCCCGGTGCTGGTGCAACTACCGTAGCTGCGACCCTGGCGTTTGCCTGAGCATCGGGGCCAATCTATCCCGAGCGCTTCGCTACGCTACATGTCAGCATCCCTTGTCGCCCGCCCTTGGCTGAACCAATACCCGGTGGGCGTGCCCCACGAAGTCGACTGCCAGGCACTACCCTCACTGACCGCCCTGCTGGACGACGCGTTCCGTCGCCACGCACGCCGAGACGCGGCGTGTTTCATGGACCAGCGCTTTCGCTACGGCGATATTGACGAAGCCGCCACCGCCTTTGGCGCCTGGCTGCAGTCGCGCGGTTTGCAGCCCGGCGACCGGGTGGCGGTGATGCTGCCGAACATCCCGCAGTACCTGGTCGCAATCGCCGGCATCCTCCGCGCCGGGTGCGTGGTGGTCAACGTCAACCCGCTGTACACCCCGCGCGAGCTGCTGCACCAGCTGAAGGACGCTGGCGCCAAAGCTTGCCTGGTCTTGGAAAACTTCGCGAGCACGCTCGAGGAAGTCATCGACCAGACCCCCGTTCAGCAGGTCATCCTCGCCTCCCTGGGCGACATGTTGGGCTTTTGGCGCGGGCGCTTTGTCAACTTCGCGGTCCGGCACCTGAAGAAGATGGTGCCCGAGTACCGCCTGCCCCTGGACAACGGGAGACAAGTCACGCGCTTTCCGGAGGTCCTGGCCGCCGGCCACCGCATGCATCTGCGCCGGGTTGATCAAGGGCCCGATGACGTCGCCTTCCTGCAGTACACCGGCGGCACCACCGGCGTCTCCAAGGGCGCCACCCTGCTGCACAGGAACGTGGTTGCCAACATCCTGCAGTGCGAAGCATGGTTCAAACCCATGCTCGACACCTTGGGCAACCGGCCCCTGACCGCGGTGTGCGCACTGCCGCTTTACCACATCTTCGCGCTGACGATCTGCGCCATGATGGGCGCTCGTCTCGGGATGACCAACGTGTTGATTCCCAATCCACGGGACCTGCCCGGGTTGGTCAAGACGCTCTCCCGGCACAAGATCAACATGTTCCCGGCCGTGAACACCTTGTTCAACGCGCTGGCGGCAGACGCTGCCTTTGCGAGGCTGGATTTCTCGGAGCTCGTCGTTTCCAACGGCGGCGGCATGGCGGTGCAGCAGGCCACGGCCGAGAAATGGCGGCGCATCACCGGTTGCCCCATCTCTGAAGGCTACGGGCTGTCGGAGACCTCTCCGGTCGCGACCGCCAACCGTTTGGACATCACCGGCTACACCGGCAGCATCGGACTCCCGATCCCCAACACGGAGATCAGCATCCGGAACGACGCCGGCGCCCCGTTGCCCCATGGCGAAGCCGGCGAGATCTGCATCCGCGGACCGCAGGTCATGGCCGGCTATTGGAACCGTCCCGACGAGACCGCGCTGGTGATGACCGACGACGGCTTCTTCAAGTCCGGCGACATCGGCATCATGGACGAACACGGTTACGTGCGCATCGTCGACCGCAAGAAGGACATGATTCTGGTATCGGGCTTCAACGTCTACCCGACGGAAATCGAACAGGTGGTTTCCCAGCACCCTGGCGTGCTGGAATGCGCGGCGGTAGGCGTACCCGACGACAAGTCGGGTGAATCGGTCAAACTCTTTGTCGTCAAGAACGACCCGACCTTGGGCGAAGACGACCTGGCCGCCTATTGCCGCGAAAACTTCACCGCCTACAAGCGGCCGAAGTACATCGAGTTCCGCGACGATTTGCCCAAGAGCAACGTCGGCAAGATCCTCCGCCGAGAACTGCGCAACTGAGTATCCGCACGGCAGGACCGCGTACCGCTTGCGGCACCAAGTCCTGCCCGCACCAACCCGCCAGGCAAATCGGGCGGCTCTGGCTTCCCCATGGTTCATGGCCATCCAGTGGATGAATCCAACGACAGCAGAACAAAAGGCGAAATAGAAAAGAAAAAAGCCCCGTTCAACTGAACGGGGCTTTCTCTTTAATATTAGCCTGACGATGTCCTACTTTCACACGGGAATCCGCACTATCATCGGCGCAAAGGCGTTTCACTGTCCTGTTCGGGATGGGAAGGAGTGGGACCACCTTGCTATGGTCATCAGGCTTAACTGGTTGCCACGTCGCTCA
>JBKCUM010000248.1:0-2273 GCA_046318395.1 Rubrivivax sp.
CACCAGGGCTGCGCCACGGGGCAGTTGCTGGAACAGCTCGGCGTTCAGCACGCCCCTCGTTTCAGGCGTCAGCGGCAGCAGGTTCAGCACCACCTCGGCCTGGGCCAGCAGCGGCGCCAGCGGCACACCGCGCCGCCAGCCGGCCACGCGGTAACCCAGCGCCGCCAATCGGGCGCTGGCTGTGCGGCCCATCTCGCCCTGGCCCAGCACCAGCACGGCCACCTCGTCGGCGCGGCGCTGCGGCAGGGCCTGCCACTGGCCGGCTTGCTGTTGGCGGGCGTAGTCGAAGAACCCGCGGTGCAGGCTGAGCACGGCCCACACGGCGGTTTCGGCCATGGCGTTGTTCATGGCCGGGTCCACCATGCGGGCGATGGGCAGGTGCGGGGGCAGTGTGGGGTCGGCCAGCAGGCGGTCCACCCCGGCCCACAGGCTTTGCACCAGGCGCAAACCCAGCGCGTCGGCCAGCGCACCGGGCGGTGGGTTGGCCACCACGGCGGCCAGGGCCTGGGCACGTTCGGCGGCCGGAGCGTCGGGCCCCAGCCAGGTGGCCTCGGGCAGGGCCAGGGCCAGTTCGTGGCGCCAGGTGTCGTCCACCTGGCCGGCCAGCAGCACCTTCATCAAGGCGCAGCGCCTGGCACAGCCTGCAGCAGCCGCGCCAAGGCCGTGGCCACGGTGGCCTCGCGCACGGCGCTGCGGTCACCGGGCAGTTGCAGCAGTTCCGCCTGGGTGCCGGCGGCCGAGGTCCAGGCCAGCCACACCGTGCCCACGGGCTTGCCGGGCACCGCACCGCCGGGGCCGGCGATGCCGGTCACGGCCACGGCCCAGTCGGCATGCGCGTGTTGCAGCGCGCCTTCGGCCATGGCGCGGGCCACGGCTTCGCTGACGGCGCCGTGGGTGTGGATCAGCGCCGCCGGCACACCCAGCAGTTCGGACTTGGCTTCGTTGCTGTAGGTGACAAAACCGCGCTCGAACCAGTCGCTGGAACCGGCCACCGCGGTGCAGGCGGCGGCAATCAAACCGCCGGTGCAGCTTTCGGCCGTGGCCAGGCGTTGGCCACGGCCGCGCAAGGCCTCGGCCAGCGCCAGCACGGCGGGTTCGAACGACGACAAACTCATCACCAACGCTCCTGAAACGGGTTCAGCTGTGCCACAGCCGCAGCCACACGGCGATGAACAGCAGCGTGCAGCCGGCGGCCACCAGGTCGTCGAACAAGATGCCCCAGCCTTGGCGCCAGCCGATGGTTTCACCGGGCTTCAGCTTGTACAGGCGGTCGGCCCAGCGCACGGGGCCGGGTTTGGCGGCGTCGAAGTAGCGGAACAGCGCAAAGGCCGCCGCCTGGGCCCACCAGGGTGCGGGCGTCAGCAGCCACAACACCAACCAGAAGGCCACGACCTCGTCCCACACGATGGCGCCGGGGTCGGCCACGCCCAGGTGTTGCGCGCAGCGGGTGCAAGCCCACCAGCCCAGCAGCAGCGACACGGGGATCACGACGGCCCACCCCGCCGGCCCCAGCCACGGGTTCAACACCACGAACGAAGCCCAGGCCCACAGCGTGCCCACGGTGCCGGGCGCCTTGGGCGACAGGCCACTGCCCAAGCCCAGCGCGATCCAACGCGCCGGGTGGCGCCACATGAAAGCGGCGGTGGCGCGGCGCGGCGCCGGCCGGGCCACCGCGGACGGTGCAGGTTGCTCGGCGGTAGCCGTCGCCAAGGCGTCCAGGGCAGGCGGCGTGGGGGCGGTGTCGTTCATGCGCGGAAGTGGTCAAAGCCACGTGGCCGTGCCGGCAGCGGGCGGCCCGTGGCGTCCAGCACCACCAGGGCCTCGCCAGCGTCCACGGTGCCACAGCGGGTGACGGCCACGCCGGCCTGGCGGCCGGCTTCCAGCACGGCCTCGCGGCGCGACGGCGGTGCGGTGAACAGCAGTTCGTAGTCGTCGCCACCGGCCAGCAGGCATTCGCGCTGCAAGGCCTCGGGCTGGGCCTGCAGGATGGCGCTGCGTGGCAGGGCGTCCAGGTGCAGTGTGGCGCCCACGCCGCTTTGCTGCATCACATGGCCCAGGTCGCCCAGCAGGCCGTCGCTGATGTCGATGGCGCTGGTGGCCACCCCGCGCAGCGCCAGGCCCAGGGCCAGGCGCGGTTGCGGCAGTTCCATGGCCTGGCGCACCCGTTCGAATTCGCTGCCGGGCAGGCTGCAGCGGCCGCGGAAGACCTCCAGCGCCAGGCGCGCGTCGCCCAGCTGGCCGCTGACCCACACGTCGTGCCCGGGCCGCGCGCC
>JBKCUM010000249.1:0-15988 GCA_046318395.1 Rubrivivax sp.
GCTGGACCCGCTGCTGGCCGAACTGGTGGAGATGCGCTTTTACGGTGGCTACACCGAGGCCGAGATCGCCGAGGCCCTGGGCATCAGCGACCGCACGGTGCGGCGGCACTGGGACAAGGCGCGCGCCTTCTTGCTGATGGAGTTGCAGGGGCCATGAGCGACGGCGCGGTCCTCTGCCTATCGCTGCGCTTGGGCTGGTCTGGCCGGTCTGGCCGTTGAACCGCGTACGTCTGCCACATGACTGCCCCCACACCCAACCCGCCCACGCCCGCACCCCGCATCCCACCCGCGCTGTGGCCGGTGGTGTCGGCGGGTTTCGATGAAGCGCTGGCGCTGCCGGCCGCGGCGCGGCCCGACTGGCTGGCCCGCCAGGCCCAGGCCCAGCCCGAGGTGGCTTTCCACCTGGGCCGCTTGCTGGCCGCCCACGCCACGGCCCAGCAGCCGGCGCGGCCCGACACGGCGCTGTTCGCCGCCGCGCTGGCCGCGCCGCGGCGGCAGTTCGAAGCGGGCCAGTCCGTGGGCATTTACCGCCTGGTGGCGCCGCTGGGTGAAGGTGGCATGGCCGTGGTGTGGTCGGCCGAGCAGTTGCAAGGCGTGTTGCGCCGTGTGGCGCTGAAACTGCCACACGCCGGCCTGGAGCGCCCGGCCGCGATGGCCCAGCGTTTCGAGCGCGAGCGCGACCTGTTGGCGGGCCTGGAACACCCGCACATCGCGCGCCTCTACGACGCCGGCACCACCGACGATGGTCAACCCTTTCTGGCCATGGAGCTCATCAGCGGCCAGAGCCTCACGCGCCACGCCCAGGGCCTGCCGCTGGCTGGGCGCCTGGCGCTGTTCCAGCAGGTGCTGTCGGCCGTTGGCTTCGCCCATGGCCGCCTGGTCATCCACCGCGACCTGAAACCCGGCAACGTGCTGGTCACGGCAGATGGCGAGGTCAAGCTGCTGGACTTCGGCATCGCGCGGCTGCTGGGCGACGGTGAAACCCCGGCCGGTGCCGGGCTGTCGGGCCTGGCCTTCACGCCCGACTGCGCGGCGCCTGAACAACTGGCCGGCCAGCCGCTGGACGTGCGCGCCGATGTGTACGCGCTGGGTGTGGTGCTGTACGAGCTGCTGACCGGCCGGCGGCCCTACCTGCTGCAGCGCGAGGCCAGCACGCCACTGGCTGAACAGCTGGCTGGTCTGGTGGCCACCGGCTGGCCCGCGCCCAGCCAGTTTCTGCGGGCTGCTGCGGGTGACTTGGACGCCATCGTTGCGCGTGCCATGGCCGTCGTCCCGGCCCAGCGCTATGCCAGCGTGGACGCGCTGGCCGCCGACCTGCGGCGTTTTGAGCGCCTGCAGCCGGTGCTGGCGCGGCGTGGCGGTCGCGGTTACCGCTTCAGCCTGTGGCTGCGCCGCCAGCGTTTGGCGGTGGCCGCTGGCACGGCGGTGGTGTTGGCGCTGGGTGGGGGTCTGGGTGTGGCCTTGTGGCAGGCGCATGAAGCGCGGGCGCAGGCGGTGCGCGCCCAGGCGGTGCAGTCGCTGCTGCTGGGTTTTTTCGACGGCGTCAGCCCCGAAGCGCTGCAGGGTGGCGACATCAGCGCACGTGCGCTGGTGCTGCAGGGCAGCCGCCGCGCCGAAGCGGGCCTGGGCACGGACCAGGGCCAGCTGAAGGCCGACTTGCTGGCGATGGGTGGCCGCCTGCTCGGCAAGTTGGCGGCCTACACAGAAGCGCATGGCCAGCTGCAGCGCGCGGTGGACCAGTACGCGGCGCTGGGCCAGTCGCGCAGCCCGGCGGCGCTGGAAGCGCGCCTGATGCTGGCCGATGTTTACCAAAGCGTCTACGAGGCCGAGCGCGCGCGCCAGGCGGTGGACGCGCTGCTGGCCGATGCCGCGGGCGTGTGGCCGCCCGGGCACCCGCTGCGGCGGCGCGCGCTGGTGCTCCAGGCCAACGTGATGACCACGCAGGGCCAGGCCGAGGCGGCGCTGGCCGTCGCCGCGCAGGCGCTGCAGGCGGCCGCCGACGGCCCGCCCGACCTGTTGCAGTTGCTGGCCTGGAACGCCCAGGGCAACGCCGCGCTGGAGCTGGGCCGCTGGAAGGCGGCGCGGCAGTCGTTTGAACAGGTGCTGGCGGCGCCGGAGACGCAGCCGCCGATGGAACGCAGTGACCGCATCGCCGTCCGCTTCAACCTGAACATCGCGCTCGGCAAGCTGGGCGAGTTCCAGCGCATGGCCGAGCTGGGCGCTCCGCTGCTGGACGAGGTGGAACGGCACCTGGGACCGATCGCTTCGCTGACGCTGGACATCCGCAGCCAGCTGGCGCAAGCCCGGCAGCGGCTGGGCCAGTACGCCGACGCGGTGGCCCTGCAGCGCGAGGTGGTGCACCGCGCCGACCAGTCCAGCATGTTGGACGACGAGTTCCGCCAGCTGCAGCGCGCCCAGCTGGCGGTCATGCTGACCGCCGCCGGACAGCCGGCCGAGGCGCTGGCGCTGCTGCAGGCGCACCAGGCCTTTGTCGACGCCAAGTACCCGCAGCCGCAGATGGCGCGCGAGATCAAGCGCCTGTGGCTGGCCCAGGCCTGGCTGGCGGCTGGCCGCAGCGAAGAGGCCATGGCCAGCTTCGCCGCCGTGCGCCAGCACATGGCCACGCTGCCCGGCCATGCGCAGCACCCGCGCTGGCAGGAAGCGCTGCAAGGCCAGGCGCTGGCCTGGCAGCAGGCCGGGCGCGGCGCCCAGGCGCTGCCGCAGTTGCAGCAGGCCTGCCAGGCGCTCGCACAGTTGGCCGACACGCCGGCCGCCGTGCGCCTGCGCTGCGGCGTGCACCTGGCCTATGTGCGTGCACGCCAAGCCCCGCAAGACGTGGCCGCCCGCACGGCGTTGCAGGACGCCGGCAGCGCCTACCTGGCCGCCTGCGCGCCGGGTGTGGCCGCGGTCGTCGGCCCCGAACTGCGCTGGCTGCAGGCCGCGGTTGCAGGTCAGCCTGCGGCACAACGGCTGGCCGAGCAAGACTGGTCGCGCGCGCTGGGCGCACCCTGGCCCGGTCGCTTCGCGGCTCTGCACTGAAGGCCGGCTTCGCGCACCAAGCAGCACGGTTGTGCCCCCCAACTTTGGGGGGAAGGGGCTGTGGCCTGTCCGGTTTGCGGTGGTGGTGACGTACGTCCCGGCACATCAACCCGTTGGAGTGCCCCGCCATGCAACCTTCTTGCCTTCACCGCGCCATCGCCGGCCTGCTGACCACCACCGCCCTGGGCCTGGCCCAGGCCGCTGCACCCACCGTGCTGGCACCCACCAGCTACGACATGCCCAACGGCTACGGCACGGCGGGCATGGGCAGCTTCAACTACTGGGACAAGGCCTACACCGGCAGCGGCAACACCAGCCTGGACTACGCGCCCCTGAGTGGTGGCCTGGGCGACCTGACCGATGGTGTCATCGCCACCGGCCGCTGGGACGAAGTGGAGAACCTGGACGGCACCGGCCCCTACGTGGGCTGGGCCAGCATCGACCCCGTCATCACCTTCCACTTCAACGGCAGCCAGACCTTCAGCCAGCTGACGGTGTGGCACGACGACGCCAACGGCTACGGCAACGTGGCCACGCCCCAGGGTTTCATCGTCACCGTGGGTGGGCAGAGCCAGACCTTCACCATCACCGACCCCGCCAGCGACACGCCTTTCGCCAGCACCCTGGTGCTGGGCCCGGGCTTCGTGGGCGACACGCTGCAACTGCAGGTGCTGCGTTACGACACGGCCACCATGCTCAGCGAGGTGCAGATCATGGGCGCCGTGCCCGAACCCGGCAGCTGGGCGCTGATGGCCGCCGGCCTGCTGGGCGTGGGCGGCCTGCTGCGCCGCCGTGCGGTGCAGGGCAGGGCATGAAGGCGCTGCGCAGCCGGGTGCCGTCGCCCATGCACCTGGAACGGCGGTCCACGGCCCCCGACCTGCAGCGCCGGCGCTGGTTGGCCTTGGCGGCCGGCAGTGCGGCTTTGGCGGGCTTGCAGGGGTGTGGCGGTGGGGGTGACGAGGGTGCCGGTGGTGGCAGCCCGGCGCCCGGGCCGGTGTCGCCTGCGCCGCCCCCGCTGCCCGGGCCACTTCCACCGCCGCCACCACCGCCGCCTCCGCCGCAGGCACCTGCTCCGCCGCCTGCCTCTCCACCCCCTGCGCCACCGCCGCCGCCCGCACCACGTGCCACCCGCATTGGCACGGCCACGGCCCCGGTGGGTGGCAGCACGTCCATCGTCACGGTGGCCAGCGACGGCGGCGATTCGCAAACCGTGAAGAGCTTCGCCGGGCGTTTGGTGCAGTTCCCGCGCTGGTCACCCGATGGCCGCCGCATCGCGTTTTTCGACAGTTCACAGCCGCTGATCAGCGGTGACAACCTCTACATGGTGGCGCTGTACGTGATGGACGCCGACGGCAGCCACGAGCGTCAGGTGGGTTGGTGCGAGCCCGGGGCCAACACGCTGGACTGGCATGCCGATTCACGCCACCTGTTGTTCACGCAGCGCCTGAGCCTGCGCATCTCGGGCAGCAACCCCGCACGCGTGTCCAGCGGGCGCCCGTTGGTCGTCGACACCGACACGCTGAAGGTGCCGTGGATGGGGCGGCGCGCGAACATGGACGAGGTGAACCTGCCTCCGGGCGTGGGCGTCGAAGGTTGGGTGTCACAGGTGTTCTGGTGCAACCCGGTGCCGGCTGGTGGCAGCGTGCCACTGCGTGGGCTGAAGTTCTTCTACAACCAGATGACCCAGCGCGAAACCTTGGCCACCGACACCACGCCGGGCAAGAGCGAGAGCTGGTTGCAGGCCGACCTGGCAGCGTCGGTGGCGCTGGACGGCGCGACCACGCAGACCGACTTGATGATGCCGTACAACGGCCAGACGGCTTTGGCGCCGCGTGCCTGGGTGCAGGCCGTGGCACCAGCGTCGCAGGACATGGTGTTTCTGCAGTTCGCGCCCGGCGACACCTACTCGTCAGGCGAGTTGATCCTGCAGTCCGCCGACGGCGCCTGGTTGTCGCTGGGCCTGGCCGACCCGCGCAACGGGCCGTTTTCTTTCTCGCCCGACCAGAGCCTGTGCTGTTGGAGTGGAGGGGTCTACCGCTGGGCCGACTTCCGTGCTGGCCGTGCAGATGCGCCCGGCGCCTACGTCGGCGCCCACCCTTTCCGCGGGGTCGGGCACTGGCACTTGGCCGCTTGAAAGCGACCGGGCCCAGCCGTCAGACGATGCGCTCGCCCGGGTGCGTGATCTTGCGCATGGGCTCGAAGCGGCCGGTGTCGCCCATCAGCGGGTGCGTGGCCGCGTCGCCGTTCCACACCGGGTCGTCGATGCCTTCGAACACCTCACGCAGGCGCTGGCCCCAGGTGCTGTGGATCATCTGGAAGTACGGGTTCTGCTCGTCGATGCAGACCACCTGGTCGCTGCTGAGCGTGCCTTCGCGGTAGACCAGCAGGTCCAGCGGCAGGCCCACGCTGAGGTTGCTCTTCAGCGTGCTGTCCATGCTGACCAGGGCGCACTTGGCGGCTTCGTCCAGGCCGGTGGTGGGCGTCAGCACCCGGTCGAGGATGGGCTTGCCGTACTTGCTTTCGCCGATCTGGAAGAAGCAGGTCTCGCGCGTGGCTTCGATGAAGTTGCCGGCGGAATACACCAGGAACATGCGCATGGCTTCACCGGCGATTTGCCCGCCGAAGATCATGCTGGCGTTGAAGTCGATGCCGGCGGCCTTCAGCGACGGGCCGTCCTGCTGGTACACCCGCCGCACGGCGCTGCCCAGCACGCGGGCGGCGTCGAACATGCTCTTGGCGTTCCAGATGGTGATGGGCTCGTCGTCGCCGTTGTCCAGCTTTTCCACCTGCAGGATCTCGCGCACGCTCTGGCTGATGCTGAGGTTGCCGGCCGACAGCAGCACCATGAAGCGGTCGCCCGGCTTCTCGTACACCATCATCTTGCGGAAGGTGCTGATCTGGTCCAGGCCGGCGTTGGTGCGGCTGTCGGACAGGAAAACAAGGCCGGCGTTGAGCCGGATGCCGACACAGTAGGTCATGGTGTGGTCGCTTTCAGCAGAGATTTCAGACGGTACAGCGCTTCCAGCGCCTCGCGCGGGCTCAGCGCGTCGGGATCGGTGGCTTGCAGGGCATTCAGCACGGCCGTGGCTTCGGGCGGCAGCTCGGCCACGGCGGCCACCGGTGGTGCGGCGAACAGGTCCACCTGGGCCTGGCCGTCCTGGGCCTTGGCTTCCAGGGCTTCCAGCGTGGCACGGGCCTGGCGGATCAACGTGGCCGGCATGCCGGCCAGCTTGGCCACTTGCACGCCGTAGCTGCGGCTGGCCGGGCCGGGTTCCAGCTGGTGCAGGAACACGATGTCGTGGCCACTTTCCACCGCGCCCACGTGCAGGTTCACCGCGCCTTCGTGGCGCGCCGGGAACTCGGTCAGCTCGAAGTAGTGCGTGGCAAACAGCGTGAAGCTGCGGTTGCGTTCGTGCAGCTGGGTGGCGATGGCGCCGGCCAGGGCCAGGCCGTCGAAGGTGCTGGTGCCGCGGCCGATCTCGTCCATCAGCACCAGGCTGTGTTCGGTGGCGCTGTGCACGATGGCGGCCGCTTCCGTCATCTCCAGCATGAAGGTGCTCTGCGCGTTGGCCAGGTCGTCGGCGGCGCCGATGCGGGTGTGGATGGCGTCGATGGGCCCCAGCCGGCAGGCGCTGGCCGGCACATGGCTGCCGATGCTGGCCAGCAGCACGCTCAACGCCACCTGGCGCATGAAGGTGCTCTTTCCGCCCATGTTGGGGCCGGTGATGACCAGCATGCGGGTCTTGGCGTCCAGCCGGCAGTGGTTGGGAATGAACGGGCCACCGCCGGTTTCCTGCAGCCGCGCTTCCACCACCGGGTGGCGGCAGCCTTCGATGGTGATGCAGGGGTAGGGCACAAACTCGGGGCGGCACCAGCCCAGCGTGGCCGCGCGTTCGGCCAACGCGGCCAGCGCGTCCAGGCTGGACAGCGCGCGCGCCAGCGCCTGCAGCGGCGGCAGGCAGGCTTGCAGCGCGTCCAGCAGCTGTTCGAACAGCCACTTCTCACGCGCCAGCGAACGTTCCTGCGCGCTCAGCGCCTTGTCTTCAAAAGCCTTCAGCTCGGGCGTGATGTAGCGCTCGGCGTTCTTCAGCGTCTGGCGGCGCTGGTAGTCCAGCGGCACCTTGTCTTGGTGCGAGGCCGTCACCTCGATGTAGAAGCCGTGCACCTTGTTGAACTGCACGCGCAGGTTGGGGATGTTGGTGCGCGCTTTTTCGCGCGCTTCCAGGTCCAGCAGGAAGGCGTCGCAGTTCTGACTGATGCCACGCAGCTCGTCCAGTTCGGCGTCGAAGCCCGGCGCGATGACGCCGCCGTCGCGCAGCAGCACCGCCGGTTCTTCGGCGATGGCGTTCAGCAGCCCGGCCACGGTGTCGTCGGGCTGCAGCGCCGTGTGCAGCTGGGCCAACCAGGGCGTGCCGCTGGGCGCCACGCTGCGCAGTGCGGGCAGGGCCGCCAGCGTGGCGCGCAGGCCGGCCAGTTCACGCGGGCGCACCTGGCGCAAGGCGATGCGCGACGTGGTGCGTTCCACGTCGCTCACGCCCCGCAGCGCCTCGCGCAGGGGCTCGAAACCGGGGCCCCCGGGCGCCAGCAGCTGCGCGATGGCGTCCAGCCGTGCGCTGGCGGCGCTGCGGTCGCGCTGCGGGTGCGTCAGCCAGTGGCGCAACAGGCGGCTGCCCATGCCGGTGCGGCAGGTGTCCAGCAGGCTCAGCAGCGTGGGCGCTTCTTCGCCGCGCAGCGTCTGCACCAGTTCCAGGTTGCGGTGCGTGGCCGGTGGCAGCTCCAGCAGCTCGGTGGCGCGTTCCACCTGCAGGCTGCGCACATGGGCCAGCCCGCCTTCGCGGCCACCGCCGCTGGTGTGTTCTGCAAAGCTCAGCAGCGCGGCCGCGGCGGCCTGGGCCACGGGCAGGTCTTGTGCGTTGAAGCCCTGCAGCGAGGCCACCTGCAGCTGTGCGCACAGCTTGCGCTGACCCAAGGCGGTGTCGAACTGCCAGCTGGGCCGCGGCGTGCGCGCGCTGCGTGTGGGCAGGGCGGCCAGCACGGCCAGTGGCAGCGGGTGGGCGCCGTCGAACAGCAGTTCGGCCGGCGCCAGGCGGGCCAGCCAGGTGGTGAGTTCACGCTCGCTGCATTCGGTGACGCCCAACTGCCCGCTGGCCAGCCCCAGCCAAGCCAGGCCCCAGGTCCCACGCGCCACGTGCAAGGCCACCAGCAGCGTGTCGGCGCGTTCGGCCAGCAGTTCGCTGTCGGTCACCGTGCCGGGCGTGACCACACGCACCACCTTGCGTTCCACCGGGCCTTTGGCGGTGGCCACGTCGCCCACCTGTTCGGCGATGGCCACGGCCTCGCCGAGCTTGATCAGCCGCGACAGGTAGCTTTCCACCGAATGCACGGGCACGCCGGCCATCACCACGGGCTCGCCGGCGCTCTGGCCGCGGGTGGTGATGGTGATGTCCAGCAGCCGGTTGGCTTTGCGTGCGTCTTCGAAGAACAGCTCGTAGAAGTCGCCCATCCGGTAGAACAGCAGCGTGTCCGGGAAGTCGGCCTTCAGCCAGAAGTACTGGGTCATCATCGGCGTGTGGCCGGCGCGGGCCGCGAGCGGGGTGGGGGGTGTGGAGAGCTCGGCGGTCATCGGGCGGGCAGGCTTACGGTGCTTGGGTGCAGCAGCAGGGCGGCCGCGGATTATCGGTGCAGGGCCGGGTCGGGGCCCTGGCCCCCGCGCGAGCGTCGGCCTACAGTCGGCCCATGAACCCCGCCGCGCCCCGTCCGCCCGCCCAAGCCGAGGTGGCGCGCCGCCCACCCGCCGCACCCCACCCACCGCCCGACACGGCCGAGGCGGTGGCCCGGGCGCTGATGGGGCGCGAGTTCCACCAGCTCGACGCCCGTGCGCAGAAGGTGGCGCGTCACGTGGCCACGCGGCAGCAGATCAGCCGCAACCTGGCGAACGCGGCGGCGCAGGCACGGGGTGGCGGTGCTGCTGGGCTTGACCCGGCGTCCACCCAGGGCGTGGGTGACGACCCCGCGGTCCCCAGCCGCGGCCAGCGTGCCGCCGACGCCGTGGCGCGCTTCGGCGGTTCCTGGGTCTTCGTGGGCCTGTTCGCCGCCACCATGCTGGGCTGGGTGGGGCTGAACACCGCGCTGCTGCTGTGGCGCGGACACACCTTCGACCCGTTCCCCTACATCCTGCTGAACCTGTTTTTGTCGATGCTGGCGGCCATCCAGGCGCCCGTGATCCTGATGTCGCAGAACCGCCAGGCGCAGAAAGACCGCGAAACGGCCGAACACGACTACGAGGTGAACCTGAAGGCCGAACTGGAGATCATGCTGCTGCACCAGAAGTTCGACGAGCTGCGGCAGACGCAGTGGGCCGAGCTGCTGCAGCTGCAACAGGCGCAACTGGACCTGCTGGGGCAACTGTCGCAGCGTGGGCAGGCCGCGCCCGGGGTGTGAGGCCGGGTGGTCCGCCCCTGGTTCCGGGCTGGGCGATGGGGTTGCAGGGCGGCGGCCGCTGCGCCGCACAGGCGGGCGCCTAGGGTTTGCCTGAGTTGGGCCTTTCGGGGCTTTGAGGCATCATGAAAGCGCTTTCATAACACCGTCAGCGCCCATTCTGAACCCGATGGCCGGGTGCGACAGCCCCGCAACAGCCCCGCAACAGCCCCGCAACAGCCCCGCAACAGCCCCGTTTCTGCCCGCCCACTTCAGCATGCCAACCCCCGTAGCCCACCCCTTTGCAGCCGCCTGCGTGGCACGGCACCATGGCTGAACCCATCCGCCTGACGGGCCCGGTGCCGCCTGGACTGCAGCGCCGTGGCGTGCTGGCCGGCGGTGCGGCCGTGGCTTTGGGGCTGCCGGCGGCGCGCGCCCAGACGCGCGCCCGGGTGGTGCTGCAGGTGGCGGCGTTCCCGTTGGTGGACGAGATCTGCCGCGCCGCGTTGCCCGCCTGGCGGCAGCTGCACCCCGACGTGGACGTGCAGGTGGCCACACGCCAGTACGCCGACCACCACACGGCGATGACGACCTCGCTGTCCACCTCGGTGCTGCTGCCCGACGTGATGGCGCTGGAAGGCAGTTACGTGGGCCGCTTTGCGCTGGGCTCTGGCTTGGAAGACCTGCGCCAGGCGCCCTACGGCATCGAACAGTTCCGCGACCGCGTGGTGCCCTACGCCTACCAGCTGGCCGTCGGCCGCGGTGGTGCGGTGGTGGCCATGCCCACGGACGTGGGCCCCGGCACCATGGTCTACCGCCAGGACATGCTGGCCAAGGCCGGTGTCGACGTGGCGGCCATGGGCGCTTCTTGGCAGGGTTTCCTGGAAGCCGGGCAGCGGTTGAAGGCCAACACCGGGGCCTACCTGGTGTCGCACGCGCGTTCGGTGAACGACATCCTGCTGCGCACCGGCTTGAAGCCGGGCGAGGGCCTTTACTTCGACAGCGGGTCCCGCGTGCTGGTGGACAGCCCCAGGTTCCGCCGTGCTTTTGAGGTCGCGCGCGAGGTGCGCCGCCAGGGGCTGGACGCCAAAGTGGTGACCTGGTCCAACGACTGGGCCGAGAGCCTGCGCCGGGGCCGCCTGGCGGTGGAACTCTCCGGCGCCTGGATGGTGGGCCAACTGAGCAACTGGGTCGCGCCCCAGACCGTGGGCCTGTGGCGGGCGGCCCACCTGCCAGAAGGGGCCAACGCCGGCTACGGGGGCACGTTCTACGCCATCCCGCGCCGCGCCAACCCCGCGCACAAGGCCCTGGCCTGGCAGTTCATCCAGCTGATGACGCTGAACCGCGAGCGGCAGCTGGCGGCGTTCAAGGGCTTCGACGCGTTCCCCGCGCTGCTGGAAACGCACGACGACGCCTTCTTCGACGAGCCCGTGACCTTCCTGGGCGGCCAGCGTGCACGTGGGCTGTGGCGCGAAGCCGCGCGCCGCATCGCGGCCGCGCCCACGCACAAGCAGAACAACTTCGCCGGTGAGGTGGTGAATTCGGAGCTCGACCAGGTCTTGCAGCGCGGCAAGGACATCGCCACCGCGCTGGGCGACGCGCAGCGCCTGTTGCAGCGCCGCGCGCACCGCTGAACGACCGCAGCCACTTTGCCGGCCGCCAGCCCCCACACCGCCACCGAACGCCCCGTGCCCACCATGCCACCGTCCACCCACCACGCCCTGCCCGACGCCACCGTGCCACGCCGCCCGCGCAGTGGCCAGGGCCACTTCGGCCGGCCGCTGCTGCCCTGGCTGGCCTGTGTGGCGTTGGCCAGCACGGGCTGCGGCTCAGGCGGGGGCGGCACCGGGGCGGCGCCGCCGGCGCCCACGCCCTTGCCCCCGGCCAGCGACAACACCCTGGCCGTGCCGGCGGGCTACAGCTTGGTGTGGGCCGACGAGTTCGAGCAACCCGGCCTGCCCGACGCGACGCGCTGGGTGCACGACACCGGCATGAACAAGGTTGGCTGGCACAACCGCGAGAAGCAGTACTACAGCGGCCCGCGCCTGGAAAACGCCGCGGTGCAGGACGGCCGCCTCGTCATCACCGCGCGGCGTGAAGATCTGTCGGCCCAGGCCGACTGGGGTGGCCAGGCGTACAGCTCGGCGCGGCTGATCACCGCCGGCCGTCGCGATTGGACCTACGGTTTCTTCGAGGTGCGCGCCAAGTTGCCCTGCGGCAAAGGCACCTGGCCGGCCATCTGGATGCTGGGCAGCCAGGGCGGTTGGCCGGCCGGCGGTGAACTGGACATCCTGGAGCAGGTGGGCAGCAACCCCAACCGGGTGTTCAGCACCGTGCACACCAGCGCCGGCAGCGGTGGCAACGGCCAGGGCGCGGCCACCACGCTGGCCGACCCCTGCAGCGCCTTCCACAACTACCAGATGCACTGGACGGCGCAGCAGATCCGTTTCGGCATCGACGGCGTCGTGCACTTCACCTACCGCAACCCCGGCACCGGCACCGCCGCCTGGCCTTTCGACCGACCGCAATTCATGATCCTCAACATCGCCATCGGCGGCGACCTGGGCGGCCCGGTGGACGACAACATCTTCCCCGTCACCTTGCAGGTGGAACACGTGCGTGTGTTCCAAAAAGCGCCATGAGCACCGTGCTGCAGCCCGCACCCCACACGCCCGCTGTCACCGCACCGGGCGCGGTGCGCCGGCGCTGGCGCCTGTCGCCCAAAGCCGCGCCCTATGTGTTCCTGCTGCCCTTTGCGCTGCTGTTCCTGGTGTTCGGCCTGGCACCGCTGGGCTTTTCGGTGTGGCTGGCTTTCCAGAGCTGGGAGCCCACCGACGGCCTGGGCGCCATGCGTTTCGTGGGCTGGGAGAACTTCGCCTTCGCGCTGCAGGACGCGTGGTTCTGGAAGTCGCTGAAGAACACGGCCTGGCTGGCGCTGACCTCGGGCGTGCCGCAGCACCTGGTGGCCATCCCGCTGGCCTGTTTCATCCACGCGGCCTTTGTGCGCGGCCGCAACTGGGTGGTGGGCGCGTATTTCCTGCCGTACATCACGTCCACGGTGGCCATCGCCATTTTGTTCAGCTCGCTGTTTTCCACCGACTTCGGCCTCATCAACACCGGCCTGGCGGCGCTGCGCGAGGTGCCGGTTTTGGGTGCCCTGGTGCCGGCCCAGGCCGTGGACTGGCTGAACGACCCCGACCACATCCAGCCCGCCATCGCCACCGTGGTTTTTTGGCGTTATGTGGGCTTCAACACCGTGCTGTACCTGGCGGCTTTGCAGACCATCCCGAAAGACCTGTACGAGGCCGCCACCATGGACGGCGCCGGCCGCTACCAGCAGTTCTGGTTCATCACGCTGCCCAGCCTGAAGCCCATGATGTTCTTCGGCGTCACGCTCAGCGTGGTGGGCGGCCTGCAGCTGTTTGAAGAGCCTTTCATCCTGACCGGCGGCAGCGGTGGCAGCGACCAGGCCGGCATGACGACGGCCGTCTACCTGTACCGCATGGCCTTCGACTTCAACGACTTCGGCGCGGCCAGTGCGATGTCGTGGCTGCTGTTCTTGGTGGTGGCGGTGTTGACCTGGCTGACCAACCGCGCCTTCCGGCCGCGTGGCGGCTGAACCCGGAGTGCACGCCATGAACACCACCGCGAGCCCCGCGTTGAAACACCCCGCCGGCATGGCCCCCTGGGCCGCCCACGCCCTGGTGGCCGTGGGCATGTTGATCATGCTGGCGCCGTTCTATTTCATGTTCGTTTTCGCGACGCAGTCGCGCAGCGAGATCTTCAGCCTGCCGCCGCCGGTGTGGTTCGGCGACGACCTGCTGGCCAACCTGAAGATCCTGACCGACCGCATCCCGTTCTGGCGCAACCTGGGCTGGAGCCTGTACGTGGCGCTGGCCTCCACGGTGCTGACGCTGCTGTTCTGCAGCCTGGGCGGATACGCCTTTGCGATGTTCGAGTTCAGGCACAAGAAGCTGCTGTTCGGCCTGGTGATGGGCACCATGCTGCTGCCCTCGTTCATGAACATGATCCCAAGCTTCATGGTGATGGACGCGCTGGGGTGGATTGACCAGCACCGCGCGCTTTACATCCCCGGCGCCGCCAGTGCGTTTGGCATCTTCCTGATGCGGCAATTTGCCGTCAGTGCCATCCCCAAGGAATTGATCGAAGCCGCGCGCATGGACGGCTGCGGCGAGTTCGCCATCTACTGGCGCAACGTGCTGCCCCTGCAGAAGCCGGCACTGGGCACGATGGGCTTGATCACCTTCATCGCGTCCTGGAACAACTTCATGGGGCCGCTGATCGTGATGCGCAGTGCCGACAACTACACCTTGCCGCTCGCGTTGCGCAGCCTGCAAAGCCCCGTGAACACCGAATGGGGTGCGCTGATGACCGGTTCGGCCATCGCAACCATCCCCTTGTTGATCCTGTTCGCCCTGTCATCCCGGCAGCTCATTGCCGGCCTGACCACGGGCGCCGTGAAGTGAAGTCCTCCACTGCCCTAGCCATCATGCCCTTGTCTGAACCCCTTGCCTGCCGATTCCCCGATGACTTCATCTGGGCCGTGGCCACCAGTTCCTTTCAGATCGAGGGCGCTGCCCGCGAAGACGGCAAGGGCGAGTCCATCTGGGACCGCTTCTGTACTGTCCCTGGGGTGATTGCAGACGCCAGCAACGGCGACGTGGCCTGCAACCATTACCACCGGCTGAACAGCGACCTCGACCTCATTGCGTCGCTGGGTGTGAATGCCTACCGTTTCTCGGTATCCTGGCCGCGGGTGCAGCCTGCAGGAAAAGGCGCCTGGAACGAGAAAGGGCTGGACTTCTATGAGCGCCTGGTGGACGGTCTGCTGTCGCGTGGTATCAAACCCCACCTGACTCTGAACCACTGGGATCTGCCTCAGGCCTTGCAGAACCAGGGCGGTTGGACCGAACGGGCCACCATGGACTGCTTCGTCGAGTACGCGCTGGGCATGCACCAGCGCCTCGGTGACCGGCTGGCCGCCATCACCACCCACAACGAACCTTGGGTGATTGCGGTACTGGGCCACGAACAAGGCATCTTCGCGCCTGGCATCAAGAGCCGCAAGACGGCGCTGCAGGTAGCCCACCACCTGCTGGTCAGCCACGGCATGGCCGTCCAGGCACTGCGCGCTGACGGTTGCACGGCCGACCTGGGCATCGTGCTCAACCTGGCACCCATGGTGCCCGCCACCGACTCCGCCGAAGACCACAAAGCTGCGCTGAAAGCCGACGCCGCAGGCCGTCGCTGGTACACAGACCCGTTGTTCCTCGGGCAGTACCCGCAGTCGGTGCTGGACGAACTGGGAGCCGATGCACCGGTCATCCACCCCGGCGATATGGCACACATCGCCACGCCCATCGACTACCTCGGCGTGAACTACTACTCACGCCAGGTCATCAGCGCCAGCGGCCCTGTGGACACCAAGACCACCGGCCTGCCACTGACCGAGATGGGCTGGGAGATCTGCGCACAGGGGCTGACCGACCTGCTGCTGCTGCTGCACAAAGACTACAAATTGCCAGCCGTGCTGATCACCGAGAACGGCGGTGCCTTCAAGGACCCATTGACACAAGGTCAGGTGCACGACGCCGACCGCACCGACTACCTGCGCACCCACATTGCAGCCATGGCCGATGCGATGGACCAGGGCGTGCCCATGGCCGGCTACATGGTCTGGAGCCTGATGGACAACTTCGAGTGGTCCAGCGGCTACGCCAAGCGCTTTGGCATCGTGCACGTGGATTACGCCACGCAGCGGCGCACCCTCAAAGACAGCGCGCTCTGGTACCGGGACTTCCTGGCGGCTTGCCGCAACGCGCACCTGGCGGCAGTGGCAGCTTGACATGGGGCAGGTCAGTCTGCGCGGCGTACGCAAGCGCTTTGGCGATCAGGAGGTCATCTCCGGCATTGACCTCGACATTCACGACGGTGAATTCCTGGTGCTGGTGGGCCCGTCGGGCTGTGGCAAGTCGACCACGCTGCGCATGATCGCGGGTCTGGAATCCATCAGTGAAGGAGACCTGCTGATCAACGGCCAGCGAATGAACGACGTCCATCCCGCCGCCCGCGGCGCGGCCATGGTGTTCCAAAGCTACGCGCTCTACCCCCATATGACCGTGGCGGAAAACATGGGCTTTGCGCTGAAGATGGCGGGGGTGAAGCGGGCCGATCGAGAGCAGCAGGTCCAGCAAGCCGCACAGACGCTGCAGATCACCGAACTTCTGGGCCGCTTTCCCAAGGACCTCTCCGGCGGCCAGCGTCAACGCGTGGCCATCGGCCGCGCCATAGTGCGCAAGCCCAGCGTGTTCCTCTTTGACGAGCCCCTGTCCAACCTGGACGCCGCGCTGCGCACCAACATGCGCATCGAGCTTTCGCGTCTACACCGGACCCTGGGGACGACCATGGTCTATGTCACCCACGATCAGGTCGAAGCCATGACCATGGGCGACCGGATCGCCGTGTTCAACCAAGGGCGTATCGAGCAGCTGGGCCGCCCCAAGGGCCGGAA
>JBKCUM010000250.1:0-4978 GCA_046318395.1 Rubrivivax sp.
ACGCGCCACCGTGCCGGCCATGCCGTGTTGGGCGATCCAGCGCCGGCACACCAGGGTGCCCAGCAGGTAGCTGCCCGAGCCCGTGGCCATGGCCAGGCCGTAGGCGCTGGGCGACAGGCCCAGGATGCCGATGTAGACAAACGACGAGCCCGCCAGCGTGGTGAACAGGCCGCCGTAGGTGCAGGCCGTCAGCAGTGCCCAGGCTTGGAAGCTGCGGTGGCGCGCCACCGTGCCCCAGGCCGCCAGCAGCGGGCGCAGCGCCGTGGCCTGCGGGTTGCGTTGGGTCAGCGTTTCGGGCAGGCGCAGGGCCACGAAAGCGAAGGTCAGCGTGCCCACGGCCGCCACCAGGCCCAGCGTGGCGCGCCAGCCCAGGTGGGCCGCCACCACCCCGCCGGCCACCGGGCCGGTGATGGCGATGACACCCAGCCCGGCCAGCGCCAGGGCCATGACCTGCGCGCCTTCGTGCGGTTCGTACAGGTCGCGCACGATGGCGCGGGCCACCACCACGGCCGCGGCCAGGCAGGCGCCTTGCAGCACGCGCCACACTACCAGGGCTTCGATGTTGGGCGCCAGCGCGGCGCCGGCACTGGCCAGTGTGTACAGGCCCAGGCCCCACAGCAGCACCGGCCGGCGGCCCACGCGGTCGGCCACCGGGCCCCAGAACAGCTGGGCCAGGCCGAAGGCCAGGATCAGCGCCGACATGGTCAGCTGCGTGGCCGTCATGCTGGCGCCCAGCGCCTGCTTCAGCATGGGCAGGGCCGGCAGGTAGATGTCGGTGGTGGCGGGCTGCAGCCCCAGCAGCAGGGCCAGGGCGAAAGCGGCCAGGGCGTGCGACACCCGGGGGCGCACAGGCGCCACGGTGCCGCCCGGCAGGGAGGTGGAGGGCATGGCGCAAAGGTTAACAGGGCCGCCCGGGCGCGTTGGGTGCAGGGCCAGGGCCGCGCCCTGCAGAAACGCTGCTAACCATGAAGAAGAGCGCTGTTTCGGGGGGCTTTTTGCCCCAGGGCCACGGCGGCGTTGACGCTGCCCCCACCGCTGGCCTAGACTGGCCGCTGCACACCGCACAACCCATCGTGCCCTGTAGGGCCGGTCGGCCAGGCTTCAACAGCTTGGCGGCCAGCACGGGTTCACACCGCGGCCCTGCTGTTCCCCACACTTTTTTGGCCTGCTGGTCCGCAAGCCAGCCGCTGCATGCGCCAGACCCGTTGGTCTGGTGCCGCACGGTGCTGGCGGGCCCGCAGCAGGACCCTTGCATGCACGTTGACGACCACTGGGACGCCGCCGACATGGGCTGTGGCGAGCTGGTGCTGGCCCTGCGCCAGCGCCTGCGCGCCATGCCCGGCCAGGTGCTGCTGTTGACCGCCACCGACCCCGGCGCGCCCGAAGACCTGCCGGCCTGGTGCCGCATGACCGGCCACCAGCTGTTGCAGGCCCAACACCCGCGCTACTGGCTGCAGGCGCGGCCAGCGGCCCCTGTCACGCCTGCCACTTGAGCGCAAACCGCACCGCACCGCACCGCGCCAGACGCTGGTCTCGTTTGCGCTTTTCTCTTTTCCCGTCCAGTCCATTAACCCATTACCTGAGGAGCACACCATGCCCGGCAAATTTGTGGTCAGCCTGACCCACGGCAAGAACGACACCGACAAGGCCACCGTGGCCTTTGTGGTGGCCAACGCGGCCATCGCTTCCGACAAGGACGCCCTGGTGTTCCTGTCCATCGAGGCCGTGCGCCTGGCCCAGCCCGGTTTCGCCGACGACATCCACGAAGCCGGTTTCGCGCCGCTGAAAGACCTGATGACCAACTTCGCCAACGCCGGCGGCAAGATCTACGTCTGCAGCCCTTGCTTCAAGAAGCGCGGCCTGGACGAAACGGCCCTGGTGCCGGGCGCGGTGATCGTGGGCGGCGCCAAGCTGGTGGAGTTCATGGGCGAAGCCTGCCCCAGCCTGAGCTACTGAGGCCGGGCGCACGATGCAATCCAACCGCCGCAACCTTCTCATCGGCACGGCCGGCCTGCTGAGCGTGGCCGCGCTGCGCCCGGTGATGGCACAAAGCCGCAAGCTGCGCTTCGGCGTGGGCCCGCTGCTGCCCAACCCGGAAGACACCAAGAAGGCCTACACCCCGGTGTTCGCCCACCTGGCCAAACAGCTGGGGGCCGACTTTGAACTGTTCGCCACCACCGACTGGGCCGGCATGGCCGTGGCCATGGCCTCGGGCAACCTGGACCTGGCCTGGATGGGCCCCTGGGGCTACATCATCGCCAACAACCAAACCGGTTGCCAGGCCGTGGCCACAGTGAAGTACGACGACAAGCCGGTCTACCACGCCATCATCATCGGCCGGCCTGAACTGAAGGTGGCGCGGTTCCCCGACGACACGCGTGGCATGAGCATGTCGTTTGCCGATGTCGGCTCCACCTCGGGCTGGCTGGTGCCCAGCTTCTATGCCAAGGAAGTCTGGAAGATCAACCCGAAGGACTACTGGAAGTACACCGAGGGGGCGACGCACGCGGCCAACGAAATTGCCGTCAGCAACGGGCAGGTGGACCTGGCCACCGACTTCGACCGCAACCGCAACGCGATGATCGCGGCCGGCCGGGTGAAGGCCGACGCCAACAAGGTGGTGTGGACCAGCGACCCGCTGCCCAACGACGCCATCGCGCTGCCGGCCAACGCCCCGCGCGAGATGGCCGGCCGTGTGCAGCAGGTGCTGACGGCCATCAGCGTGGAAGAAGCCAAGGCTTTGCTGCCCAACCGCTACACGGGTTTTGTGGCGGCCACCCACGCCAGCTACGCGGCGATCGAGAAGGCCGGCATCGCGGTCGGCAAGATCAAACCCCGCGCGTGAGCGCCGCGGCCGAACAAGCCCTGGCCGCGCTGGACCGCTCGCCCCAGCGCCGCGCGCGGCGCTGGCGCCTGGCGGCGGTGCTGGCGCTGGTGCTGGGCTTTTACGCCGTGTGCTGGCAGCTGGCCGGGGTGGACCTGGCCAAGCTGGCCACCGGTCTGCCCAAGCTGGGCCGCTGGCTGGCCAGTGCCTGGCCGCCGGTGTGGACCGAGCTGCCCACCTTCTTGCTGCGCACGGCAGAAACCGTGGCCATGGCCGCCATCGGCACCACGGCCGCCGTGCTGCTGGCCGTGCCCATGGCCGTGCTGGCCGCGCGCAACACCACGCCCTGGCCACGCGCCGTGGCGCCGGCGCGTTTGTTGTTGAACGCACTGCGCGGCATTGACTCTTTTGTGTTCGCGCTGTTGTTCGTGGCCGCCGTGGGCCTGGGGCCGTTTGCGGGGGTGCTGGGCATTGCGCTGCACACCTGGGGCAGCGCCGCGAAGAACTTCGCCGACCACCTGGAAAACCAGCCCATGGAAGCCTTCGAGGCCGTGCGCAGCACCGGCGCTGGCCGCACCACGGCCCTGGTGTACGCGATGCTGCCCGACGTGCTGCCGGTGGGCCTGTCCACCGCGCTGTTCTGGTGGGAGTTCAACGTGCGCGCGTCCACCGTGCTGGGCGTGGTGGGTGCCGGCGGCATTGGCCAGGAGCTGAAGAGCAGCATGGACCTGCTGGACTTCCCGCGGTTGTTCACCATCATCGTGATCATCATCGTGGTGGTGACCTTGCTCGACCGTTTTTCCGGTTGGCTCCGCCAACGTTTTACATGAGTGGCGCCATCAACGGGGTGGCACACCCGGCTTTGTCGCCATCGGCTGCACCACTGGCCTGGACCACACAGCCCACGGCCGCGCCACTGCTGCAGGTGACGGGCCTGGGCCACGGTTACGCCGGCCGTGCCGTGCTGCAAGGCGTGCAGCTGCAGGTGCAGCCCGGCGAGTTCGTGGCCTTGTTGGGCGCCAGTGGCGCGGGCAAGACCACGCTGCTGAAGTGCATCACCGGCGCGCTGCCGCCGCAGCAGGGTTCGGTGCAGGTGGCCGGTGTGGACCTGGCCTCGACAGCGCCGCGCGACCGCCGCCAGGCCAGCCACCAGGTGGCCGTGGTCTTCCAGCAGTTCAACCTGGTGCGCCGCCTGAGCGCGCTGGACAACGTGCTGGCCGGCCGCCTGGGCCACGTGCCCGCCTGGCGCGGCTGCCTGCGCCAGTTCAGCCGTGCCGACCGCTTGCTGGCCCTGCAGTGCCTGGACCGCGTGGGTCTGCTGGCCCAGGCCGGCCAACGCGCCGACACCCTCAGCGGCGGCCAGCAGCAGCGTGTGGCCATCGCACGCGCGCTGGCCCAGCAGGCGCGCTTGATCGTGGCCGACGAACCCGTGGCCAGCCTGGACCCGGCCATCAGCGCCGACATCTTGGGCCTGCTGCAAGGCATCTGCCGCGACGACGGTGTCGCCGTGGTCTGCAGCCTGCACCAGCTGCACCTGGCCCGCCAGTTCGCCCACCGTCTGGTGGGCCTGCGCGACGGGCAGGTGGTGTTCGACACCACCGCGGCGGCGCTGTCAGCGGCCCAGGCCAATGCGCTGTACGCCCCTTCAACGACGCCTACCCCCACCCCATGACGCCGAACACCACCCACCCCGCCACCGCCGACGTCGCTTTCGACGGCGGCGACCTGGACTGCGGCAACGGCCTGCTGCTGTTGATCCGCAAACACATCGACCCGCTGCCGCGCGGTGGGCTGCTGGAGATCCGCTCCACCGAGATCAGCGTGGACGAAGACCTGCCGGCCTGGTGCAGGCTGACGGGCAACGAGCTCGTGTCTTTCACCAAGACCGACCAACAGCGCAGCTTCCTGGTGTGCAAGGGCACGCTGGCCGAACGGGGTGGTGCCGCGGCGCCCGCGCCGAAGCTGGCCGCACAAGCACGGCAGCCGGTGGCCGATGAGGCCCCCGTGGCTTCGGCCCTGCCACGCCGCGAGCCGGTGGCGCCGCGGCCGGTGCCTGCGCTGGCCGTGACCGGCATGGGCAGCTGGCCGCGGCCACGCTGGATGGTGCAGGCCTTGCACGACCATGTGCAGGGCCGGCTGGAAGACGCGGCCTTC
>JBKCUM010000251.1:0-18017 GCA_046318395.1 Rubrivivax sp.
GAAAATCCGAGCTCATTCAAGTCCAGCCGCGACTCTAACGCCGTGATCACGAGGCACACATGCTCCGTCCCGATCAACTAGTCCATCGACACCTGAAACAGGCCGACTTGGTCTCGAATGTGTCCTTGCACGTAGCCAATATGAACAATGCCCTGCATCTTTCGCTGCAGGGCATAGTGTTCAGGGCTTCAGATCGTCGTCAGAGTATTGACACGGACTGCGAGGGCGGCCGTGGGGGGGCTGCGGCGCGTGCCGTGACGCGCCGTGCCAGGTGTTCAGGCGCGGGCGCTGCGACGGCGGGTCCAGGCCGCCGCGGCGGCTGCGGCCGCCAGCAAACCCAGCGTGCCAGGTTCCGGCACCTGCTGGCCCGGCGGCGTCGGCAGCACGCCGGTGTAGGCGCCAAGGTGGATCTCGCCGTTCTGCACCAGGGTGTTCACAAAGACACCGCCTTCGATGTTGTTGCTGTTGGTCAGCAAAGCGTCGGTGGCCAGGATGGAGCCAGCGAACTGGGTGACCATGTTCAGGTAGGTGGCGTTGTAGAAGTTCCAGACCATCTTGTTGCCGACGGCCTGCGCGCCGGCGCCCACGACGTTGGCGTTGATGGTGGCGCTGGTCACGTCGCTGTTGAAGATGACCGAGGTGGCCGAGCCCAGGTCGAAGTCGAACTCGCCATAGGCCAGCAGGTTGCCGGCACCGGCCAGGTCGAACACGGCCACGCCCTGCGCGTTGGCGATGGCGTGGAAGGTCACGCGGTTGCCGCTGACGGTCCAGTGGCTGCCGGTGGTGCTCAGTGCTTTCAGGCTGTCGGAGGCGCCGTTCAGCACACTGCTGAAGTCGGTGGAGGTCGCCGTGGCGAACATGGCCGCCGCGGTGCTGGCGCTCAGGCTGCCGCTGTTGCTGTTCACACCGTTCTTGGTGCCGCCCACGTAGACGCCACCGCTGCCGTTGAAGTTGCTGTTGCTGGCATTGCCGGCAATGGCCGTGGCGCCGTTGTTGACGATGACGCCGTTGACGTTGCCCAGCGTCGTCATGCCGCCGGCCGTGACTTGCGTGGTGTTCACGTTGCCGATCACCGTCAGCGCCGAATAAGCCGAAGCCGGCGTGTCGTTGGGGTGCATGCCGATGACGGCGTTCTGCCCATGGAGGTGGCCACCGATGAAGGCGCGGCCGTCCACGTGCGACGACGTCGTGGCGTCACCCAGGGTGACCAGGTTGAACTGTTGCAGCACTTCGATGGCCGTCAGCGCCGCGGCTTGGCTGGCGCCTGCGCCGAACAAAGCCAGGGTGCAGGCCCAGCTACGGAGAAAATTGGAACGGAGTTTCATCGTGGCCCTTTTGGATGGCGCGGACTGTAGCGGTGAGGCCTGGGGTTTGTCCGTGCCGGATGCCGCAGCAGGGCGGGTTCTCCCCGTGTTCGGGGGTGTTTCGGGGTCGACGGCCCCGGAGATGGGGGGTGGGGCAGGGCGGCCCGGGGCCGTGGGCAGAAGCGGCTAGACTGCCGCCCCCATCTCTGGCCATGCCGCTGCGCGTTCCCTTGAACAAGATCCTGCTTCAAATCGCCGCCGAACTGAAGGTTCGGCCCGCCCAGGTCAACACCGCCGTCGAACTGCTGGACGGCGGGGCGACCGTGCCTTTCATCGCCCGCTACCGCAAAGAAGCCACCGACGGGCTGGACGACATCCAGCTGCGCGAGCTGGAAACCCGCCTGGCCTACCTGCGCGAGCTGGAAGACCGCCGCGAGGCCGTGCTCAAGAGCATCCAGGAACAGGGCAAGCTCACACCCGAATTGCACGCCGCCATCGCCGCGGCGCCCACCAAGCAGGAACTGGAAGACCTGTACCTGCCGTACAATCCGCGCCGCCGCACCAAGGGCATGATCGCCCGCGAAGCCGGCATCGAGCCGCTGGCGGACCGCCTGTTTGCCGAGCCCACGCTGGACCCTTTTGCCCAAGCCACCGCCTTCGTGAACGGCTACCCCGACGGCGCGGCCAAGCTGGCCGAAGCCGGTTTCGCCGACGCCTACGCCGTGCTGGACGGCGTGCGCGACCTGCTCAGCGAACGCTGGGCCGAAGACGCCGTGCTGGTGGGCAAACTGCGCGAATGGCTGTGGGCCGAAGCGCTGTTCCAGAGCAAGCTGGTCGAAGGCAAGGATGGCCAGCACGCCGACGCCGCCAAGTTCCGCGACTACTTCGACTACGCCGAACCCATCCGCACCGTGCCCAGCCACCGCGCGCTGGCCGTCTTCCGCGGCCGCACGCTGGAATGGCTGGACGCCAAGCTGGTGATGGACGAAGAGCTGGTGCCCGGCAAGCCCACGGGACCGAAAGGGACCCCTTCGGTGTCCGTGGCCGAAGGCCGCATCGCCATCCACCTGGGTTGGAGCCACGCCAAGCGGCCGGCCGACGAGCTGATCCGCAAGACCGTGGCCTGGACCTGGAAAGTCAAGCTGAGCCTCAGTCTGGAGCGCGACCTGTTCGCCCGCCTGCGCGAAGACGCCGAGGCCGTGGCCATCAAGGTCTTTGGCGACAACCTGCGCGACCTGCTGCTGGCCGCCCCCGCTGGCAAGCGCGTGGTGATGGGCCTGGACCCCGGCATCCGCACCGGCGTGAAGGTGGCCGTGGTCAGCGACACCGGCAAGGTGCTGGACACGAACACGGTCTACCCCCATGAACCCCGCCTGGATTGGGAAGGCTCGTTGCACACGCTGGGCCGCCTGGTGGCCACGCACGGCGTGAACCTGATCGCCATCGGCAACGGCACGGCCAGCCGCGAGACCGACAAACTGGCCGGCGACCTGATCAAGCGCATACAGGGCCTGGCCCCGGATGTGAAGCTGGACAAGGTGGTGGTCAGCGAGGCCGGTGCGTCGGTCTACAGCGCCAGCGAGTTCGCCAGCAAAGAATTGCCCGAGTTGGACGTGAGCCTGCGCGGCGCGGTGAGCATCGCGCGCCGCCTGCAAGACCCGCTGGCCGAGCTGGTGAAGATCGACCCCAAGAGCATCGGTGTGGGCCAGTACCAGCACGATGTGAACCAGAGCGGCCTGGCCAAGAGCCTGGACGCCGTGGTGGAAGACTGCGTGAACGCTGTGGGTGTGGACCTGAACACCGCCAGCGCGCCGCTGCTGTCGCGGGTGTCGGGCCTGAGCGCCGCGGTGGCCGCCAGCATCGTGCGCTGGCGCGACGCCAACGGCGCTTTCCGCAACCGCCAGCAGTTGCTGGACGTGGCCGGCTTGGGGCCGCGCACCTTCGAACAAGCGGCGGGCTTTCTGCGCATCCGCGGCGGTGACAACCCGCTGGACCTGACCGGCGTGCACCCCGAGACCTACCCCGTGGTGCAGCGCCTGATGGCGCAGACCGGCAAGCCCATCACCGAGCTGATGGGCCGCAGCGAGGTGCTGCGCACGGTGAAGCCCGAGGCCATCGCCGACGAGAAGTTCGGCGCCATCACGGTGAAGGACATCCTGACCGAGCTGGAAAAGCCCGGCCGCGACCCGCGCCCTGATTTTGTGGTGGCACGTTTCAACGACGGCGTCGAAGACATCAAGGACCTGCAGCCCGGCATGGTGCTGGAGGGCACGGTCAGCAACGTGGCGCAGTTCGGCGCTTTTGTGGACCTGGGTGTGCACCAGGACGGCCTGGTGCACGTGAGCCAGCTGTCCAACAAGTTCGTCAACGACGCGCGCGAGGTGGTGAAGACCGGCCAGGTGGTGAAGGTGCGCGTGCTGGAAGTGGACATCCCGCGCAAGCGCATCTCGCTGACCATGAAACTGGACGCCGCCGTGCCCGCCAAGGGCAGCGGCCCCGGCGCACGCGGTGACAACAGCTTCCGCCCCGCGGCGCGCAACGAGCGCCCGCGCCAGGCCGAAGCCGTGGGCGGCAACGCCATGGCCGCGGCATTCGCCAAGCTGCAAGGCAAACGGTGAACTTGGCGCCGTGCGACCGGTTGCGCAGGGTGCCATGAAGCACCTGACGCCCGCGGTCGTGCTGGCAAGGCCCTGGCGGGGCCTGCGGTGGTGGGTGGTGTGCGCGGCGCTGTCGGCGGCTCACCACCTGGCCTGCGCGCAGGCGGCTGGTGCGCCAGCGCCCAAACCGGCCCCGGCGCCGCCCGTGCCGGCCGCCGCCCCCATCGTGGTGGAAGGCCGTGCCAGCGACGCCGACAGCCAACGCCGCCAAGCCACCGTCGGCACGGTGGTGGTGGGGCGTGAAGAGCTGGAAGCCTTTGGCGACACCAGTGTGCTGGACGTGCTGCAGCGCCAGCCCGGCATCAGCATCGAAGGCGAGGCGCCGCGCTTGCGTGGCATGGGCGCGGGCTACACGCAGATTCTGCTGAACGGCGAACCGGCGCCGCCGGGGTTCTCGTTGGACTCGCTGGCGCCGGGTGACATCGAACGCATCGAGATCGTTAAAGGCCCGACGGCCGAGTTCGGCGCCGTGGCCGGCACCATCAACGTCATCCTGCGCCAAGCGCCGCGCTTGCAGCAGCGTGAATGGCGCGCGGCGCTGGGTTACCGGGCCGTGCGGCCGCAAGGCTCCACCGCCTTCAACTGGGGCGACCGTGTGGGCGACCTGGGCTTCTTCCTGCCCGTCAGCGTCTACAGCTGGGCCAATGCGGCCGATCTGCAACTGCGCCGTGTGTCGCGGTCGGCCACCGGCGAAGTCAGCGAGCAGCGGGTGCAGGGCCGCGACCAGTGGACCGGCGGTGGCCTGAACTTCGCGCCTCGGCTGGACTGGAAGCTCAACGCCACCGACACCGCACAGTGGCAGGGCTTTGCGCAGCGCAACGACAGCCGCAGCCAGGGCCAGCGCGACACCGTGGCGCTGCAAGGCCCGGCGCCGGGCAGCGTGCACGACGAGTCTTCGTCCAAGAACCGCTGGACCTTGGCGCGCACCCAAGGCCAGTGGGTGCGCAAGACACCCGAAGGCACGCGCCTGGAACTGAAAGGCCTGCTGCAACAAAGCCGCTCGGCGGGCGAGGGTCGCGCACAAGGCCGGGCCGACACCGGCCAGCTGGGCGTGGCCCGCTTGAACCTGACGCAGCACCAAGAACGAACGGCCGCGCTGGGTGCGCGTTGGCGTCAACCCGTGGGCCAGGCCCACACGCTGAACCTGGGCGCCGACGTGGACGAGCGCCGGCGTTGGGACCAGCGCCGGCAGTTCAACGGTGGTGTCGAGCAGTTCACGGCCACGCTGGGGCCGGTGCTGAACTCGGGATCGTCCCGCCACACCGCCTTCGTGCAGGACGAATGGACGCCGTCGGAGGCCTGGACCTGGATGCTGGGTCTGCGCGCCGAACAGGCGGTGTTGCGCTCCAGCGGCCCCAGCGGCGAGGTGCAGGGCCGCTACCGCGCGCTGCTGCCCGTGGCGCACCTGCGCCACGCGCTGGACAGCCAGGGCCGCAGCCTGGTGCGTGCCGGCCTGGCGCGCAGCCTGCGCCTGCCCGACACCGGCCTGTTGAGCCCACGTTACCTGCTCAACGGCGCCTACGACGCCGCCACCACCAACACCCCCATCGCCGCCGACAGCGCCGGCAACCCGCTGCTGCAGCCTGAAAAAGCCTGGGGTCTGGACCTGGCCTGGGAGCAGCATTTCGCCGGCGGTGGGGTGCTCAGCGTGGGTGGTTTCCACCGCCGCATCGACGGCCTGATCCGCCGCCGCATTGCGCTGGAAACCGTGGCTGAAGCGTCGGTGCCGCGCTGGGTGTCGCGCCCGGCCAACCTGGGCAGCGCCCACAGCAGCGGCTTGGAACTGGAACTCAAGGCCGGTGCCGACCGCCTGCTGGCGCCGGTGGGTTGGGCCGCGCCCAAGACGCTGCAGCTGCGTGCGGCGCTGTCGGTGTTCCGGTCTGAAGTGGAGCAGGTGGACGACCCCGACGCCCGGCTGGATGGCCAAGCGCCCTGGACCGCCACGCTGGGCTTCGACCACCGGCCACCGATGCCGGGTTTCAGCTACGGCGCCAACGTGGTGCTGACGCCGGGTTTCTCCACCCAACAAACCGACCGCCAACGGGTGTGGCGTGGCGCACAACCGCGTCTGGACCTGTACGGCCTGTGGCGGCTGGACCGCCAGACCAGCCTGCGCCTGGGCCTGAACAACGCGTTGCAGCCCGGCCAACGCAGCAGCAGCCGCGTGGAAGACCTGGACGGCTTCGCCGCCGGCTCAGAAACCCGTCGGCAGAATGTGGCCCAGTTCAACGCCCAGTTCCAGACCCGATTTTGATGAGCAACTCTTCCGCGCCGTGCGCCTTGCAAGTCCACGCCGGTCCACGCGCACTGGCCCAACTGCGTGAACAGGGCCTGCGCCCGCAAGACGTGCGTGTGGTGCCGGCCGCCGCTGGTGGGCCCAAGGGCCTGGTGCTGAACCCGCTGGACCGTTTCATCTTCGGCCCCTGGCTGGGTGCTGCGCCGCAGACCGTGCACCTGCTGGGCGCCTCCATCGGCGCTTGGCGCATGGCCTGCGCCACCTTGCCCGACGCCGAGGCCGCCCTGGCCCAGCTGGCCGAGGACTACATCACCCAGCAGTACGAACATGCGCCCGGCCAGGCGCCCACGCCCACCACGGTGAGCCGGGACTTCGGCCGCAAGATCCAAGAGCGCCTGGGGGCGCGCGCCACCGAGGTGCTGGCCCACCCCACGCGCCGGCTGCACGTGTTCACCAGCCGCGGCCGCCACGTGTTGCGCCGGCAAGGGCGGCTGCGCACGCCGCTGGGTTACTTCGGCGCCTTCGTGGCCAACGCCTTGCACCGGCCGGCGCTGGGCGGTTTCCTGGACCGTGTGGTCTTCAGCGACCCGCGTGAGCCGCTGCCTTTTGCGCTGGACGACTTCCGCAGCCACGCCGTGGCGCTGGGTGCGGGCAACCTGACGCCCGCCATCCTGGCCAGCTGCTCCATCCCGTTCTGGCTGGACGCGGTGCACGACATCCCCGGCGCACCGCGCGGCGCCTACTGGGACGGCGGCATCACCGACTACCACCTGCACCTGCCCTATGCGCAGATGAGCGAAGGCCTGGTGCTGTACCCGCACTTCCAGGCCACCGTGGTGCCAGGATGGTTGGACAAGGCCTGGAAACGCCGCCACCGCAGCAGCCCCTGGCTGGACAACCTGGTGCTGCTGTCGCCCAACCCGGCCTGGGTGAAGACTTTGCCCGGCGGCAAGCTGCCCGACCGCCAGGACTTCAAGACCTTCGCCGACGACGACGCCGGCCGCATGCGCCGCTGGCGCCAGGCCCTGGCCGAGAGCCAGCGCCTGGCCGACGAATTCGCCGAACGGGTGCAGGGCGGGCGCGGCCTGCAGGCGCTGCCGCTGCCCTGACGCAGGGGCGCATGGTTTTTGGGGCGACTCAGGCGCTTTCGGCGCTGTGGGCACCGCAGCGCGCCCCCCCCCAAGGTCGTGAGCGGCCCGGTGCTGCGGTCTGCCTTTACAGTGGGTTGACCCAACCACAGACCGCCAGGAGAACCCCATGCGCCACTTCGTCGCCGTGAGCACCTTGTCCCTGTTGGCTTCGGCCGTGGGTGTGTTGTCTGGTTGCGCGGGCGGGCACGGCATGCATGGCGGCCCCGCCGCTGAGGCCGTGCTGGCGCCTACCAAAGGCCATGCGACAGCCGGCACCGTGCGTTTCGAGCAGCACGGCCAGCACGTGATGGTGACCGGCCGCGTCACCGGCCTGAAGCCCGGCCAGGAACACGGTTTCCACGTCCATGAAAAGGGCGACTGCAGCAGCGGCGACGGCATGAGCACCGGCGGCCACTTCAACCCCACCGGCAAGCCCCATGGCCCGCAGGACGCCGACCACCACGCGGGCGACCTGCCCGCCCTGAAGGCCGACGCCGGCGGCGTGGCGGTGCTGAAGTTCCACCTGGACGGCGTCACCCTGGGCGAAGGCGCAACCAACATCGTGGGCCGCGGCTTGATCGTGCACATCAGCCCCGACGACTACAAGACCCAGCCCACCGGCAACTCTGGCGCGCGCATCGCCTGCGCCGTCATCCAGAAGCTGTGAAGTGGGGGCGGGGCGGGCATTCGGCACGGCCGCGGCGAAGGCGCGTTGGTCGCCGGCCGGTGGGCGCTCAGTGCCGCGGTTAAACTGGCGTGCTGCGACAGCGGTCTCCATGACCCCTGCCCACCAGCAACCGACCACAAGAGCGAGAAAGGCACGACGGGTTATGACACCGCGGACTAGCACCTTCTGCCAGGCCCCCACCTTCGGGGCCTGAACGGCTGCGCGCGCTCGGTTTCCCTTCGTAGAAACGCCTCTCCACCGATCAAGCGCGGCCACCCCCGCGCTTTTTTGTTGCCTGCGCGACGCCCCCGTGGCGCGCCCAGGCCCACCAGGAACACCCCATGTTGAACATCACCCTGCCGGACGGCTCCCGGCGTGAATTCCCCGGTCCCGTCACAGTGGCCGAAGTCGCCGCCAGCATCGGCGCCGGCCTGGCCAAGGCCGCGCTGGGTGGCAAGGTCGACGGCAAGCTGGTCGACACCAGCCACCGCATCGACGCCGACGCCAGCCTGGCCATCGTCACCGACAAAGACGCCGACGGCCTGGAGATGATCCGCCACAGCACGGCCCACCTGCTGGCCTACGCGGTGAAAGAGCTGTTCCCCGACGCCCAGGTCACCATCGGCCCGGTCATCGAAAACGGCTTTTATTACGACTTCGCCTACAAGCGCCCCTTCACGCCCGACGACCTGGCCGCCATCGAAAAGCGCATGGGCGAACTGGCCGCCAAGAACGAACCCGTGGTGCGCCGCGTGCTGCCGCGTGACGAGGCTGTTGAATACTTCAAGGGCCTGGGCGAGCACTACAAGGCCGAGATCATCGGCAGCATCCCCAGCAACGAAGACGTCTCGCTGTACCGCGAAGGTAACTTCGAAGACCTGTGCCGCGGACCCCACGTGCCCAGCACCGGCCGCCTGAAGCACTTCAAGCTGATGAAACTGGCCGGCGCCTACTGGCGCGGCGACCAGAACAACGAACAGCTGCAGCGCATCTACGGCACGGCCTGGGCCAGCAAAGAAGCCCTGCAGGGCTACCTGACGCTGCTGGAAGAGGCCGAGAAGCGCGACCACCGCAAGCTGGGCCGCGAGCTGGACCTGTTCCACATCGACGACCACTCGCCCGGCACCGTGTTCTGGCACCCCAAGGGCTGGACCGTGTGGCAAGAGGTGGAGCAGTACATGCGCCGGGTCTACCGCGACAACGGCTACCAGGAGGTGAAGGGCCCGCAGATCCTGGACCAGGGCCTGTGGGAGAAAACCGGCCACTGGGACAAGTACCGCGAGAACATGTTCGTCACGGAATCGGAAAAGCGCGACTACGCGCTGAAGCCGATGAACTGCCCCGGCCACATCATCATTTACAAGCAGGGCATCAAGAGCTACCGCGACCTGCCGCTGCGCTTCGGCGAGTTCGGCCAGTGCCACCGCAACGAGCCCTCGGGTGGCCTGCACGGCATCATGCGCGTGCGCGCTTTCACGCAGGACGACGGCCACATCTTCTGCACCGAAGACCAGATCCAGGCCGAGGTGGTGGCCTTCACCACGCTGCTGCAGAAGGTCTACAAGGACTTCGGCTTCACCAACATCATCTACAAGCTGTCCACGCGGCCTGAAAAGCGCATCGGCAGCGAAGAAAGCTGGGACCGCGCCGAAGCCGCCCTGGCCGACGGCCTGCGCGCCAGCGGCTGCGAGTTCGAGTACCTGCCGGGTGAGGGCGCCTTCTACGGCCCCAAGATCGAATACACGCTGAAAGACGCGTTGGGCCGCCCCTGGCAGTGCGGCACCATCCAGGTCGACCCCAACCTGCCCGAGCGCCTGGACGCGGAGTTTGTGGGTGAAGACGGTGCCCGCCACCGGCCCATCATGCTGCACCGTGCCATCGTGGGCAGCCTGGAGCGTTTCATCGGCATCCTGATCGAACAACATGCCGGCGCGCTGCCGGTTTGGCTGGCGCCGACCCAGGTGGTGGTGGCCTCGATCACCGATGCGCAGGCCGAATACGCCCAGAGCGTGGCGAATTCGTTGCAAAAACAAGGAGTTAGAGTCTCCTTGGATTTGCGGAACGAGAAAATCAACTATAAAATCCGCGAGCATTCAATGCAGAAGGCCCCGTACATCCTGGTCGTAGGCGACAAGGAGAAGGCGAACGGGGCCGTTGCCGTGCGCGCACGGGGTAACCAAGACCTGGGTGTGATGCCCCTGTCAGACTTCCAAACGAAGCTGCAGGCCGACATCACCAACAAGGTCTGAAGCACCCCCACAGCGCGCTCGCCATCGCAGATCGGTGGCCCGCATCGCCTTCGGGTCACACGAGGAGTTGACACATCGCTACCTTCATGGACCGCCGCACGCCGAATGCGGAGCGCAAGCACAGGTTGAACCGGGAAATCATGGCGCCGCAAGTGCGCCTGAACGGGGTTGAAAACGAGCCGCTGGGCATTGTTTCAACGCTGGAAGCCTTGCGCATGGCCGGCGAGCTGGACGTCGATCTGGTGGAGATCGCCGCCACGGCCGACCCCCCGGTGTGTCGCCTGATGGACTACGGCAAGTTCAAGTACCAGGAACAGAAGAAGGCCGCCGAAGCCAAGTCGAAGCAGAAGGTCATCGAGGTCAAGGAAGTCAAGTTCCGCCCCGGTACCGACGACGGCGACTACAACATCAAGATGCGCAACCTGCGCCGCTTCATCGCCGAGGACGGCGACAAGGGCAAGGTCACGCTGCGATTCCGCGGTCGGGAAATCACCCACCAGGACATCGGCATGCGCATGCTGGAACGCATCCGCGACGAACTGGCGGATGTGGCGGTGGTCGAGCACATGCCCAAGCTGGAAGGCCGGCAGATGATCATGGTGCTGTCGCCGAAGCGGAAGTAACGGGACAGACAAGCATTTCGCTGTTGCGGCTTGGTCGCTGCAGCAGTGAAAAGAAGCGGCTGCAGGCCAGCAAGTGCACCAGGTTCTGGTGCCGCCTGCAGCAGCATACAAAGTAGGAGCAGTCAAATGCCCAAGATGAAGACCAAGAGCAGCGCCAAGAAGCGCTTCCGCGTGCGTCCGGGTGGTACCGTCAAGCGCGGTCAGGCGTTCAAGCGCCACATCCTGACCAAGAAGAGCACCAGCCGCAAGCGCGCCCTGCGCGGTGCGGTCAACGTCCACGAAACCAACATGGGCCACATGGCTCAGATGTTGCCTTTCGCCGGTCTGTAATCTTCTTAGCACCAGGAGCACAACATGCCTCGCGTCAAACGTGGTGTAACCGCACACGCCCGCCACAAGAAGATCCTGGCTCTGGCCAAGGGTTTCCGTGGTCGCCGCAAGAACGTCTTCCGCATCGCCAAGCAGGCGGTGATGAAGGCGGGCCAATACGCCTACCGTGACCGCCGTACTCGCAAGCGGGTTTTCCGTCAGCTGTGGATTGCGCGTATCAACGCCGCAAGCCGTGGCCTCGGCGTGACCTACAGCAAGTTCATGGCTGGCCTGAAGAAGGCCAACATCGACATCGACCTCAAGGTCCTGTCGGACATGGCCATCCACGACCCCGCTGGTTTTGCCAGCATCGTCGACAAGGTGAAGGCCCAGCTGGCTTGATGCCCTGGCGCCGGGTTCGCCCGGCGCCTTCTCGAGCATTTGAAGGTCGTCACCTCGGGGCGACCTTTTTTGTTTTTTGGACACCATGAACGATCTCGACCTGCTGGTGCAGGGCGCGCAGGCCGAATTCGCCGCCGCCCCCAACCCGGCCGAACTGGAAAACGCCAAGGCGCGTTACCTGGGCAAGAGCGGCCGCATGACGGAGCTGCTCAAAGGCCTGGCCACGCTGCCGCCCGAAGAGAAGAAGGCCCGCGGGGCCGAGATCAACCAGGCCAAGCAGCGCATCGAAGCCGCGCTGACGGCCGCGCGCGAGCAGCTGGCCGAAGCCGAACTGGCCCAGCAGCTGCAGGCCGAAGCGCTGGACGTCACCTTGCCCGGCCGCGGCCGCGGCGTGGGTGGCCTGCACCCGGTCAGCCGCACCATCGAACGCATCGAGGCCATCTTCGGTTCCATGGGTTTTGACGTGGCCCAGGGCCCCGAGATCGAAACCGACTGGATGAGCTTCACCGCGCTGAACAACCCGGAAAACCACCCGGCGCGTTCCATGCAGGACACGTTCTACGTGGACGTGAAAGACGCCGAAGGCCGCTGGCTGAACCTGCGCCCGCACACCAGCCCCATGCAGGTGCGCTACGCGCGCGCCCACGCCGCCAAGTACGCCGGTATGGACCCGATGCCGGAGATCCGCGTCATCGCCCCGGGCCGCACCTACCGCGTGGACAGCGACGCCACGCATTCGCCCATGTTCCACCAGTGCGAAGGCCTGTGGATCGGCGAGAACGTCAGCTTCAAAGACCTGAAGTTCGTCTTCAGCGAGTTCATCCGCCAGTTCTTCGAGACCGACGATTTCGACGTGCGCTTCCGCCCGTCGTTCTTCCCGTTCACCGAACCCTCGGCCGAGATCGACATCGCCTTCCGCAGCGGCCCGCTGGCCGGCCGTTGGCTGGAAGTGGCCGGCTCCGGCCAGGTGCACCCGAACGTGGTGCGCAACTACGGTCTGGACCCCGAGCGCTACATCGGCTTTGCCTTTGGCATGGGCCCCGACCGCCTGGCCATGCTGCGCTACGGCGTGTCCGACCTGCGCCTGTTCTTCGAGAACGACCTGCGCTTCCTGACCCAATTCAAATAAGAAGCCCCGCCGATCATGCAATTCCCAGAAAGCTGGTTGCGCGAGTTTTGCAACCCCCCGCTGTCCACGCAGGCGCTGGCCGACCTGCTGACCATGTCCGGCATGGAGGTGGAAGAACTCGCCCCCGTGGCGCCGCCTTTCCACGGCATCGTGGTGGCCGAGATTTTGGAAGCCGTGCAGCACCCGCAGGCCGACCGCCTGCGCGTGTGCAAGGTCAGCACCGGCAGCGGTGAACCGCTGCAGATCGTCTGCGGCGCACCGAACGCCCGCGCCGGCATCCGTGTGCCGCTGGCGACAGTGGGCGCTGAACTGCCACCGGCTGATTCCGAAAAGGGCGACGGCAAGCCCTTCAAGATCGGCGTCGGCAAGCTGCGCGGTGTCGAGAGCTTCGGCATGTTGTGCTCGGCCAAGGAACTGAAGATCGCCGACGACCACGGCGGCCTGCTGGAACTGACGGCCGACGCGCCGTTGGGCCAGAACATCCGCGAGCACCTGAAGCTGGACGACACGCTGTTCACGCTGAAGCTCACGCCCAACCTGGCGCACGGCCTCAGCGTCTACGGCATCGCCCGCGAAGTGTCGGCGCTGACCGGCACACCGCTGAACACGCCGGCCATCACGCCGGTGGCCGTCACCACCGCCCAGCAGCTGCCGGTGCAGGTGCAGGCCACCGACCTGTGCGGCCGGTTCTCGGGCCGCGTGGTGCGCGGTGTGAACCCCAAGGCCGCCACCCCGGCCTGGATGGTGGAACGCCTGGCCCGTTGTGGCCAGCGCAGCGTCACGGCCCTGGTCGACATCTCGAACTACGTGATGTTCGAATACGGCCGGCCCTCGCACATCTTCGACCTGGACAAGATCCACGGCCCGCTGGTCGTGCGCTGGGGCCAGGCCGGTGAAACGCTGAAACTGCTGAACGGCAACACCATCGAGGTGGACGGCGCCGTGGGCGTGATTGCCGACGACCAGGGCCTGGAGTCGCTGGCCGGCATCATGGGCGGCGACAGCACGGCCGTGGGCGACGACACGCAGAACGTCTACGTCGAAGCCGCCTTCTGGTGGCCCGAAGCCGTGGCCGGCCGTTCGCGCCGCTTCAACTTCAGCACCGACGCCGGCCACCGCTTTGAACGCGGTGTGGACCCGGCGCTGACGGTGGAGCACATCGAGCGCATCACCCAGCTCATCATCGACATTTGCGGCACGGACCAGACGCAGTGCGGCCCGATGGACGACCAGGTGCTGAACCTGCCGCAGGCCAAGCCCGTCACCTTGCGCGTGGCGCGTGCGGCGCGGGTCATCGGCATCCCGGTGACGCAGGCGCAGTGCGCCGACGTGTTCCGCCGCCTGGGCCTGCAGTTCAGCGAAGGGCAGGGCACCTTGACGGTGCTGCCGCCGAGCTGGCGTTTCGACCTGGCCATCGAAGAAGACCTGATCGAAGAGGTGATCCGCGTCATCGGCTACGACAAGCTGCCGTCCACGCCGCCCATCGCGCCGGTCACCGCCCGCGTGCGCGCTGAAGCCCAACGCAGCCCCTCGGGCCTGCTGCGCGCTGTGGCCGCGCTGGACTACCAGGAAACCATCAACTTCAGCTTCGTGGAAGCGCGCTGGGAAGCGGAACTGGCCGGCAACGCCGACCCCATCCGCGTGCTGAACCCCATCGCCGCGCCGCTGGCCGTGATGCGCAGCAGCCTGCTGGGCAGCCTGGTGGCCGTGCTGCGCCACAACCTGGCCCGCAAGGCCGGGCGCGTGCGCGTGTTCGAGCTGGGCCGTGTGTTCCGCCGCGACGCCAGCGCCACCGACGGCCCCTTGGCCGTGGCCGGTGTGGTGCAGCCGCGCCGCATCGCCGGCCTGGCCTATGGCCCGGCGGAACCGGTGCAGTGGGGTGCCAAAGAACGCCAGGTCGATTTCTTCGACGTGAAGGCCGACGTGCAGGCGCTGCTGGCGCCGCGCACCGCGGTGTTCGTGGCCGACACGCACCCGGCGCTGCACCCCGGCCGTTGCGCGCGCATCGAGGTGGACGGTGTGGCTGTGGGCTTCATCGGTGAACTGCACCCCAAGTGGCGCCAGGCCTATGAACTGCCGCAAGCCCCGGTGCTGTTCGAACTGGACGTGGAAGCCGCGCTGACGCTGGGCCTGCCGCAGTTCAGCAGCCTGTCGCGCCAACAGGCCGTCACACGCGACCTGGCCTTGGTGGTGGCCGACGGTGTGGCCCATGACGCCCTGGTGGCCAGCCTGTCGGCCGACCCGCTGGTGCGTTCGGCTTTGTTGTTCGACGTGTACAAGCCCCAGCAGCCCGTGGCCGGCATCGGCGAAGGTGAACGCAGCCTGGCCGTGCGCCTGGAACTGCTGGACCCCGAGACCACGCTGACCGAAGAGCGCATCGAAGCCGCAGTGGCCGCCGCCGTGGCCCGTGTGCAAACGGCTTTTGCCGCCCGCCTGCGCGGTTGAAGGCCACAGGAGCGAGACCATGTCGAACCCCACCGACGTCCCGGAGATGGACCCGCCCGAAGCCGCCAGCGACCGGGTGATCCTGCCCTCGCTGGAGACCCCGACCCTGACCAAGGCCGAACTGGCCGACCTGTTGTTCGACCGCTTGGGCCTGAACAAGCGCGAGTCCAAAGACATGGTCGAGGCCTTCTTCGAAATCGTGCACGGCACCTTGGTCGACGGCCAGGACGTGAAGCTGTCGGGCTTCGGCAACTTCAACATCCGCCGCAAGGCGCCTCGCCCTGGGCGCAACCCGCGCACGGGCGAGTCCATCCCCATCAAGGCCCGCCAGGTCGTGACCTTCCACGCCAGCCACAAGCTGAAAGCCATCGTGCAAGGCGAGTCCCCTGCCGAGGGTGACTTCGAGTAAAGTCTAGGTTCATCACCTACACCGTTGATTTCAGTGGAGAAAGCGCTTCCGGCCATCCCTGCGAAACGCTACTTCACCATCGGTGAGGTGAGCGAGCTCTGCGGTGTCAAACCGTATGTGCTGCGCTACTGGGAACAAGAGTTCACGCAGCTCAAGCCCATGAAGCGGCGCGGCAACCGCCGCTATTACCAGCACCACGAGGTGCTGCTGATCCGGCGCATCCGCGGGTTGCTGTACGACCAGGGCTTCACCATCAGCGGTGCCCGCAACCGTTTGGCTGAAGCGCAGGGGCCGCAGCGTGGCGCGGCGGCTGTGGCCGCGGCGATGGACGCTGCCGACGAGCGGGTGGACGATGGCCCGTTGGACGAGGACCTGGGTCCCGACGGTGTCGACACCGCAGTGGGCGGTGCAGCGCCTGACGCCGAAAATGAGCGCATGCCGCTGGAGGCCGAAGGCACGGAGCAGGCGCCCACAGTGGCCAGCGCTGGGCCGGTGCCATACACGCCCGAACAGCTGCGCAAAGAATTGTTGTCGATACGCGAATTGCTCTTGGAGCAATGAAGTTTTTCTGTCTATAATGTGAGGCTTCAGTCGGGGTGTAGCGCAGCCTGGTAGCGCACTTGCATGGGGTGCAAGGGGTCGCGAGTTCGAATCCCGCCACCCCGACCAAAGAAGAAGAAACAGCACAAGCCCGGTACCGAAAGGTACCGGGCTTTTTGCTTTTCAGGCCCCCGTATCGCAACCCCGAAGCGCCGGGCTACCGGCTTCTCAGGCCCGGTAGCGCGAGGCCTTGCGCTCTTCGCTTGAAGGGCCCGCGGCGGGCCTGGGCCACGCAGCAGGGCGGTGGTTGGGCAGGGGATGGGGCAGGGGATGGGGCAGGCAGCGGCGGCACCACAGCGCCGCCGCCCCGCGCGCATCAGTTCACTGGGAAGCCGCTGGTGCCGCGGCAGGTGCTGCGGTGCTGCTGGCCGCCGGCGCTGCCGTCGCGGCGGTCGCGCTGTGCGGCGTGGCCTTGGCCGGGGCCGTGCTCATCGGCAGCAGCGGCACGATCAACAGCGCCACGATGTTGATGATCTTGATCAGCGGGTTCACTGCGGGGCCGGCCGTGTCTTTGTAGGGGTCGCCCACGGTGTCGCCGGTGACGGCGGCCTTGTGCGCGTCGCTGCCCTTCTTGTGCAGCACGCCGTTGGCGTCGGTGAAGCCTTCTTCGATCAGCTTCTTGGCGTTGTCCCAGGCGCCGCCGCCGGTGCACATGCTGATGCCCACGAACAGGCCGGTGACGATGGTGCCCATCAGCAGGCCGCCCAGTGCCGCCGGGCCCAGCAGCAAGCCCACGAGGATGGGCACCACCACGGGCAGCAGCGAAGGCACGATCATCTCTTTGATGGCCGCCGTGGTCAGCATGTCCACGGCCGCGCCGTACTCCGGCTTGCCCGTGCCTTCCATGATGCCGGGGATGTCGCGGAACTGCCGCCGCACTTCCACCACCACCGCACCCGCGGCGCGGCCCACGGCTTCCATGGCCATGGCGCCGAACAGGTAGGGGATCAGGCCGCCGATGAACAGGCCCACGATCACCTTGTGGTCGCTGAGGTCGAAGCTCAGGCTCATGCCGCGCGCTTCCAGCGCGTGCGTGTAGTCGGCGAACAGCACCAGCGCAGCCAGGCCGGCCGAGCCGATGGCATAACCCTTGGTGACGGCTTTCGTGGTGTTGCCCACGGCGTCCAGCGGGTCGGTGATGTCGCGCACGCTGTCGGGGAGTTCGGCCATCTCGGCGATGCCACCGGCGTTGTCGGTGATGGGGCCGTAGGCGTCCAGTGCCACCACGATGCCGGCCATGCTGAGCATGGCCGTGGCGGCCACCGCGATGCCGTACAAACCAGCCAGCGCGTGGGCCGCCCAGATGGCAATGCACACGAAGATCACCGGCCAGGCCGTGCTCTTCATGCTGACGCCCAGGCCCGCGATGATGTTGGTGCCATGGCCCGTGGTGCTGGCCTGGGCCACGTGTTGAACGGGCTTGTACTGCGTGCCGGTGTAGTACTCCGTCACCCACACCATGGCAGCGGTGAGCACCAGGCCCACCACACAAGCGCCGAACAGCGCCATCGCGCTGGCCGTGCCACCACCGCTCAGGGCCACCGGCTGCGGGAACATGGCCGTGGTGATGAAGTAGAAGGCCACCAGTGAGATGAGGCCCGAAACGACCAGGCCCTTGTACAGCGCCGGCATCACGTTCTTCATGCCCGGGCTGGCCTTCACGAAGCTGCAGCCGATGATGCTGGCGATGATGGACACGCCGGCCAGCACCAACGGGTAGACCACGGCCGTGACGGCCGCGCCCGTGACCACCAGCGCGCCCAGCGCCATGGCGGCGATCAGCGTGACCGCGTAGGTCTCGAACAGGTCGGCGGCCATGCCGGCGCAGTCGCCGACGTTGTCGCCCACGTTGTCGGC
>JBKCUM010000252.1:0-3281 GCA_046318395.1 Rubrivivax sp.
GTCGTAGCTGGTGGGCGCCAGCACGGTGGGTGCAGCGGCCTGGGCCTGGCCCAGGGCGGGGGTGGTCAGCAGGCCGGCGATGGCGCGGAGAAATCGAGTAGTTTGCATGGCGGGGCCCTCCAACGGGTTGATGTGCCGGGACGTACGTGGGAGGCTGGCGCGAACCGGACAGGCGCCAGCCCGTCCCCCCACAGTTTGGGGGGGCAGACCGCGTCAGCGCGTCAGCGCGGCGGCGGGGCCGGGGCGACCGGCGCGACCGGCGAGACCGGCGAGACCGGCATAGGCGCCACCGCCAGCCGCCAAGGGTCGGCCCCCGGCGCCGCGGCCGGCGCGGCCCAAGCGGCCGCCGAAGCCGCGGCCTGGGCACGCAGCGCCTGGGCCTGCGCGGCCTGGCCTTGGCGCTGCAGCAGTTCGGCCTGCACGGCCCACAGGGGGCCGGCCAGGCGCTGTTCGCGGCTGGCCGGCAGCTGCGGCCACAGGGCTTGGGCTGTTTGCACGGCCTGGGCCGCGGCTGCCAGGTCACCCCGCCCCAGCGCCACCCGGGCCAGGCCCAGTTGGGCCAGCAGCGCCACCGGGGCCGGGCGGCGCGTGGGGCCGGCCACCACCGTGGCCTGGGCGGCCAGGGCCAGCAGCGGCGGGGCCTGGGTCCAGGCCTGCGGGTCGCCCTGGTCCAGCAGATAACGCGCCCAACGCTCGCGCGCCGTGGCCAGTGCCACGGAAGCCGGTGCGTCGTACTGCTGGCTGGCCTGCAGCGCCGCCCACAGGCGCTCGCGCGCACCCGCAGCGTCCCCGGTCTGCGCCAAGGCCGTGCCCAGAAGCCCGTCCAGCCGACGCTGGTCGGCCTCCCGGTTCACGCGGCGGGCATAGGCCTGCTGCACGGTCTTCAAGATGCGCAGGGCCAGGTCGGGGCGGCCTTCCATCAACAAGGCCGCGGCATGGTACTCGCGGGCCGTGTCATCGCCGGGGCTGTTGCCGCCTGCGGCCACGGGCAGGCTGTCGAACAGCGCCATGGCTTCGCGGCGGTCGCCCACGCGGTGCAGCCAGCGCGCGTGGTTTCCCGTGGCGTGGAAGTGGTTGCTGTGGCCCGGGCCGTAGGTGCGCAAGGCCATGTCGGTGGCGGTCTGGAAATGCCGCAGGCCGGCGGCCACCTGCCCTTGCTCCATCAGCGACAGGCCCAGGTTGGTGTGGATGACCGACAGGTTCTCTTCGCTCCCCCCGGGCGCCAGCGGCACGGCCAGAGCTTCTTCGTACAAGGCCTGGGCCTGCGGCCAGGCCTCGCGGGCGTTGTGCACGTTGCCCAGGTTGGCCAGCGCGGCCGGGTAGTCCTCCGACCTGGGCGCGTGCGCCCGGTACAGCGCGATCGCCCGTTCCAACGCCTGCGTGCGCTGCGCATGCGCGCCGGGCACGCCCCGCAGCACCTCACTCTGCGCCATCCACCAGGCGGCGCGCTGTTCAGACGCTTCGAGCCCGGCGCGGCGGATCAGCGCGTCCACCTGCGCCAGCGTCGCCTTGGCGGCCTCGGGCTGCATGCCAAAGATGTCGCCGTAGGCATCGACCAGCAGGCCCTGGATGTAGACCGGGTGCGTTTCGCCCAGGTGCTGTTGCGCCAAGGCCATCTGGCGGCGGTGCAGCGCCTCGTAGCGTTCGTCTTCAGCCAGGTAGCCGTAGATGTTGGCCACCACGCCCAGCAGTTCGATGCGCAGCGCCGGGTCGTGTGCGAAGTCGCGGTCGATGCGCTCGGTGGCCAGGTCCATCAGCTGGCGCGCCGTGGTCTGGCCACGGGGTTGGTCCGACGGGCGACGCGGGTCCACCGCGTTGAAGATGCCGAGCACAAAGCCTTTCACGGCCTCGGCGCGGGCCGCCTGCGCCCGCGCCACGTGCGCCTGCCACAGCGCCACACCCAGCCCCCCACCCAGGGCCAGCACCACCGCCGTGCCCGCGGCCACCGCCAGGCGCTGGCGGCGCAGCCACAGGCTGAGGCGGTAAGCACGGCCACCGCGCCGGGCTTGCACCGGCTGCAGGCGCTCAAAACGCCGCAAGTCGGCGGCCAAGGCGTCCACGCTGGCGTAGCGCAAGGCCGGGTCGGCGGCCATGGCGCGCGCGACGATGGCGTCCAGGTCACCCGCGGCGGCCGGCAGGCGCTGGCTGGGCGCGGGCCAGCCGGCGGCGGCCAGGCGGGCCAGCTGTTCAACCAGCGGCGTGCTGGCCTCGCGCTGCAGCAGGTAGGGCCGCCGCCCGGCCAGCAGTTCGTACAGCACCACGCCCAGCGCGTACACATCGGCCCGCACGTCCAGCGGCTGGCCGGCCAGTTGTTCGGGCGCGGCGCAGTCGGGTGTGAATGCCTGGCCGGACAGGCCGGTGCCGGCCGGGGCCGGTTCACCATCGCCCAGCAGCCGTGCGATGCCGAAGTCCAGCAGCTTCACCTCGCCCTCGGGCGTCACCAGCACGTTGCCGGGTTTCAGGTCGCGGTGGATGACCAGGCGGCCATGCGCGAAGCTGACCGCCGCCAACACCTGCTGGAACAGCGCCAGGCGCCCGGCCAGCGGCAGGCCCTGGGCGTGACGCGTGAGGCTCTGGCCGCTGATGAGCTCCATGGCCAGAAAGGGTTGGCCGTCGTCGGTGATGCCGGCGTCGTACAGGCGCGCGATGTGCGGGTGTTCCAGGCCGGCGTGCGGCAGCTTCAGCGCCACGCGGCGCGGCACGCCTTGCAGTTGCTCGGCCGACCACACCACGGCCATGCCGCCCTCACCCAGCGGCGCCACCAGGCGGTAGATGCCCACGGTCTGGCCGGGCTCGAACAGGCGGCGCGGCGCGGCCAGGGCGGCGGCGAACAGCGCGGTGTCGGGCCGCGCCGGCTGCTGGGCCGTGGCATGGGCCGCCAGCAAGCGGCCCAGGTGGAAGGCCACCTCGGGCTGGGCGGCCGCCTGGCGGGCCAGCCAGTCGGCGCGTGCGGCGGCCGGCAGCGCCAGGGCTTCGTCGAAACCCGCCGACACCGCCGGCCACAGCGCGGGCGGAATGCGGGGTGCGGGTGCGGGCGGGGTGGATGCGCTCATGGGGCAGACGTACGCGGTTCAAGCCAGCAACCGGCCACGGCGCTGAAATCGGCAAGCGGCCATGGCACCACTCATGGCCCCTGCAATTCCATCAGCAAGAAGGCGCGCGCCTTGTCCCAGTGCCGCCGCACCGTGCGGTCGCTGATGCCCAGGGCCTCGGCGATCTCGGCCTCGGTGTAGCCACCGTAAAAGCGCATCTCCACCAGTTCGGCCAGCAGCGGGTCCAGC
>JBKCUM010000253.1:0-8032 GCA_046318395.1 Rubrivivax sp.
CTCCTCGAGGAAGACTTCCTTGCGGGTCTTCTTGGGCAGCGGATCAAGGCTCAAATTGAATTGTTCCATGGCCCACATCTTCGCCGCCTATCCCAGGTCATGCCAGTCGGACTGACCAGAGGTTTTGCAGACCTTCCCTAAGCGAAGCCCAGAAAGAGACTGCTCTTCGTCTACTACTGGCCCTCCGCGGTACACCCTAATTCCTGTCCTAATCCAGGAACCATCGTCCTTCCGTTTTGTCTGCGAGACTACTCAACGATATTGCTGATGGTCTCCGTTCGGTTGTTGCTGAAGTCTGTGTCCACCTCTGCCGATGAAACGCGGGCGCTGATGGTGTAAAGGCCAAGTGCCTCCGGCGCCTGAACATCCACCAGGAATGCCCTCTGTTCCCCGGCCTCCATGCGTTCGGCGCGGCAGACCACGGTATTCACGCTGGTGCTGCAACCGCTCCAGCCTACCTGGCCGACCACGGACCAGCCCGTCGGCAGCACGAATTCGGTTCGCACCTCGGTAGCGGCCGCGCTGCCCTTGTTTTGCAGGTTGACGCTGTAGGTGAGTGTCCCCAAGGGCTTGACGGTTGGCGTTGCCACCAAGGCCACCGAGAGGTCGGTGGTCGCCAGCTTCGAAGGGCCCTCCTTCAAGTCCAGCGCCAGGGTCACGGTGCGTGACGATCCGCCCTGTGAAACGGCCACAGGCGTGCCTGTGTAGCGTATGGTGCGGCGCCCGTCGCTGTCCACGCCAATTGCGCCGCTGAGGTAGACCCCTGTGCTACTGAAGTAAAAGAATGCGTCGAATGGAGCAGTCAACGTGGTGGTTGTTGCTTCCTCGTTGAAGGGGGTGGTGCAGGCAAGACTCCTCTCAGTGGCGAAGGTACGTTGAGTTTTGGTGCCCGTAGCCGGCATCTGAACTCTGAACGTAGACAGTCGCCAGACGCCCGCGACCGTGTCGATTTCCAGTGTCCCGTTCCCGATCCCCTGAGCAGCGCCGCTGCCGTTGGTGATGGTCTCTGTGTTCTTCACATACTTGCAGCCATTGGTCGCGCTAACGGGTTCTCTTATTAGCCCCGTTCCGTCGTAAACGACGTCTGTGTTCAATGCTGTTCCTACCAACCCCGAATTGAAGCTTCCTGTTTCCACCAAACCGTCGAATGAGTACCCCTGCTTTCCACTTGATTGAACGGTGTAGGTGGCACCAACTGCCGGCACAAAGGCGGGGGAAAAAACGTTGCTCGTCGCCGTCATTCGCCCACTGAAAACCTCGGGGACGGGTTGTGCTGCACCCAGTTCCAGACTGACCGGCGTGGGCAGCACGGTGTCGACGAAGGCAGCAAAGCGACGGCCGCTGGCCCCGGAAGTTCCCTCTGCCACCCAGCTGAGGTCGAATTCCGTCTGGTCGGCGGCGGCATCCACCTGCGCCACTTCGCGGGGCAACATGCCGTCGCTGATGTAGTACACCCGTACGCGGCGAACGTTGTAGCCCAGCACCGGAAAACGCGCGTTCGCCGGGTCCAGCTTCACTTTGAAGTTGAAGGTTTTCCCGTCGATGAATTCACCGTCTTGGGCGGCGTTCGGGCCGCTGACACTCACGGTACCTTTGGGCGAGTTGCCCAGTGGCAGGCTGAGTTGCACCTTCAGCAGCGTGGCTTTGAATATGCCCAGCTTCTGCAGAAGTTTGACCAGCTTGGTGTCACCCTGTACTTTGGAACCAGCCGTGCCCTCCACCAGCAGGTGGGCTTTGTAGTCCGAACGGTAGTCAGGCAGTCCGGGGCTCACCGGCAACAGTTGTGTCAGAACAGGCGCCAGGTTGGCTTCGAACTTGGGGCCGGCTCGCACTTTGACCGCCTCTACCCGCAAGGCCTTGCTCAGCGTGGCCCCCACGTTCATCTTGCCGAAGCCATAGGTGTAGAAGAACAACTCGCTGCGTGCCTCAGCCAAGGCCCCGCTGGGGGTCAGGTAGCGCAAGCCACTCTTCAGGGTCGGCTCCCACTTGCTCACGGTCTTGCAGGTACCGCTGGTGCAGTCCAGGCCCGCCTCCAGCTGGCCTTTGGCATCCAAGGTGAGCTCAGCGCCCAGCAGCGGAATGGCGACCGACCCTTCTGTCTCCAGGCCTACGCCTGCCTGCAGTTCACCCGCAAGCAGGAGCCCCAGCAGACCCGGCAGCGGCACCAGCCGTTGCAACAAGGTGGCCTCGCAGGTGAGATTCACCAAACCTGCGGCGTTGATTTGCAAGTTGTTCTTGGCCTGGAAACTGGCCTCGGCCTGGAGCAGCAACTTTCTCAGGCCCGTGCTGCTTTCGTAGTCCACCACATAGTTCGGTACGAATTTCAGCTTGAACGAGGCAGGCTGCGGCATCGAAATCGGCAACTCCGAACCCACCAGCTCGCAGTTGAACGGGCCCATCTTGAAGGGCTTGAACAATTTAGCGCGCTTGCGGTCGTCGGCCGACGGCGGGCTTGACGCCACCCCAGGCCTGGGCGTGAACACATGTTCATCGCCTTCCTGCGTCACGGTGTACAGCGCGGCTACATCAGCGGGCACTTCCAGCGGCAGGCCAGTCAGGTCGATCCTTTCCTGAACGCGCACGCCAGACACCAGGCGGTCCAGCGCCACGGTTTTCAGGCGCACGCGCACGCCCGTGGCCTCCTGCGTAGCGGCCAGTACCTCGCCACCCACCGTCTTGCCCTCGCGCCCCAGCAGCAGGCTGCCCACGGCAGGCATTGGCACACCACTGAGCACCACTTCGTAGGGGTTGTCGATGTCAGGCTCGGCAGCGGCCTCCACCACCACGGGGTCGGACACGACTTGCGCATCGCCTACCAACAAAACACCCGCCGCCGGCTGCGCCACCGCCACCAGCACAGGCGCCGACCGCACACCGTCCACCACGGCCACCACCTGGCCGGAACCAACAGCGGACACGGCACGTACGGTGCCATCGTCCGCGACGGCAACTTCGGATGGGCGGGAGGCCTGCCAAGTCACGGCCGAAGAGACCAACCGGCCCTCGGCGTCGAAGGCCTTGGCTTTCAGGGCCTGTTGTTGGCCTTGCGAAGTCAAGAGCAAGGCAGACGGTTCCAACACTACTCGAACCGCTGGCCCGGAAGTCTTGGTGTCTGACGGGTTTGCAGGATCCTGGCCTCCGCCGCCACCGCATGCAGACAGCTGAGATGTGGCTGCCAGTACCAGGCAGGCTCTCAAGACCTGCTTCCCCCATGCAGAACAGAGACGAAGTTTGCTGGCGAAAAGTAGACGACGCATGCCTAACATCCCAAAGTGACGCCCCAGACCGAAGGCGGGATTCGAACAGTCTGTGCGGAATGTAGAAAGTCACCGTCTCAGCACCGTCTCACCTCGGACAAGAGGTCGTGACCCATGCATACCTACTCATGCGTCTGCTGTCAAATAACTTGAAGCGCGCCTGAAAGTAAAGCAATTGCTGGCGGCGTTTCGCAGTTCCGGAAGGCCCCCGGAGCATGTTTTCAACCATGTCCTGGCTGCACTTGCGGTAGTGACAACGAAAACGTGGCGCCGTTTGCGTGCAACGCAAGTTGTTTAAGCGAGGTTTTTTCTGCAAGGGGGCTTTGAACTGGGCCGGCAGGGCGTGAGGTGAGTGCCATCGAGGGGAACACGGCGAGGTCGGTCGCGCAGGCGCTTGAACTCGCCGTCACTGCGGGTCAACAGGGCCAGGTGTTGGCTCGATGGCGCCCGCGCTCACGCGCCTGCGGTGTCCGGCTCGGTCAGGGCTGGCCCGCACCAGGCCAGGCAGCAGGTCCTGGTTGAGTAGTTGGTCCACGAACCAAGCCGCCGCCCGCCCGATGCCAGCAGGCCGCCAGGCCAGACAAAACGGCGCTTCGCTGCGGGACGGGTCGAGGTCGAGGGCATGGAGAGTTCCCGCCTGCAAGCCTGCCTGCGCCGCATGTGACGGCACGAAGCCTGCCCCCAGCCCGCATTCAATCGCTTCGAGCTTGTCGCGCAGCGTGGGGACCGTCAACGTGTTCTGCCCGGGCGCCAGATGACTGGTTCGCGCCGCCAGGACGAGGGAGCTGTCGGCAATGCTCACTTGACGATAGGGCCGCAGGTCCGCCTCGCGCAGGGGCCGGTCAAGCTGCGCCGCCAGCCTGGCCAGCGGGTGACTCGGCGAGCTGACGAAGCACAGCTCGATGCTGCCCAGCGCGCACACCTTCACACCGGAGTTGGGCATGGCGCCGGTGTCCTGGGCCGCCACGATCAGGTCGGCCCGCCCCTGGATCAGCGAGTCCCAGGTCCCGTCCATCACCTCCTCGCACAGCCGGACCCGTGTCTGAGACTGCAGCGCGTCGAACGCCGGCATCAGCGCGTGAATCCAGCGCAAGCCGAACAGGGTGTCCACGGCGATGCGCACCTCGCCTTCCCAACCCTGGCGGTGCGCTTCCACACGGCATTCCAGGTCGTGCAGCCTGCCCAGGATCTCCCGCCCTTCGGCCAGCAGGCCCTCGCCGATGGGTGTCAAGCGTGAGCTGCGGCCGCTTCGGTCGAACAGGAGCACCCCGAGCGCGGACTCCGCCTGGGCGACGGTGTAGCTCAGCGCCGAGGGCACGCGGTGCAACTCCGCCGCCGCCTTGGTGAACGAACCGCGCCGGGCGATGGCGTCGAGGGCCACCAACGCGTCCAGCGATAGCTTCAGGGGCACACGCGCGCCAGGTGGTGTCATCAAAATTCCTGATCAGATGAAGCAAAGTTTTTCGATTGAGTCGGCGGTAAGGCAGCGATACATTGGACGAATAATGCCATTTTCCACAATTCAAAATGCCTGACTCATCGATCCAGATATGGGTGCCACCGACTCCGGTTCCGGTCAAGTTCCCGGCGATTCGGCTGCGGGTCAACGGCCGCGCTGCCGTGTTTCGGGGTGATCCGACTACCCCGGTACTGTGGTACCTGCGCGACCACGCCGGCCTGACCGGCACCAAGTTCGGCTGCGGCGTGGGCGTGTGCGGTGCCTGCACCGTTCACTTGGACGGCTCGGCGACCCGAAGCTGCACCCTTCGCATGGGGGATGTGGCTACGCGCCAACTCACCACCATCGAAGGGCTGGCCGACGGCGCGGCGCTGCACGCCGTGCAGCAGGCCTGGATCGACGCCGCAGTCAGCGAGTGCGGCTATTGCCAGGCCGGGCAGATCATGACGGCGGTCAGCCTGTTGCGGCGCAACCCCAGCCCGAGCGACGCGGACATCGACGGCATCAGCAACCTGTGCCGCTGCGGCAGCTATTCGCGTGTGCGAGTGGCCATCCGGCGCGCAGCGGCCGCCTTGGCGAAAGCCCCGGCGTGACGCGCGCTGCCTCGGTGCCGGTCACGCGCCGCACGCTGCTGCTCACCTTGAGCGCCGGGGCCGTGTGCGCTGGCGGCGGCCTCGGGCCCCATCGGCAGGCCAGCGCCACTGCCCCAACGGGTCCCGGCTGGGGACCCTGGCTGGCCATCGAGAACGACGGCACGGCGACCCTCCTGCACAGTGTGACGGACCTCGGCCAGGGCACGCCCACGGCACTCGCCCAGGTGCTGGCTGATCAATTGCACCTTCCGCTGAGCGCCGTGGTGCTGAGGCAAGCCCCCGTGCGCGCGCCCTTCGTCGAGAACGACGGCTACTACGGCACAGCCGCCAGCGCGGGGCTCTCGGGCAGCTTTGCCGAGATCGCGCAACTGGGCGCCACGGCACGGGCCATGTTGATGGCCGCTGCGGCCCGCAGATGGCACGCCGACCTGGCAGCGTGCGACACGCAGCCCGCCCGCGTGGTTCACCGACCCACTGGACGCACGCTTGGTTACGGCGAACTCAGCGCCGAGGCCGGCGCGCTGCCCGTGCCGGCGCTGCAGCAGTTGGCGCTCAGGCCCTATGACCCCAACTCCTGGGTCGGCAAGCCGGCCCTGCGCGTGATCGACCGCGAACTGGTGACCGGCCACGCAGCGTTCGGGATCGACGTCAAGTTGGAGGGCCTCGTCTCGGCCAGTTTGCGTCATGCTCCGGTGCTGGGCAGCCGCCTTCGCAGCCTCGACCCAGCGCCCGCCTTGCGGGCCAGCGGTGTGCTCGCCGTGCTGAACCTGGGTGACGCGATTGCGGTTGTCGCTGCCGATCATTGGGCGGCGTCACAGGCCTTGGCCAAGCTGGCTCCGGTATGGGATCACCCGCCGGGCGCGATCGGCTCGAAGGACCTGCGAAACCAGATGCTGCGGGCCGTCCATGGCGACGCGGGTCTGCTGGCCACGCTCCCGGACGGGGGCGAGCCGGACGTGCATCGGGCCCAGGTTCTGCAGGAGCTGGCCCGGGCGCCAAACACCGTGCAGGCCCTGTACGAGGCGCCAATGGCTGCGCACATGGCGATGGAGCCCCAGAACGCCACGGCGCGAGTCAGCCAGGGCCAGGCCGAGATCTGGGTGTCTACCCAGGCGCAGAGCCTCACGCGCGAAAAAGTGGCCGAGGCGCTGGCGCTGCCGCTTGAGCAAGTCACGGTACACACGCTCAGGGTGGGCGGCGGATTCGGCCGGCGGCTGGAGTGCGATGCGGCGGTGCAGGCCGCACGCATCTCCCGCGCCGTGGGCCGACCGGTGAAGCTCATTTGGTCGCGCGAAGAAGATGTTCGCCACGACTTCATGCGTCCGCCGGCGATGGGCCGCTTGCGTGCCGCGCTGGGGCCGGACGGCCAGATGCGCGCGCTGGCCATCGACCTTGCCGGGCCGTCTCTCATGGCCAGCAGCAGCAATCGCCACCCCCTGAGCGAGGACGGGATCGACTTCACCGTGCTGATGGGCTTGCGCGGCCCCTACGAGGGGCCGGTGGCCAGCCGGCGCTGGACCCGCGTCGAGGGCGGCATGCGCTCGGGCTGGTGGCGCTCCGTGGGGGCCTGCGCCAACACCTTCTTCCTCGAAAGCTTTCTCGACGAACTGGCCCATGCCACCCAGGCCGACCCCGTGCAAACCAGGCTCCGCCTGTTGCGCGCGCCCCCGGCCCGGACCGTGCTGGAAGCGCTCGTCCAGCGGGCCGACCTGGCTCAGCCCGTGGCGCCCGGGCGATCTCGCGGCTTGGCCCTGGGCGGGCATGCAGGCGCCACGCTTGCTGGCCTGAGCGTCGAGATCGTCGCCTCGGCTGCGCGCGGCCTGCGGCTGGCGCGCGTGGTGGTGGTGGTGAACTGCGGCCGGGTCGTGAACCCGCGCCTGGTGCGCTCGCAGGTGGAAGGCAGCGTGGCCTGGGCCGTGTCAGCCTGCCTGTTGGGCGAGATCACGGCCACGGCGGGCAGCATCGACCAGAGCGGCTTTCATGACTACCCCGTGATCGGCATGGCGCAGATGCCGGCCGTCGAGCTGCACCTGATGGACAGCGACGCCGACCCCAGTGGCATCGGCGAAGAAGTGGTGCCGCTGGTGGCGCCGGCTCTGGCCAATGCGATCTTTGCCGCCAGCGGTGAACGTGTGCGGGCCCTGCCACTGAGCCGCAGCGGCTGGCATCTGGCTTGACGCGCCGGCTTGCAGGTGCCGGACTCAAGGCCGATGAAGGCCAGGGCGGCGCCGTCACGCTGATCCAGCGCTTCGGATCTGCTGCCAACCTCAACATCCACCTGCACTGTTTGGTGCTGGACGGGGTGTACCGCCGCGGCGCCGATGGCTCGCCGGCCTTCATCGATGCGGCTTCGCCCACCGACGACGAGCTGCATGCGCTGCTGCAGTCCGTGATCGAGCGACTGATGAAGTTGCTCACGCGCCGGGGCGTGCTGGTCGAGGACATGGGCCAGACCTACCTTGCCGAGCCGGATGCCGACGGCGAGGAGGCGCGCACGCTGCGGCCGCTGCAGGCCGCGGCCGTCGCCTACCGTATCGCATTCGGGCCACGCGCCGGGCAGAAGGTGCTGACGCTGCGAGGCGCGATGCCGCGGGAGGACCGGGCCCGCCAGCCGCTGTGCGCCGACATCGACGGGTTCAGCCTACATGCCGCGGTGCGGGTGGAAGCGCACGACCGCAAGCGGCTGGAGCAGTTGTGCCGCTACATCACCCGCCCCGCTCTGT
>JBKCUM010000254.1:0-47856 GCA_046318395.1 Rubrivivax sp.
TCCAGCGACACCGGAAACAGGCCGCCTTGGTCTCGACTGTGTCCTTGCACGTAGCCCATATGAACAATGCCCTGCAGCTTTCGCTGCAGGGCATTGTGTTCAGGGCTTCAGATCGGCGTCAGAGTATTGACACGGACTGACCCGGGCGCTTTTTTGTGGGCGGCGTGGCACTGTACCGGTGGTCAACCGGTCTTCTTGCTGGTTTTCTTGGCGGGCTTGGCCGCGCTTTCGGCCAGCAGCGCGTCCAGGTTCTTCTCGATCTCGGCCTCGATGGTCTTGCTGAAGGCGCCCAGCAAGAAGCCCAGCTTGGCCTGCAGGTCGAAGTGGTCGGCGGCCACGATGAGCTGGCCGCTGACACCGCTGCGCTTGAACTCCACGGTGTCGCTGGTCTCGCCTTCGATCACGGTGCAGTCCATGTCGAAGTCCTGCTCCACTTTTTCAGCCCAGCTCCAGGCCACCTTGCGGGCCTTGGCCAGGCCCAGGCTGTGGCTGCGGTGGATCTTGATGTCGGCCATGGGGGGTGTCTCCGTGTCGGTGTGGGGTGTGGGCGGTGAACAGCGCGGGCACCGGCCTCAAAGGCCTGCAGCCGTGGCCAGCGCCGCCCTGCGCTGGGCTGCTGGCAGTCGGGCCAGGCGCTGCACCTCGGCATAAAAGCGCGGGAAGTCGCCGCCCAGGCGGTGGAACAGCGCCTCGAACTGCGGCACCAGTTCGTTGTAGGCGGCCTGGACGCCGAAGGCCGCGTTGTTGGCCCGCTGCACCCAGCCATCGTAGCCGGCAAAACCGTTCCAGCGTTCGGCCTTCAACCGCGCATGTTCCTCGCGCAGTTGCGCCATCAACGCGGCCTTGGCCTGGCGTTTGTGCTCGTCGGTGCCGGGGCCGGTGTAGACGGCCTGCAACGCTTCTCGGGTGCGGGCGGTCATGGCGCGGAAGTCTTGCCGGCGCGCGTCCAACGCCGCGTACTCCGCGCGCGCCGCCTCGCTGCCGTGCTGCTGCAGCCAACGTTGGCCACCCAGGCGCTCCACCGCGCCGGCAAAGCTCTCGTTGAAGGTGGTGTCGTCGCTGGCGTAGGCCACTTGGTGGGCCAGTTCGTGGAACAGCAGCCGCGCCAGTTCACCTTCAGGCCAGTGCACAAAGGTGTTGAGCAATGGGTCGCCGCCCAGCCAGCTGCTCCAACCCAGCGTGGAATACGCCGGCACACCGTAGACGCTGGCCTCCCAGCCCTGTTCGCGCAGTGCCTGCGCCTCGGCCTCGGCCGGTGCGGCGCTGAAGTAACCGCGGTAGCCCACGCAGCCCATCACCGGAAAACACCAGGTCTTCAGCTGCAGCGACAGTTCTGGCGCGGCCACCACGTTCCACACCACGGCGGGGCGCTGCAGGTCGGCGTAGGCGCGGTAGCTGCGGTTGTCGGGCAGGTGCAGTTCGGCCACGGCAAAGTCGCGCAGGCGCTGGGTCAGCAGCAGCCGCTGGCGCAGCGGTTCGGGGGTGGCGGGGTCGGCCACCCAGTCCGCCACCGGGCGGGCGCGTTGCAGCAGGTCCAGGTGGCCGCCCACGGCCTGACCGTAATAGCCCAGGGTGCTGCAGCCCCCCAAGCCCAACAACGCCGCAGCCGCCACACCCGCGGCACACGCCCAGCCCAACACGCGCCGCATGTCAGTCGGTCAGCGCTGCCGGCTGGGTGTCGGCAGCGGCGGTGGGCGCCACCTCGACCAGGCAGTCGTAGAAGGTGGGCGCGCGGCCCAGGTCGGTCAAGCGCTGGCTGGTCAGCTCGTTGACGTTGGTGCCGTCGCGGCCGAACTTGCGCCACCAGATGCCCAAACCGTTCACCACGCCAGGCCGGGCCCGTTGGTTCAACACGGCCTTGGTGACGTGGCGGCCGCGGTCGTTGAACACCACCACCTCGTCGCCGTCGGCGATGCCACGCGCGGCGGCGTCGGCCGGGTGCATCTCCAGCAGCGGTTCGCCTTCCACGCTGCGCAGGCTCTTGACGTTGACGAAAGTGCTGTTCAGGAAGTGCCGTGCAGGCGGCGAGATCATGGCCAGCGGGTAACGCGCCGCCAACGCTGGTGCACTGGCCACACTTTCGTGGTTGGGCACATGGTCGGGCAGGCCCAGGCCAGGCGGCGCCACCTGGGCACGGCCATTGGGCGTGGCAAACCCGCCTTCGGCAAAAGGCGCGTCGGCGATGGGCAGCTTCACCCAGCCGCGCGCCAACAGGGCTTCATAAGGCACGACCTCGGGCTTGAAGGCGTGGCGCGCCAGGGTCTCGTCGTCGTCCTGGAAACAAGGGTCGTCGAAACCCAGGCGTGCGGCCAAGGCGCGGAAGATGGCGGCGTTGGAACGCGACTGGCCCACCGGCGCGATGGCCGGCTGGTTCAGCAGCGCGTAGGTGTGGCCGTAGCTGGTGTGCGCGTCCCAGTGCTCCAGCTGCGTGGTGGCGGGCAGCACGTAGTCGGCGTGGTCGGCGGTGTCGGTGAGGAAGTGCTCCAGCACCACGGTGAACAGGTCTTCGCGCTGGAAGCCTTTCACCACCTGGCGGCTGTCGGGCGCCACGGCCACGGGGTTGCTGTTGTAGACCACCACGGCTTCGATGCGCGGGCCGAACGTGGGCGAGGCGGCGCGGTTCAGGTCGTCGCCGATGGTGCTCATGTTGATGGTGCGTGGCGTGCGGCCGGCCAGCAGGTCGGGCCGCTGCAGCCAGGCGTCGTTGCGGGCGGGGCGGAACCAGTTCGACGCGGACATCAGCAGGCCACCACCGCGCTCGCGCCAAGCGCCGGTCAGGCAGGGCAACAGCGCGATCAGCCGCGTCGCGCTGCCACCACCGGCCACGCGCTGCATGCCGTAGTTCAGGCGGATGGCCGCGGGCCGCGTGGTGCCGTAGTCGCGCGCCAGGCTGCGCACCTGTTCTGGCGTCAGCCCGCACACGGCGGCGGCGCGTTCCGGCGGCCATTGCAGCGCCCGTTCACGCAAGGCCGGCCAGCCGTCCACGTGTTCGGCCAGGTAGGCGTGGTCCAGCCAGTCGTTCACCACCAGCTCGTGCATCAGGCCCAGGGCCAGGGCGCCGTCGGTGCCAGGCTGCAAGGCCAGGTGTTCGTGGCACTTGTCGGCGGTTTCCGTGCGCCGCGGGTCGATGCACACCAGCTTGGCGCCTTCGCGCTTGGCCTGCTGGGCGAAGGTCCAGAAGTGCAGGTTCGACGCGATGGAGTTGCTGCCCCAGATGACGATGAGCCGGCTCTCGGCAAAAAACTCCAGGTGCATGCCCAGCTTGCCGCCGTAGGTGGCGGTCAGCGCGTCGCCGCCGGCGCTGGCGCAGATGGTGCGGTCCAGCAGGCTGGCGCCCAGCTGGTGGAAGAAGCGCGCGGCCATGCTTTCGCCCTGGACCAGGCCCATGGTGCCGGCGTAGCTGTAGGGCAGGATGGCCTGGGGGTCGCGCGCGGCGATGGCGCGCAGCCGTGCCGCGCTGTCGTCCAGCGCCTCGTCCCAGCCCACGGGTTGGAACTGCCCGCTGCCCTTGGGGCCCACGCGCTTGAGCGGCGTCAGCACCCGCTCAGGGTGGTAGGTGCGCTCGGCATAACGGCTGACCTTCGTGCACAAGGCGCCGTGCGTCGGGGGGTGGTCGGGGTCGCCCTGGATGCGCACCACACGTTCGTTCTCCACCGTCACCCGCATGGCGCAGGTGTCCGGGCAGTCGTGGGGGCAGGCGGCTCGCACCACTTGGGAAGCCGGGGGGGTGGGCAGGCCGGCGGTCGGGTTCATGGGCGGGTTCTCCAGCGCGTCGTCAGCCGCCAATGGTGCCATGCCGGCACCGCTGCGGTGGGGCCGCTGGCGCCACCCGCCCACGCACAAAGGCCGGCGGTGTGTGGACTTCTTCGCCATCGGCGGGCGGGTGCACCGGCGCGCGGCGCCGGCCAACGGGGCGGAGGGGCGTAGCATTTGAGGTCCGTCCGCCTGTGGGCGGCCACACCTTTTCGAGGTTATTCCATGCTCCGCCGCCGCGCCCTTTCCACCCTGGCCACCGGCTTCGCCGCCACGCTGGGCCTTCCGGCCCTGGCGCAGAACGACCGCCGCATCGTGCTGGGCCAGAGTTGTGCGCTCAGCGGCCCGGCCGCCCAGCTGGGCCTGCAGATGAACCGCGGCGCGAAGATCTTCTTCGACCGCCTGAACGCCCAGGGCGGCATCAACGGCCGCACCATCGACCTGCGTTCGCTGGACGACGGCTACGAGCCTGACCGCTGCCGCGCCAACACCGAACAGTTCGTCAAGGACGACGTTTTCGCACTGTTCGGCTACGTGGGCACGCCCACCTCGCTGGCCGCGCTGCCGCTGGTGAACGCGGCGAAGATACCGTTCTTCGGGCCCTTCACCGGCGCCGAGGCACTGCGCGACCCGTTCAGCCGCTACGTCTTCCACGTGCGGGCGTCGTACTACGACGAAACCGCCGTCATCGTGAAGCAGCTCACCTCGCTGGGGCTGACCCGCATCGCGGTGTGCCGCCAGAACGACAGCTACGGCCAGGCCGGCCTGGACGGCGTGGTGCGGGCGCTGGCCAAGCTGAAGCTGGAACCCGTGGCCGTGGGCACGGTGGAGCGCAACAGCGTGGACGTGGCCGCCGCCGTGCAAGCCATCGTGCCCAAGATGCCCAACGCCGTGGTGCAGATCGGCGCCTACAAAGGCTGCGCCGCCTTCATCCGCGCGGCGCGCAAGGCGGGTTTCGGCGGCACTTTCTACAACGTGTCCTTCGTGGGCACCCAGGCGCTGGCCGACGAACTGGGCCGCGACGGCCTGGGCGTGGTGGTCAGCCAGGTGATGCCTTTCCCGTTCAGCACCACCACGGCCATCGCACGCGAGTACATCGACGCCGTGCGCCAGACCGGCGGCGACGCCACCGCCAACTACAGCAGCATGGAAGGCTACGTGGCGGCCAAGGTGTTCGCCGAAGGTGTGCGCCGCGCTGGCGGGCCGGTGACGCGCGACGCGCTGATCAACGCGCTGGAATCGTTGCAACGCTTCGACCTGGGCGGTTTCCAGGTGAACTTCAGCGCCCGCGACCACCAGGGCAGCGACTTCGTCGATGTGTCCATGCTGACCGGCGACGGCAAGGTCCGCCGCTGACCCACCGCCCAGCCCGGCACCGCACACGGCCGGGCCGGGCTGGCTAAGATGGCCGACTCCGACACCCGGAACCGCCGTCATGAACCTGATCGAATCCATCCTGGCCGACGCGGCCAGCGTCACGGCGCTGCGCCGCGACATCCACGCCCACCCCGAGCTGTGCTTCGAAGAAGTGCGCACGGCCGACCTCATCGCCCAAGCCCTCACCGACTGGGGTATCCCCGTGCACCGCGGCCTGGGCACCACCGGCGTGGTGGGTATCGTGAAGAACGGCACATCGAACCGCGCCGTGGGCCTGCGCGCCGACATCGACGCGCTGCCGATGACCGAGCACAACACCTTCGCGCACGCCAGCAAGCACCCGGGCAAGATGCACGCCTGCGGCCACGACGGCCACACCGCCATGCTGCTGGCCGCGGCCAAACACCTGGCCAAGCACCGCAACTTCGACGGCACGGTCTACCTGGTGTTCCAGCCGGCCGAAGAAGGCGGCGGCGGCGCGCGCGAGATGATCAAGGACGGCCTGTTCGAGCAGTTCCCGATGGAGGCCATCTTCGGCGCCCACAACTGGCCCGGCATGGCCGTGGGGCAGTTCGGCCTGAAGGCCGGCCCGGTGTTCGCCAGCAGCAACGAGTTCACCATCACCATCCGCGGCAAGGGCGCGCACGCCGCGCTGCCGCACAACGGCGTGGACCCGGTGCCCGTGGCCGCGCAGCTGGTGCAGGCTTTCCAGACCATCGTCACACGCAACAAGCGGCCCATCGACACGGCCGTGATCTCGGTGACGATGATCCACGCCGGCGAGGCCACCAACGTCATCCCCGACAGCTGCCAGATCCGCGGCACGGTGCGCACCTTCACCACCGAGGTGCTGGACCTGGTGGAACGCCGCATGAAGGCCATCACCGAAGCCACCTGCGCGGCCTTTGAAGCCGGCTGCGAGTTCAGCTTCCACCGCAACTACCCGCCCACCGTCAACCACGTGGCCGAAACCGAATTCGTGCGCGGCCTGCTGGGCGACGTGGTGGGACCGGCCCAGGTGCAGGAGTTCGAGCCCACCATGGGCGCTGAAGACTTCAGCTTCTTCCTGCAGCAAAAGCCCGGCTGTTACTTCCTGATCGGCAACGGCGACGGTGAACACCGCGAAGGCGGCCACGGCCTGGGCCCGTGCATGCTGCACAACCCCAGCTACGACTTCAACGACGAGCTGATCCCGCTGGGCGCCACCGTGTGGGTGCGCCTGGCCGAAAAGTGGCTGAACACGCCGCGTGCGGTCTGAGCCCGGCGCCGCGATGAGCGAACACTTCTTCGCGCAGACCTACGCCGAAGCGCGCGGCAAGTTCTTGGCGGCGGCGCAGGCCACGGGGCTGAAGCTGCGGTCGCACCACCACCCGCTGCCCGGCCGCGACGGCGAGGCGCTGGCGCTGGACGTGGCGCGTTTTGGGCCCGCCGACGCGGCGCGTGTGCTGCTGGTCAGCAGCGCCTGCCATGGCGTGGAAGGTTTCTGCGGCTCGGGCGTGCAAGGCGCGCTGCTGGCCGATGCCGGCTTCCACCGCGCCGCGGCCCAGGCCGGCGTGGCCGTGGTGTACCTGCACGGGCTGAACCCCTGGGGCTTTTCGCACTGGCGGCGCACCACGCACGAAAACGTGGACCTGAACCGCAACTGGCACGACTTCGACCAGCCGCTGCCGCACAACCCCGCCTACGACGAACTGGCCAACCTCTTCGTGCCGGCCGCCTGGCCGCCCAGCGCTGCCGTGCAGCAGGCCCTGGCGGCCTACGCCCAACAGCACGGCGAACGCGCGCTGCAAACGGCGCTGAGCGCCGGCCAGCACCGCCACCCCGACGGCCTGTTCTTCGGCGGCCTGGGCCCCACCTGGAGCCAGACCGCTGTGCGCGCCGCGTTGCGCGACCACGGCCGCCGCTGCAGCCGCCTGGGCTGGGTGGACCTGCACACCGGCCTGGGGCCCAGCGGGCACGGCGAGGTCATCTTCGCCGGCCGCGACGACGCCAACGCCGTGGCGCGCGCGCGCCGCTGGTGGGGCGAGGGCGTCACGTCCATCTACGACGGCAGTTCCACCTCGTCCAAGCTCACCGGCATGATGTTTTTCGGCGCCTACGCCGAGTGCCCGCAGGCCGAATACACCGGCATGGCACTGGAGTACGGCACCCAGCCCTGGCAGCAGGTGGCCGACGCGCTGCGCGCCGACCAGTGGTTGAGCAACCACCCGGAAACCGGCGCCGACCAGGCCGCGGCCATCAAGCGCCAGGTGCGCGACGCCTTCTACGTGGACACGGCCCTGTGGAAGCAGCAGATCGTGGAACAGGGCCTGCGGGCCTGCCACCAGGCCATCGCCGGCTTGGCGGCCTGACGGCGCGCCAGGCCACGCCCGCCCGCCTGCCCACCCGCCGCCAGCGCTGGCCCCCAGCGCCGGGGCGGGCCTTCACAGCAGGCCGTGGGCCTGCAGCACGGCTTCGGCCGCCGCGGCCGTGGTGAACAGCTCGGCCTGCCAGCCGGCGGCGCGCGCTGCCTGCACGTTGGCCGGGTGGTCGTCGAAGAACAGCAGCTGGGCCGGCGGCACGCCAAAGCGCTGCGCCGCCAGTTCGAAGATGGCCGGGTCGGGCTTCATGCGCTGCACACGCGCCGAAAACACCCCGCTGTGCAGCAGCCCCAGGAAGGCGTGCGTGCTTTCCAGGTGGTCGGCGTAAGGCGCGGGCATGTTGGACAGGTAGTGCTGCACCACGCCCGCGGCCTGCAGGCGCTGCACCAGGGCCACGCTGTCGGGCAGCGGCTGCAGTTCGCCGGGCACGCCGTCCACCACGGCCTGCACCTCGGCGGCCGATAAACCGGTGCGGGCGCTGATGCGCTGCACCAGGGTGGGCACGTCCACGGTGCCACGGTCGAACTCACCCCAGTCGCCGCCGTAGGCCTGGAAGAACTGCCCCACCCAGTGCGCGGCGCTGGCCTCGTCCACGGCACGGCCTGGCAACACGCGTTGCAGCAGGGCCGGCGGGCGCCAGCTGAACAGCACGGCGCCGAAGTCCCACACCACGCGCGTGGGCGCCACGTGGGCGGCCGTCATGCGCGCAGGCGCTGCAGCAGCGCGGCGGTGCTGGCGTCCAGGCCCGACACGTCGCCGCTGTCCAGGCGCGGCAGCAGGTTGTTGCACAGGGCCTTGCCCAGTTCCACCCCCCACTGGTCGAAGGGGTTGATGCCCCACAGCGAGCCGCTGGTGAACACGCGGTGTTCGTACAGCGCGATCAACGCGCCCAGCGATGCCGGGGTCAGGCGGTCCAGCACGAAGGTGGTGCTGGGCCGGTTGCCGGGGAAGCTGCGGTGGCGGGCCAGCACGGCGCGGTCCAGCGTGGGGCTGGCCGTGGGCGCCTTTTCGGTGGCGGCCACCTCGGCGGTCTTGCCCAGCATCAGCGCCTGGGCCTGGGCCAGGCCGTTGGCGAGCAGCTTGGTGTGCAGACCGGCCTCGCCGTGCGTGGGGTGCTTGACCAGCACGAACTCCACCGGGATCACGTCCGTGCCCTGGTGCAGCATCTGGAAGTAGGCGTGCTGGCCGTTGGTGCCGGGCTCGCCCCACACCACCGGGCTGGTGCCGAACGGCAAGGCCTGGCCGGCCTCGTCCACGCCCTTGCCGTTGCTTTCCATCTCCAGCTGCTGCAGGTAGGCCGGAAAACGCTTCAACCCCTGGTGGTAAGGCGCCACGCTGCGGCTGCTGAAGCCGTGGAAGTTGCGGTACCAGACGTCCAGCAGCCCCAGCAGCACCGGCAGGTTGTGTTCCAGCGGGGTGTCGGCGAAGTGCCGGTCCATGGCGTGCGCACCGGCCAGCAGCGCGCGGAAGTGGTCGGCGCCGATGGCGATGGCGATCGGCAGGCCGATGGCGCTCCACAGCGAATAACGACCCCCCACCCAGTCCCAGAAACCGAAGGTGGTGCTGATGCCGAAGGCCGCCGCGGCCGCCACGTTGGTGGTGGTGGCCGCGAAATGGCGCTGCGTGTCGGTGCCGCCCTGGGCCAGGAACCAGGCCTTGGCCACGGCGGCGTTGGCCATGGTCTCCTGCGTGGTGAAGGTCTTGCTGGCGATGATGAACAGCGTGTTCTGGGCCTTCAGCCCACGCAGCACCGGCGTGATGTCGTGGCCATCGACGTTGCTGACGAAGTGCAGCCGCTTGCCGTGGTGGCAGAAGGCGTCCAGCGCCGGCACCACCATCTGCGGGCCCAGGTCGCTGCCGCCGATGCCGATGTTGACGATGTCGGTGATGGCCTCGTCAGCACGCACACGTTCGGCGTAAGCCAGCATGGCGTCCAGCACGCCGTGCACGTCATCGCTGAACGGGCCCTGGCCGCGCGGCGCACGCAAGGCCGTGTGCAGCACGGCGCGGCCTTCGGTCAGGTTGGCCACCTCGCCGCGCAGCAGGGCGTCGCGGCGCGCTTCCAGGCCACATTCACGCGCCAGTTCCAGCAGCCAACGCAGCGTGGCGGTGTCGAGGCGGTTCTTCGACAGGTCGGCGAACACCTCGGGCGCCTGCACGCTGAGCGCGGCCACGCGGCCGGGGTCGCGGGCGAAGGCCTCGCGCAGGTCGAAGTCGCGGCCATGGGCCTGGTAGTGGCCCTGCAGGCTGGCCCAGGCGGCCGTCTGGTCACAGCGGGGGTAGGCGGCCATGCTTCAGCCCCGGGCTTGTTCGATCAGCGCGTCCAGCTTGCCCGCGTCCACGGCGAAAGCGCGGATGCCCTCGGCCAGCTTCTCGGTGGCCATGGCGTCTTCGTTCATCGCCCAGCGGAAGGCCTTTTCGTCGTGGTGCACGGCCGGCATCGGCAAGGCCTGTGCGGCGGCCACGCTCAGCGCGGGCGCCAGCGGCGCGGTGCTGGCCTGCAGCTGGGCCAGCAGGTCGGGGCTGATGGTCAGCAGGTCGCAGCCGGCCAGGGCGGTGATCTGCCCCACGTTGCGGAAGCTGGCCCCCATCACCTCGGTGGCGATGCCGTGGCGCTTGTAGTGGTTGTAGATGGCGGTGACGCTCCGCACGCCGGGGTCGTTGGCACCGGCCATGGCGGCTTCGTCCCAGGCGGCGCCGGCCTGCTTCTTGTACCAGTCGTAGATGCGGCCCACGAAGGGGCTGATCAGCTGCACACCGGCGTCGCCGCAGGCCACGGCCTGGGCGAAGCTGAACAGCAGGGTCAGGTTGCAGTGGATGCCCTGGCGTTCCAGCACCTCGGCGGCGCGGATGCCTTCCCAGGTGGCGGCGACCTTGATCAGCACCCGGTCGCGGCCCACGCCCGCGGCTTCGTACAGGCCCATCAGGCGCAGTGCACGCGCCACGGTGGCCTCGGTGTCGAAGCTCAGGCGGGCGTCCACCTCGGTGCTGACGCGGCCGGGCACCACCTTCAGGATCTCCAGGCCGAAGCGCACCAACACCTGGTCGACGATGGCGTCCAGCGCCGCGCCACGGTGGGCGGCCACGGTGTCGGCCAGCAGCGGTGCGTAGTCGGGGCTTTGCACCGCCTTCAGGATGAGCGACGGGTTGGTGGTGGCGTCGCGCGGCGCGAACTGCGCCAGTTGTTTGAAGTTGCCGGTGTCGGCGACGACGGTGGTGTGCTGCTTCAGCAGTTCAAGCTGGTTCATGGCGCGCGTTCTCAAAGGTGGTGAAAGGGCACAGGCCCAGCCGCCATTAGAACGCGGCCGGGTTTCCGCAGGGTTACGGGGCAGGGTTCGTGGCCGGTGCGGCCGGTGCCGCCGGCGTGTCTGGCGGCACGGGCGGCAGCAGGGCCGGATCGGTCCAGGCCACCCCCAGCTCGTGCAGCAGGAAGGCATACACCTCGGCCGTGCCTTCGATCAGCTTGGCCGTGTTGCTGGCGCCGTGGCCACTGGCGGTCTGCACGCGGATCAGCGCCGGCCGCTGCTTCGACACCGTGGCCTGCAGCGCCGCGGCGTACTTGAAGCTGTGCGCCGGCACCACGCGATCGTCGTGGTCGGCCGTGGTCACCAGCGTGGCCGGGTACAGCGCGCCAGGGCGCAGGTTGTGCAGCGGGGAATAGGCGCGCAGCACGGCGAACTCTTCGGCGTTGTCGCTGCTGCCGTAGTCGGCCACCCAGTTCCAGCCGATGGTGAACTTCTGGAAGCGCAGCATGTCCATCACGCCCACCTGGGGCACGGCGGCACGGAACAGCTCGGGCCGCTGGTTGATGACGGCGCCCACCAGCAGGCCGCCGTTGCTGCCCCCCTGCACGGCCAGGCGGTCGCGGCGGGTCACGCCTTCGCGCTGCAACCACTCGGCCGCGGCGATGAAGTCGTCGAAGGTGTTTTGTTTGTTCAGCTTGGTGCCCGCGCGGTGCCAGGCTTGGCCGTATTCACCACCGCCGCGGATGTTGGCCAGCGCGAAGACGAAGCCTTGTTCCAGCAACGCCAGGCGCGAGGCGCTGAAGCCGGGCAGCTGGCTGACGTTGAAGCCGCCATAGCCAAAGAGCAGCGTGGGCCGCTGGCCGTCCATCTTCAGCCCGCGCCGGTGCACCAGGAACATGGGCACGCGCGTGCCGTCGCGGCTGGTGAAGAACACCTGGCGTGTGGTGAACTGGCCGGGCGTGTAACCCGGGATGTTCGGCGTGGTCAACAACTCGGGCACACCACCGTCCAGGCCCACGCGGTAGATGCTGGTGGGCTGGTCGAAGCTGGTGTAGCTGAAGTAGGCCGTGGTGTCGGCCTCGCCACCGTCAAAACCGGCCACCGTGCCCAGGCCGGGCAAGGGCAGCGCTTGCAGCAGGCGGCCGTCCAGTCGGTGCACGTAGACGCGGCTGCTGACGTCTTTCAGCGTGGTGATGAACAGCCGGTTGCCCACGCGCGTGGCGCCGCGCAGCGCTTCGTCGCGCTGCGGCACCAGGGTGGTCCAGTCGGCCTCGGCGTTGTGCAGTGGGTGGATGGCCACGACACGCCCGTTGGGTGCGCCGCGCAGCGTGCGCACGGCGATGCGGCCATCGGGCAGGCTGTCGACCAACACAAAGCTGTCGTCGCCCACCGCGCCGTTGGCCGGAGCCAGCGGGCGGAAAGCTGCGTCGGGCGGGCCCTTCAGATCGCGCACCCACAGCGCGTTGCCACGCTGGCCGCGGCCACGGTCGCTGATGCTCAGCACGGCAAAACGCCCGTCGCTGGTGGTGCTGACGGTGTGGAAACGCTGCGGGTGGTCGGGGTTCTCGTAGACCAGCCGGTCGTCGGCCTGGGCCGTGCCCAGGCGGTGGAAAAACACCTGGTGGCGTTCGTTCACCGCCGACAAGGCCCGGCCTTCGGGCGGTGCCGGGTAGCGGCTGTAGAAAAAACCGTCGCCGGCCCAGGCCACACCCGAGACCTTCACCCAGCGCAGGTCGTCGGCCAGCGGCTGCAGGGTCTGCAGGTCCAGCACGCGGTAGTTCAGCCAGTCGGAGCCCCCGGTGGACAAGGCGTAGACCGCATGCCGGCCCGACGGCGCGATGGAAAACACGCCCAACCGCGTGGTGCCGTCGGCGCTGAAGGTGTTGGGGTCCAGCACCACCTCGGCCGGACCGCCGGCCACCGGGCGGCGCATCCACACGGCCTGGTTCTGCAGGCCGCTGTTGGCGCTGAAGTACAGCCAACCGGCACGCTGCACCGGCACGCCTTCGCGCGCATGGTTCCACAGCGCGGCCAGGCGTTGCTGCAGCGCGCTGCGCGCCGGCAGGCGGCTGAAGTAATCGTCGGTGACGCGGTTCTGTGCGGCCACCCAGGCGGCGGTCTCGGCCGAGCGGTCGTCCTCCAGCCAGCGGTAGGGGTCGGCCACGGTGGTGCCGTGGTAGGTGTCCACGTGGTCCACGGTGCGGGTGGGCGGGTACTGCCAAGCGCCCGTGGACGGCGCCACCCGGGGCTGCACGGCCGCGGGCGGCGTGGCGCTGCAGGCCAGCAAGGTGCTGGCCAATGCGATGCACACCACGGTGGCAAAAACACGTCGGACAGGCGGCTGAAAGAGGCTGTGCATGCGGAAGTGGACGAAGACGCCCCGTGCGGGCCAGTGAAAACGGAAAAGGCGGTGGCCGCGGCCAGCAGGCCCAGGGCCAGGCCCAGGGCCGGGCCGCCGGGCCGGCATTGTGCGGTGTCACTGCCCCGCTCACGCATGCCCCTGGCCCGCGTCTGCACACCTTATGCTTCTTGCCATGTACCTGTCGTTCCACGGCCTGCAGCGCGAGCCTTTTTCCATCGCCCCGGACCCGCACTTCCTGTACCTCAGCGAAGCGCACCGTGAAGCCCTGGCCCACCTGCTCTACGGCGTGTCGGGCGGTGGTGGTTTTGTGCTGTTGACCGGCGAGATCGGCGCCGGCAAAACCACGGTCTGCCGCGGTTTCCTGCAGCAGGCCCCGGCCCACCACAACGTGGCCTACGTCTTCAACCCGCAGCTGACGGTGAGCGAGCTGCTGCAGACCGTGTGCGAAGAGTTCCACGTCACCGTGGAAGCCGGTGCCGCGGCCACGGTGAAAGACTTCATCGACGCGCTGAACGCCTTCTTGCTGCAGGCCCACGCGGCCGGGCGGCACAACGTGCTGATCATCGACGAGGCCCAGGCCCTGTCGCCCGCGGTGCTGGAACAACTGCGCCTGCTGACCAACCTGGAGACTGCCGAGCGCAAGCTGCTGCAGATCATCCTGATCGGCCAACCCGAGCTGCGCGACATGGTGGCGCGGCCCGAACTGGAGCAACTGGCCCAGCGGGTCATCGCGCGCTACCACCTGCCGGCGCTGAGCGAAGCCGACACCGCGCGCTACGTGCGCCACCGCCTGGCCGTGGCCGGCCTGCCTAGTGAAGGGCCCTTCGACGACGAAGCCCTGCGGCGCTTGCACCGCCACAGTGGCGGTGTGCCACGCCGGCTGAACCTGTTGGCCGACCGCGCGCTGCTGGGCGCCTACGCCCAAGGCCGCCAACGCGTGGACCGCAGCACCGTGGACCGCGCGGCGCGCGAGGTGTTTGGCGACGCCCCGCTGCCGGCCACACAGCTGCTGCGCCAATGGGGCGCCGCCGGCCTGGGTCTGGCCGCCCTGGTGGGCGTGGGCGCCACGCTGTGGTGGACCTTGCAACGCGCGCAGACCGCAGCGCCCACTTCAGCCATGGCACCCACAACAGCCACGGAAAGCTCCCCGGCCGCCAGCGGGCCCGGCAGCCTGCCCGCAGGCGGAACCGTCCTGGCCACCGGCCCCACCCCAGCGGCAGCCACCGCGTCCGCCACCGGCGAACATGCCAATGCCCCCGAGGCCGACCTGCCCCGCCTGCTGGCCGGCGCCCGCCGCAGCGAAAGCGCCGCCTGGCGCGACCTGGTGCCACTGTGGGGCCTGCCCGCCAGCGACGGGCTGAACTGCGAGGGCCTGGCGCGCCAGCAACTGCCCTGTTGGCGCGCCAGCGGCGGTTTTGCCGAACTGCGCGCCCTGGGCCGCCCCGTGCTGCTGCAGTGGCGCGACGCCCGCGGCGGCACGGTGTACCTGCCGCTGCTGGGCCTGGGCAGCAGCCAAGCCGTGGTGCTGCTGGAAGGCCGCGCACACCGCCTGCCGCTGGCCACGCTGGCCGGCTTGTGGCGCGGCGAGTTCACCACGCTGTGGCGTTCACCCCCCGGTTACCGCGAAGCCACGGCCGACCCGCTGGCCGCGCCCTTCAGCAGCTGGCTGGCCAGCCGCCTGCCCGGCGACGCCAAACAGCCCACCGCCGCCCGTGTGGCCGCCTTCCAGGTGGCCCAGGGCCTGCGGCCCGACGGCGTGGCCGGCCCCTTGACCCTGATGCTGCTGAACCAGGCCAGCGGCGTGCCCGAGCCGCGCCTGGCCACCCTGCCCTGAGCGCTTGCGCACCACCGTCGCCCACCATGTCCTACATCCTCGACGCCCTGCGCAAGGCCGAAGCCGAACGCGAACGTGGCAACGTGCCCCATTTGATGGCCCAGCCCTTGGGCACGCCGCCACCCGTGGCCGCACCGCGGCGCGGCGCGCTGTGGGGCGCGGGCGCCGCGCTGGCCCTGGTCGCCGCCGTGGGTGCCGGCTGGTGGCTGGCCCGGCAAAACGTCCCGGCCCAGGGCCCTGCCCCAGAGGCCACGCCCACTGCCACGTCGCCCGCCAACAGCGGCACGGCGCCAGCACCGGCCATCGCCACCACAGCCCCCGTGCCCTCACCCACCACCCCGGGCGCGCCCAGTGGCCTGGCCGCCCTGGACCCACCCCCGCGCCCACCGCGCTCGCCGGCCGACACCGGCCCCGTGGCGGCGCCGCCACCCACACCACCGGCGGTGGACGGTGCCGCAGCGCCGCCGGCGGCCACCCGCCCCGCACCCGGCCGCACCGTGGCTTACGACCAGTTGCCACCCGACGTGCGGCGGCAACTGCCGGTGTTGAGCTTGGGGGGGGCCATTTACAGCGAGACCCCTTCGGCCCGTATGCTGCTGGTGAACGGCCAGTTGCAGCGCGAGGGCGACCACGTCGCGCCCGGCGTCGTGCTGGAGCAGATCCAGCCCCGCTCGGCGGTGCTGCGCTGGCGCGATCTGCGCTATGAAATGAGCTGGTGACCTGCGCCCCGGCGGCTTGACCTGGAGGCTGATGCCCGATGACCACCCCCGCTGCAACCGCCGCCTCGGCCCCCGCTTCCGCGCCCGCCCAGCACCAGCCGCCGCCCGGCCGGGGCAAGGCCAAACCCGCGGCGCCCAAGAAACTGGCGGTGGACTACCGCTACACCGGGCGCTTCAACCACAAGACCTTCGTTGAAGCGTTCAACAAGGGGGCCTGGGGCAATCCCGTTGGCGCCAACGCCAACAGCGACATCTTGACCTTGCTGGGCATGATCGAGGCCGACAGCCAGATCACCGACATCCGCTGGATGGCCTACATGTTGGCCACGGTCCTGAAGGAGACAACCCATCCGCCTCCAAGAGAGCGGGTGCTGGACAAAGAAGGGCAACCAGTGCTGGACAAGCGCGGGCAACCCATGTGGCACCCCATCAAGAACTGGGTGGTCACCATGGCGCCCGTTGCGGAGGTGGGACGAGGAAAGGGCCGCGCTTACCACGAGCCCGTGAAGGTGACCAAGCTGGAAGACGGAACCGCCCGGGTGATGGAGCAGGACGGCGACCAGTTCAGCATTTCGTTGGCAGGTGTCATTCGTCCGGCCAAGAAAACCGCGGCCATGGGGACGACCGACGGCGGCGACGCCGTCAAGGCCTACAACGACGACACGGGCACCCCGCTGTCCTACTTTGGCCGCGGATACGTGCAACTGACCTGGTGGTCGAACTACGCGGCGGCGGGCATCGCCCTGGGCATGGGCCTGGAACTGCTGTTCGACCCCGACCGCGTCTACGAACCGGCCATCGCCTACAAGATCATGTCGCACGGCATGCGCACCGGCTTCGGCTTTGCCAATGGCCGCACGTTCAGCAAATACTTCAGCGGCTCCAGCACCAACTATGTGGGCGCCCGGGCCATGGTGAACGGCCGTGACAGCGCGCAGGAGATTGCCTCTTACGCGCAAAGGTTCGAGGCGGCGCTGTTCGCTTCCAGGCAACTGCCGCCCACCGCTGCAGCCAGCACAGTGCCTGCCAATGCGACCCCCTCGGGGGCCCCACCATGACCGGCCCGATGTACGCCTTGGGACGGCTTTTCCTGCCGACTGCAGCCGCCATGGTCCTGGCCTTGCTGATGGGGTTCGGCGAACCCAGCGCCGCCCATGCCGGGCAGGCGGAGGCGCCACCGGCCGGTCACCTCGTCGTGTCCAAAGTCGTCCCTTGGCCTCCAGACCCCAATGCGGCCTGGATGCCGCCCGACTGGGCCTGGCTGGACCGCATACTGAACGCGCAACCGGAGCGCCTGGTGTTCGACACCGGGCAATGCCTGGAACCCCGCTGGGCGTCGGAACACCTGACCTGGGGCCGTTTGATCGCCCAGTCGTTTCCAGCGGTCGACACGCTCTTGGTTAACTATGCCGATGCACGGCCTGCTGACCTGGGTATCCCGGTCGCACCGTCCGCCGTGGCTCAGGTCTGGCGAGCGCACTGCAAAGACGACCACGCGGCGGGCCCGTGGGGCGCGGCCTGGCTGCGCCCCCAGGTGGGCGAATGGCGCGAGCGCTCCGGCGAATACCGCCCTGGCCCAGGCAACTGGTGGGCACGCACGCCGAGCGGGCAGTGGCTGATGCGCGATGGCGACCGTCTTTTGTTCCTGAAGCCCTTCGACCACAGGCGGGCCCCACGCCCAAGCTTTTCTTGCGCCAAGAAGCCTTTGGACGCGCTCCGTACGGCCATCTGCGCCGATCACGACCTGGCCAACTGGGACCGCAGCGCGGCCCTGGCTTGGCAGCGAGGCTTCAAGGCCCGCCAGCGGTTTCTGGCTTTCATGAAGGATGAACACCAGACCTGGTTGCAGGAGCTCCAAAACTGCATGGACAACGGCCGCCAAACCCCAAGGGCTTGCCTGCTCGAGCAGTTTCAAGCGGCGGTGGCCTACAACAGAGGCAACTGACCGCGGCGCAGCCGCCCTCGCAAGCCACCCGCCCGACGGCACACGCCTCTACGGCGCCCAGGCGGAAGCTGGGAGAGCGGCAGGAATCCACAGCACTGCGCCGAACATGGGCCCGCCACCCGCATTCGGTGGGGTGAAGTCCGGGGAAGCCCACACCAGGGCGGCTGCCATACTGCGCGTTGTTCTGCATCCCCGCGCCTGATGAGGCCGCTGCCCGCCGTGTCTTTGCTTTCGAACGCCTCCGTCCGCCGCCCGACCACCGCCCGCGCAGCCGCTCTCCAACCCACCACCACCGTGGCCCGCCGCTTCGGAACCACCTTGCGGCGGCAAACCCTGGCCTGGGGACTGTGGGCCTGTGCTTGGGCTGCGCTGTGCGGCACAGCGGTGGCCGAAACCCGCGTGGTCAACCCCACCGATGCCCGAGAACTGCAGTTGGCCCTGGCCAGCGCCGCCGATGGCGATGTGATCGACCTGCTGCCCGGCGTCTACCAAGGCGAACCGCTGGTGCTGGAAGGCCGGCGGCTGACCTTGCGGGGCGTGGCACGCAGCGACAAACAGCGCACGGTGTTCCAGGCCCCGGCCAAACCCGGCATGGCGCGCGCCATGCTGACCGTGCGCGGCGGTGAGGTGACCCTGGTGAACCTGGAGTTCAAAGGCATGCGTTCCAGCAACGCCGCCGGCGCTGGCGTGCGCCTGGAAGGCGGGCGCCTGGTGGTGCGGCGCTGCCGTTTCGTGGACAACGAAACCGGCCTGGCGGCCGGCAACGACGAGCGCGCGGAAGTCGACGTGCAAGACAGCCTGTTCGGTCCGGCACCGCAGGTGGAAGGCAGCCTGCCGCACCTGATCGACCTGGGCCGCATCGCCCGCTTCAGCATCAGTGGCAGTCGCCTGCAAGGGGGTTTCGAGGGCCACATGCTGAAGAGCCGGGCGCGCGACACCCGCATCACCTACAACCTGCTGCGTGACGGCGCCGAGGGCCAGGCCTCGCACGAAATCGACCTGCCCGTGGGTGGCCACGCCGTGGTGCTGGGCAACATCATCATCCAGGCCCCCCGCTCGCAGAACCCGGTGGTGGTGGCCTACGGCGCCGAAGGCCGGCATTGGGACACGAACAAGCTCTACCTGGCCCACAACACACTGATCAACCAGAAGTGGACGCCCGCGTGGTTCCTGCGCGTGTTCGACGACCGGCTGCCGGCCGACACGCAGGTGTACGGGGTGAACAACCTGACGCTGGGTGGCGGCGTGCTGGGCTGGGGCGCCCCTGGCCACTTTGAAGGCAACCGCAGCGCCTGGGCCGGTGTGCTCACCGCACCCGACCTGGGGCTGTACGACCTGCCGCTGGGCAGCTGGCTGCAAGGCGCAGGCAGCGACCCGCGCCGCATCGGTGGCCTGGACCTGTCGCCCCGCGCCGAGTTCACCCCACCCCTGGGCACACGCGCCATCCCGCCGCTGACGCGCTGGATCCCTGGGGCTGTCCAGCGTTGACCGGGGGAAGAAACTTCGGCATCATTCGCGTGAAACAAAGTTACACGCCGGCTGACCCGGCGCGCGCGCGATGTCCTTCGATCTCGTCTTCTTCGGTGGCACTGGCGACCTGACCTGGCGCAAGCTGATGCCTGCGCTGTTCCAGGCATTCCGGCACCACAAGCTGCCGCCCGGTGGCCGCATCCTGGCCGTGGCGCGCGACGACCGCAGCGACGACGAGTACCGAAATTTCATCAAGGAACGCTTCGCCGAGGTGGAAGCCAGCAAGCGCCCCAGCGACGAAGAGTTCGCCGCGTTTGCGCAGCTGCTGCACTACCGGCGCATGGACCTGTCCAAGCCCGAGCACTACGCCGGGCTGAAGCAGTGGATTGAAGCGCGTGGCGCAGACACCGCCGTGCTGTACCTGGCCACCAGCCCCTACCTGTTCCCGGTGATCTGCGAACAGCTGGGCGCGGCCGGACTGAACGGCCCCAAGGTGCGCGTGGTGCTGGAAAAACCGCTGGGCCACGACCTGGCCAGCGCACAGGAAATCAACCGCGTGGTGAGCGCGGTGTTCAGCGAGACCCAGGCTTTCCGCATCGACCACTACCTGGGCAAGCCGGCGGTGCAGAACCTGATGGCGCTGCGCTTCGGCAACGCGCTGTTCGAGCCGCTGTGGCGCCGCGAGAGCATCGCCAACATCCAGATCACGCTGGCCGAAAGCCTGGGCGTGGGCACGCGCGGCGACTACTACGACACCACCGGCGCGCTGCGCGACATGGTGCAAAACCACGCACTGCAACTGCTGACCATGATCGCCATGGAGCCGCCGCCCAGCAACAACGCCGACGCCATCCGCGACGAGAAGCTGAAGGTGCTGAAGAGCCTGAAGCCCTTCACCGCCGAGAGCGTGGGCCGCGATGTGGTGCGTGGCCAGTACCGCGCCGGCACCGTGGACGGCAAGGCCGTGGTGGGCTACCCCGACGAGGTGAAGGTGCCCGCCGGCAGCCACTGCGAAACCTTTGTGGCGCTGCGCACCGAGGTGCAGAACTGGCGCTGGGCCGGTGTGCCCTTCTACCTGCGCACCGGCAAGCGCCTGGCTGCGCGCGACGCGCAGATCGTGGTGAACTTCCGCGAGGTGCCGCACCCCATCTTCCCAGGCGCCAGCCGCGCCAACAAGCTGGTCATCAAACTGCAGCCCGAAGACGGCCTGGAGCTGCACCTGCTGGCCGCCAAGGGCGGTGCGGGCAACGAACTGCTGGCCCCGGTGAGCCTGGACCTGGACTTCGACAAAGCCTTTCCCAGCGAACGTGTGGGCGCCTACGAACGCCTGCTGCTGGACGCCATCGCCGGCCGCCTGAACCTGTTTGTGCGCAGCGACGAACAAGAACAGGCCTGGCGCTGGGTGGAACCCATCCTGGAGGCCTGGCGCAACGACCCCAGCGGCCCCCGCCCCTACGCCGCCGGCAGCTGGGGCCCCGCGGCGGCCAGCGCCCTGGTGGCGCGCGACGGCTGCGCCTGGGCTGAAGAACAGTGAGCAGCGCCATGCTGGACCGCATCCGCGCCTCCATCCCGGCGCTGCCGCCGGCCGAGCAGCGGGTGGCCAAGCTGGTGCTGAACGACGCGCGCAGTTTTGCGTCGCTGCCGGTGGGTGAACTGGCCGAACGGGCCCACGTCAGCAAACCCACGGTGGTGCGCTTCTGCCGCAGCGTGGGCTACGACGGCCTGGCCGACTTCAAGCTGAAGCTGGCTGGCAGCGTCAACGAAGGGGTGCCCTTTGTGCACCGTTCGGTGGACGACGACGACAAGGCCGGCGACATCGTCGTGAAGGTCATCGACAACGCGGTGGCGGCCATGCTGCGTTACCGCAACGCCGCGGCCGGCCAGGCCATGGAACGGGCCATCGAGGCCCTGGTGGCCACCTGCCAGCAACACGGCAAGATCGAGTTCTACGGCGTGGGCAACTCCGCCATGGTGGCGCTGGACGCGCAGCACAAGTTCTTCCGCCTGGGCGTGTCGGCCATGGCCATCAGCGACAGCCACACGCAGGTGATGAGCGCCACCATGCTGAAGCCCGGCGACTGCGTGGTGATCTTCAGCAACTCCGGCCGCAGCCGCGACCTGATGGACGTGGACGAGATCGCGCGCAAGAAGGGCGCCACGGTCATCGTCGTCACCGCCACGGGTTCACCGTTGGCCGTGGAAGCGCAGCACGGGCCGCTGCACATCTTGCTGGCCGCCGACCACCCGGAAGACGCCGACCGCTACAGCCCCATGGTGTCGCGCCTGCTGCACCTGCTGATCGTGGACATCCTGACCACCGGCGTGGCACTGCGCCTGGGTTCTGCCACCCTGCGGCCCATGCTGCAGGAGATCAAGAAGAACCTGCGCGCCAAACGTTACGTGCTGCCCGAGGACAGCAACCCGTCCACGCCGTAAAGCGCGGCCAAGGCCTGCAGCTTCTCTGGCAGACCCCGCACCTCAAAGCCCTTGCCGGCCGCCTGTGCGCGGCGCTTGGCTTCCATCAGAAAAGCGATCGTGCTGCTGTCGAAGGCCTGCAGCGCCGAGGCGTCCACCGCCTCGGGCGCTTCCTTCAGTTCAGCCAGCAACTGGCCCACCTCGGCCAGCGTGACGGTGGCGGGCAGCGTGTAGACGGCCATGGCGTTGTCGCGGGCCTTATTTGGCCGCGGCCTTGTTGCGCTCGGTCAGCGTGTTCAGCAGGCCGTCCAGGCCACCCTTGGCGATTTCCTGGGCGAACTGCGAGCGGTAGCTGGTCACCAGCCAGATGCCACCGACGTTGACGTCGATGATCTTCCAGCCGGCGTCGGTCTTGTCCAGGCGGTAGTCCAGCTTGATGGCGTCGCCCTTGCCCTTCACCTCGGACTGCACCACCACCTGCGAACCGCCGGGCACCGGCAGGGTCTTGGTGATTTCGGTGCTCTGGTCCTTGATCTGCGTGAGCGCGCCGGCGTAGACACGCACCAGCAGGGTCTTGAACTCCGCCTGCAGCTTGCTGCGCATCTCGGGCGAAGCGCCGCGCCACTGCGGGCCCACGGCCGAGCGCGTGACGGCTTCGAAGTTCACGTTGGGCATGACCTTGGTGTCGACCAGGGTGATGATCTTGCCCACGTCACCGGCCAGGATGGCCTTGTCGGTCTTGGCGGTGTTGATCACCTCGTCGGAGATCTGGCGCACAAAGGCGTCGGGGGCCACGTCGGCAGCCTGGGCGCCGCTCAGCAAGGCGGCGGTCAGCGAGAAGGCGGTGAACAGCTTTTTCAACACGAGGGGGTTCCTTTCTTCGTCGGTCCCTGCCGCTTCAACGCTTGAAGCCGGCCGGACGTTCACGGTGCAGCAATTCTTTACGGACGCGGCGACGGCGCCGCTGCGGGTGCAGACGCCGCTGCGGGTGCCGCTGCGGGTGCAGACACCGCTGCGGGTGCCGCCGCGGGTGCCACCTTGGCCGCCGCCGCGGGCTTGGGCGCGGGCGCCTCAGCGGGCTCGTCGGCGAAATCTTCCATCGGCGGCGCGCCGTCGTACACCTGGTCCAGGCGCCGCTGTTGGTAGGCGTCGCGGATGAAGCTGTAGCGGTCCAACGCCACCTGGTCCAACAACTGCGTGGTCTGCAGCAGGTTGGTACGGGTGTTCAACAGTTCCAAGCCGGTGATGACCAAGGCGGCATCGTCCAGGCTCTTCAGCGTCGAGGGCGACCCCAGCCGGTCCACCGGCCAGGCCAGGCCATCGCGCAGGTTGGACGGGCCCAACAACGGCAGCATCAGGAACGGGCCGGTGCCCACGCCCCAGCGGCCCAGCGTCTGGCCGAAGTCTTCGCTGCGGCGCTCCAGGCGCATCTCGGTGGCGGGGTCCAGCAAACCGCCCAGACCGAAGCTGGTGTTCACCAGCACGCGCATGCCCATCTCCAGGCTGCTCTGCACCTTGCCCTGCAGCAGGTGGTTCACGCTGGACCAGGCATCGCCGAAATTGCCCAGCACGTTGTCCACGCCCGTGCGCACCAGGGCCGGCACCACGGCACGGTAGGCCTCGGCCACGGGCTTCACCACGGCGTTGTCGAGGGCGTCGTTGAACGCGTAGACGCTGCGGTTCCAGCGCTCGAAGGGGTCACCCGGCGTGGGGGTCACCACCACGGCCGGCGCCGCACCCGGTGGGCCCTGCGGAGCGGTGGCACAGGCCGACAAACCCAGCACGGCCACCAGGGCCAGCGCCATGGCCCAGCGGGCAGGCCGCGCGGCGGCGGGCATCACTTGGGGGCGGCCCCTGAAGCCGCGGTTTCACCGGCTTCCGAGGCTTTGCCGGTCAGGAACTGCCCGATCAGGTTTTCCAGCACCACGGCGCTTTGGGTCTGCGCGATGGTGTCGTTGGCCGCCAGGTTCTTGTCGTCGCCACCCGGCTCCAGGCCGATGTACTGGTCACCCAGCAGGCCGGCGGTCAGGATCTTGGCCGCGCTGTCCTTCGGGAAGGTGTACTGGCTGTCCACCTCCATGGTCACCACACCTTGGAAGGTCTTGCCGTCCAGCGTGATGCTGGTGACGCGACCGACGTTCACGCCGGCACTGCGCACCGGTGCACGCGCCTTCAGGCCGCCGATGTTGTCGAAGCGCGCCACCAGCGTGTAGGTGTTGCCGCCACCAAAGCTGCCCAGGTTGGCCGCCTTCAGCGCCAGGAACACCACCCCCAGCATGCCCAGCAGCACGAACAAACCGACCAGCGTTTCAATACTTTTCTTGCCCATTCACAGCTCCGAATTCTTGTGTGCCTGCACGGCAAAACCCAGCTTCCCGCCGCGGATCCGGCTCCGCCGGTCCGCCAGCGGACGGCCCCCTCGGGGGGTACCGAGCGCCAGCGAGGTCGGGGGCCTCATCTAGGGTGTGGAGAACATCAGCGCCGTCAGCACGAAGTCCATGCCCAACACCGCCAACGAAGAGATGACCACCGTGCGCGTGGTGGCGTAGGCCACACCCTCGGGCGTGGCCTCGGTTTCGTAGCCCTGGTACAGCGCCACGAACGTGCAGATGACCCCAAAGGCCGTGGCCTTGACCAGGCCGTTGCCCACGTCACGCCACACGTCCACCTTGCTTTGCATGATGGACCAGAAGTTGCCCGCGTCCACACCGATCAGCAGCACGGCCACCACGTAAGCGCCCAGGATGCCGATGGCCGAGAACAGCACGGCCAGGATGGGCATGGACACCAGGCCGCCGATGAACCGCGGCGCCAGGACCCGCTCACGCGGGTCGATGGCCATCAGCTCCATCGCCGAGATCTGTTCACCGGCCTTCATCAGGCCGATCTCGGCCGTCAGCGAGGTGCCGGCGCGGCCGGCAAACAGCAGCGCCGCCACCACGGGCCCCAGTTCACGCACCAGGGCCAGGTTGACAATGAGGCCCAGGCTCTCCGCCGCACCGTAGGCCACCAGCGCGTAATACATCTGCAGCGCCAGCACGAAGCCCACGGCCAGGCCCGAGGCCAAGATGATGATGAGCGAGCGGTTGCCGATGGCGTAGATCTGCGCCACCACCAGGCCGAATCGGCGCATGGCCGCGGGCATGGCGCGCACCAGGTCGGCAAAGAAATACGCCGCATGGCCCAGGCCCTGCAACATGGCCAGCGTGCTGGCGCCCAGGCTTTGCACGAAGTTCATGCGCGCGCCCCTTTGAAGCCGAAGTCGCTGCTGATCTCGGGCGCGGGGTAATGGAATTTCACCGGGCCGTCGGGTTCACCACGCACGAATTGGCGGGTTTCGGGGTCGGTGCTGGCCATCAGTTCGGCCGGCGTGCCCTGGGCCACGATGCGGCCTTGGTTGGCCAGCAAGATGACGTGGTCGGAAATGGCCATGCACTCGGGCACGTCGTGGCTGACCACCAGGCTGGTGGCGCCGGTGGCGTCGTTCAGCGTGCGGATGAGCTTGGCGGCCACACCCATGCTGATGAGGTCCAGGCCCGCGAAGGGCTCGTCGTACATGATGAGCTCCGGGTCCAGCGCGATGGCGCGGGCCAGGGCCACACGGCGGGCCATGCCGCCAGAGACTTCGCTGATGCGCAGGTGTGCGGCACCCCGCAGGCCCACGGCGTTCAGCTTCATCAGCACCAGGTCGCGCACCATGCTCTCGGGCAGTTCCAGGTGCTCGCGCAGCGGGAAGGCCACGTTGTCGAAGACGCTGAGGTCGGTGAACAAAGCGCCGAACTGGAACAGCATGCCCAGGCGGCGGCGCACCCGGTACAGCTGGGCTTTGTCGCGGGTGTTCAGCACCTCGCCGTCGAAGACCACGCGGCCTTTGTCGGCGGCATGCACACCCCCGATCAGGCGCATCAACGTGGTCTTGCCGCAACCGGAACCGCCCAGGATGGCGGTGACCTTGCCACGCGGGAACTTCAGCGAGACATCGCTCAGGATGGTGCGCCGCGCGTCGTACCCGAAGGTGACGTGGTCGATCTCGATGAAGGGGGTGGATTCCAAGCGGTGCGGCGCGGGCGAGTAACCCGCTGGACGAGTGTCGAAGCGGCGCGGATTGTCGCATGCGGCCCGCGGCACCCCCGGGTCTGCCCGAATGCCCTTGTGGTAAAGAAAGTTGTCTACGGGGCCTGGCCTGCCGGCCCCGCCCCGTCTCTGCGCCGCAATGCCCGTGGTCAGCGCGGCAGCAGGCTCTGCCCCATCAGGAAAGCATCCACCGCGCGCGCGGCCTGGCGGCCTTCGCGGATGGCCCACACCACCAGGCTCTGGCCGCGGCGCATGTCGCCGGCCGCGAAGACCTTGGGCACGTTGGTGTGGTAACCCACGGCGGCGTCGGTGGTGGCGCGGGCGTTGCCACGGGCGTCACGTTCCACGCCGAAGGCATCCAGCACGCTGGCCACCGGGTTGGTGAAGCCCATGGCCAGCAGCACCAGATCGGCCTGGTAGGTCTTCTCGGTGCCGGCGATCTCGACGAACTTGCCGTCCTTGAGTTCGATGTGCACGGTCTTCAGGCCCACCACGCGGTTCTTGTCCTTGCCGGTGCCGGCGATGAACTCCTTCGTGGCGATGGCGAACTCGCGCACACAACCTTCTTCGTGGCTGCTGCTGGTGCGCAGCTTGGTGGGCCAGTAGGGCCAGACCAGGGGCTTGTTCTCCTGCTCGGGCGGTTGCGGCATCACCTCGAACTGGGTGACGCTGGCAGCGCCGTGGCGGTTGCTGGTGCCCACGCAGTCGCTGCCGGTGTCGCCACCGCCGATGACGACGACGTGCTTGCCATCGGCGCGCAGCTGGCCCTTGAGCTTGTCGCCAGCCACCACCTTGTTCTGCTGCGGCAGGAACTCCATCGCGAAGTGCACACCGTCCAGCTCGCGGCCGGGCACGGGCAGGTCGCGGCTTTGTTCGCTGCCACCGGTCAGCAGCACGGCGTCGAATTCGGCGTCCAGCTGGGCGGGCGTGATGGTTTCTTTGGCGTCGTTGGTCACCTTGGCCGCCGGGCCTTCGGTGGGCATGGCCCCCACCAGCACGCCGGTGCGGAAGCTGACGCCTTCGGCCTTCATCTGCTCGACACGGCGGTCGATGTGCGACTTCTCCATCTTGAAGTCGGGGATGCCGTAACGCAGCAGGCCACCGATGCGGCTGTTCTTCTCGAACACCGTCACGTCGTGGCCAGCACGCGCCAGTTGCTGGGCCGCGGCCAGGCCGGCGGGGCCGGAACCGACCACCGCCACCTTCTTGCCGGTCTTCACCGCGGCCGGCTGTGGCTTCACCCAGCCTTCGGCCCAGGCGCGGTCGATGATGGCGTGTTCGATGCTCTTGATGCCCACCGCGTCGTCGTTGACGTTCAGCGTGCAGGCCGCTTCACAAGGCGCCGGGCAGATGCGGCCGGTGAACTCGGGGAAGTTGTTGGTGCTGTGCAGCACGGTGATGGCGTTGTGCCAATCACCGCGGAAGACCAGGTCGTTGAAGTCCGGGATGATGTTGTTGACCGGGCAGCCGTTGTTGCAGAACGGCGTGCCGCAGTCCATGCAGCGTGCGCCCTGCTGCTTGGCCTGGTCGGCGTTCAGCCCGATGACAAATTCTTTGTAGTTCTTGACCCGCTGGGCAACGGGCTCATAGCCCTCTTCCAGACGTTCGTATTCCAGGAAGCCGGTGACTTTTCCCATGGCGATGTTCCTTGTTGGTTCCTGACGGGCTTATTTGGCGGCGACGGTCGCGGCGGAGGCCTTGGCCTTGCCGGTGGCGGCCGCGGCTTCGGCCTTGGCCGCACGTTCTGCCAGCGCGCGCTTGTACTCGTGCGGGAAGACCTTGATGAACTTGGCGCGCGAGGCGGCCCAGTTGTCCAGGATCTCGCGGGCCCGCAGGCTGCCCGTCCAGCGGTGGTGGTCTTCGATCAGCTTTTTCAGCAGCGCTTCGTCGGGCAGCTCGCGGTGCAGGCCCACGGCCGCGCCGGTCTGCTCTTCACGCGGCAGCACCTTGTCCAGCGCCACCATGCTGGTATTGCAGCGCTGGGCGAAGTGGCCGTCTTCGTCGAAGACGTAGGCCACACCGCCACTCATGCCGGCGGCGAAGTTGCGGCCGGTCTTGCCCAGCACCACCACGGTGCCGCCGGTCATGTATTCACAACCGTGGTCGCCCGTGCCTTCCACCACCGCGGTGGCACCGCTCAGGCGCACGGCGAAACGTTCGCCGGCCACGCCGCGGAAGAAGGCCTCGCCGCTGGTGGCGCCGTACAGCGCGGTGTTGCCGATGATGATGTTCTTGGTGGCGTCACCACGGAAGTCGATGCTGGGCCGCACGGCGATGCGGCCGCCGCTCAGGCCCTTGCCGGTGTAGTCGTTGGCGTCACCGATCAGGTACATGGTGATGCCGCTGGCCAGGAAGGCGCCAAAACTCTGGCCGCCCGTGCCCTCCATCTGCATGAAGATGGTGTGGTCGGGCAGGCCATCGGGGCGGTGCTTGACCAGCTCGCCCGACAGCATGGCGCCCACGCTGCGGTTCAGGTTGCGTGCGTCTTCCATGAACTGCACCTTCTCGCCACGCTGGATGGCGGGCTGGCAGCGTTCGATCAGCTTCACGTCCAGCGCGCGGTCCAGGCCGTGGTCCTGGTTCTCCACGTGGCGGCGCGGCACTTCGGCGGCCACCACCGGCTGGTGGAAGACGCGGCTGAAGTCCAGGCCCTTGGCCTTCCAGTGGGCGATGCCCTTGCGCGTGTCCAGCAGGTCGGCCCGGCCGACCAGGTCGTCGAACTTGCGGATGCCCAGCTGGGCCATGATCTGGCGCGCTTCTTCGGCGACGAAGAAGAAGTAGTTCACCACGTGCTCGGGCTTGCCGGTGAACTTGGCGCGCAGCACCGGGTCTTGCGTGGCCACGCCCACCGGGCAGGTGTTCAGGTGGCACTTGCGCATCATGATGCAGCCCTCCACCACCAGCGGCGCGGTGGCGAAGCCGAACTCGTCGGCGCCCAGCAGCGCGCCGATCACCACGTCGCGGCCGGTCTTCATCTGGCCGTCGGCCTGCACGCGGATGCGGCCGCGCAGGCGGTTCAGCACCAGGGTCTGCTGCGTTTCGGCCAGGCCCAGTTCCCAGGGCGTGCCGCAGTGTTTGATGGAGGACCAGGGCGAAGCGCCCGTGCCACCGTCGTGGCCGGCGATGACCAGGTGGTCGGCCTTGCACTTGGTGACGCCCGCGGCGATGGTGCCCACGCCCACTTCCGACACCAGCTTCACGCTGATGGACGCGCGCGGGTTGGCGTTCTTCAGGTCGTGGATCAGCTGCGCCAGGTCTTCGATGGAATAGATGTCGTGGTGCGGCGGCGGGCTGATGAGGCCCACGCCCGGCACGCTGTAGCGCAGGAAGCCGATGTAGTCGCTGACCTTGCCACCCGGCAGCTGGCCGCCTTCACCGGGCTTGGCGCCCTGGGCCATCTTGATCTGGATCTGGTCGGCGCTGGCCAGGTATTCGGTGGTCACACCGAAACGGCCCGAAGCCACCTGCTTGATCTTGCTGCGCAGGCTGTCGCCTTCGCGCATCTCGTAGTCGGCTTCGATGACGGCCTTGCCGATCACGTCGGACACCTTGGTGCCTTGCGTGATCTTGATGCCCTTCAGTTCGTTGCGGTAACGCGCCGGGTCTTCACCGCCTTCGCCGGTGTTGCTCTTGCCGCCGATGCGGTTCATCGCGATGGCCAGCGTGCTGTGCGCTTCGGTGCTGATGGAGCCCAGGCTCATGGCGCCGGTGGCAAAACGCTTGACGATGTCGGCCGCGCTTTCCACCTCGTCCAGCGGGATGGCCTTGGACGGGTCGACCTTGAACTCGAACAGGCCACGCAGCGTCATGTGGCGCTGGCTCTGGTCGTTGATCAGCTGGGCGTATTCCTTGTAGGTGTCGAACTTGCCGGAACGTGTGCTGTGCTGCAGCTTGGCGATGGCGTCGGGCGACCACATGTGCTCTTCACCGCGGGCACGCCAGGCGTATTCACCGCCGGTTTCCAGCATGCTGGCCAGCACCGGGTCGTCGCCAAAGGCCGCCACGTGCGAGCGCAGGGCTTCTTCGGCCACCTCGAACACGCCGATGCCGCCCACCTGCGTGGCCGTGCCGCGGAAGTACTTCTCGACGAAGCCCTTCTCCAGGCCGATGGCCTCGAACAGCTGCGCGCCGCAGTAGGACATGTAGGTGCTGACACCCATCTTCGACATGATCTTCGACAGACCCTTGCCGATGGCCTTCACGTAGTTGTAGATGGCCTTCTCGGCGCTCAGGTCGCCCGGCAGGTCGCGGTGCATCGCGACCAGGGTTTCCATCGCCAGGTAGGGGTGCACGGCTTCGGCGCCGTAACCGGCCAGCACGGCGAAGTGGTGCACCTCGCGGGCCGAGCCGGTTTCCACCACCAGGCCGGCCGTGGTGCGCAGGCCTTCACGCACCAGGTGGTGGTGCACGGCGCTCAGCGCCAGCAGCGCGGGGATGGCGATCTGCGCGCGGTTCATGCGCCGGTCGGTGATGACCAGGATGTTGTGGCCGCTCTTCAGCGCGTCCACGGCCTCGGCGCACAGGCTGGCCAGCTTGGCTTCCACACCTTCACGGCCCCAGGCCAGCGGGTAGGTGATGTCCAGCTCGTAGCTCTTGAACTTGCCGTTGGTGTGCTGCGCGATGCCGCGGATGCGCGCCATGTCCTCGAAGTCCAGCACGGGCTGCGTGACTTCCAGGCGCATCGGCGGGTTCACCGCGTTGATGTCCAGCAGGTTGGGCTTCGGGCCAATGAAGCTGTTCAGGCTCATCACGATCGCTTCCCGGATGGGGTCGATCGGCGGGTTGGTCACCTGCGCGAACAGCTGCTTGAAGTAGTTGAACAGCGGCTTGTTCTTGTCGCTCAGCACGGCCAGCGGGCTGTCGTTGCCCATGGAGCCGATGGCTTCTTCACCGGCCGTGGCCATGGGCGCCAGCAGGAACTTCACGTCCTCCTGGGTGGTGCCGAAGGCTTGCTGGCGGTCCAGAAGGCTTTCGGTGAAAGCCGGGGCCACGCCGTCGGCCGGCAGCTCGTCCAGGCGGATGCGCACGTTGTCGATCCACTGGCGGTAGGGGCGTGCGTTGGCGTACTGGTTCTTCAGCTCTTCGTCGTCGACGATGCGGCCTTGTTCCAGGTCGATCAGGAACATCTTGCCGGGCTGCAGGCGCCACTTCTTGACGATGCGCGCTTCGGGGATGGGCAGCACGCCCGATTCCGAGGCCATCACCACCAGGTCGTCGTCGGTGACGATGTAACGCGCCGGGCGCAGGCCATTGCGGTCCAGCGTGGCGCCGATCTGCTTGCCGTCGGTGAACACCATGGCGGCCGGGCCGTCCCAAGGTTCCATCATCGCGGCGTGGTACTCGTAGAACGCACGGCGACGGGTGTCCATCATCTCGTGGTTCTCCCAGGCCTCGGGGATCATCATCATCGCGGCCTGCGCCAGCGGGTAGCCGCTCATCGTCAACAGCTCCAGCGTGTTGTCGAAGGTGGCGGTGTCGCTTTGGTGCTCGAAACTGATGGGGTAGAGCTTCTTCAGATCGTCGCCCAGCACCGGGCTCTTCATCACGCCTTCGCGGGCGCGCATCCAGTTGAAGTTGCCCTTGACGGTGTTGATCTCACCGTTGTGCGCCACCATGCGGTAGGGGTGGGCCAGCGGCCATTCCGGGAAGGTGTTGGTGGAAAAACGCTGGTGCACCAGGGCCAGGGCGCTGGTGGTGCGCGGGTCGGCCAGGTCCAGGAAGTACTCACCCACCTGGTTGGCCAGCAGCAGGCCCTTGTAGATGATGGTGCGGCAGCTCATGCTGGGCACGTAGTACTCACGGCTGTGCGTCAGCTTCAGGGCCTGGATGGCGGCCGAAGCCGTCTTGCGGATGACGTACAGCTTGCGTTCCAGCGCGTCGGGCACGATGACGTCGGGACCACGGCCGATGAAGATCTGCCGCATCACCGGCTCTTTGGCGCGCACGGCCGGGCTCATCGGCATGTCGCGGTCCACCGGCACGTCGCGCCAGCCCAGCAGCACCTGGCCTTCGGCCTTCACGGCGCGTTCCAGTTCCTGTTCGCAGGCCAGGCGGCTGGCGTGTTCCTTGGGCAGGAAGATCATGCCCACGCCGTATTCACCCGGCGGCGGCAGTTGCACGCCCTGGGCGGCCATCTCGGCGCGGTAGAACTCGTCGGGGATCTGGATCAGGATGCCCGCGCCATCGCCCATCAGCGCGTCGGCGCCGACGGCACCGCGGTGGTCCAGGTTCTCCAGGATCTTCAGGCCCTGCGCCACGATGGCGTGCGCGCGGTTGCCCTTGATGTGGGCCACGAAACCAACGCCGCAGGCGTCACGCTCGTTCTTCGGGTCGTACAGACCTTGTTCGGCAAGGGCCTGAATTTCTTCGGGCGTGGCGGGGGCGTTCAGCTTGGCGTCGGACATGGCGCGCTCCGGGCTACAGGGAAAACGCGAGCGTACCGCAGTGCAGCATGGCCATCAACGCCGATTAAACAGGGTCTGACCCCATTTAAAAACCTCACCGTCGTTGTGCAAGCATTAATTGGGGACAGATCATTTTGGTGCAGGTTTCGCCGGTCGGCCTTTGGCCCGAGGTTTCACCGGCCGGTCGGCGTCGGCCTGCAGGGCCGCCACGAAAGCGGGTTCGCCCACGGCCCAGCCACCCCAGGCACCCTGGCGCAGACGCTGCGCACGGCTGGCCGCCACACCCGCCTCCAGGCGGTCGCGGAACCGCGCTTCGCGGTCGAACGGTGTGTTGCCCAGCGCCCAGTAGTCGGGCGGGTCGGTCAGCAGGCCCACCCGGGCGCCACCACTGTGGTGCGCAGCGTGGGTGTGGCCGGGCTGGCTGGCCACCAACAACAAGGCATCCAAGGCCCATTCACCGGGCTGCACCACGGCACAGCGAAAGCGGCCGTCCCACAGGGGGCCGCTGCAGCCATGGCGGCGGTTGTAGGCCGCCACGTAGCGGCGGCCGAAGGCCTGCATGCACAGGCTCAGCGCGGCGGTTTCGGGTGGGGTCAACAGCAGCTGCAGTTCTTGCGTGTTCATCGCAAAGCCATGAACCGCCACCTTGTGCAACAAGGCCGCCTCCCGCAGCGCCACCAGACCCTGGGCCACGTCGGTCTCGTCGGCGAAGGCCGGCCGGCCGGCTTGGGCCTTCAGCAACACGTAATGCAAGCCACCGGGCAACACCCAGCGCGGCAGTCGGGCCATGGTCGAGCCTTGCGCGAAGGGCCTTCAGGCCGCGAACAGGTCGCGACCGGTCAGCCGCTGGTGTTCGCGGCTGGCAAAACGGTCGGTCATGCCGGCGATGTAGTCGGCCACGGCCCGGTGCAACTGCGGGGCCTGCGCGTAGTCGGCCGGCATTTCTTGCGGGCAGGCCACGTACGCGTCGAAGAGTTCCTGCACCACACGCCGGCCACGCTCCGTCATGGCCACCACCTGCGGGTGGCGGTACAACTCGGCGAACAGAAAGCGCTTCAGGGCCTGCACCTCGGCGGCCAGGCCAGCGCTGAAGGCCACGACCGGCGGTGCCGCACGAACGGCGTTGGCGTCGGCCGGCGCCAGGCGGGCCACGGCCAGTGCGGTGGTGTCGACCAGGTCGAACACCATGGCCGACAGCATGCGGCGCAGCGTTTCCGACAACAAGCGCCTGCCGCCCGCCTGCGCCAGACCCGGGTATTCGGTCAGCACCTGCTGGCGCCAGTGCGCCACCAGCGGCACTTGCGCCACCTGCTCCAGCGTCAACAGGCCAGAGCGCACGCCGTCGTCGATGTCGTGGGTGTTGTAGGCCATCTCGTCGGCCAGGTTCACCAGCTGCGCCTCCAAGCTGGGACTGCTGCGGTCCAGAAAGCGCCGGGCGGGGCCACCAGGCTCGTGCGCTTCCAGCGCTTCGGCGTTGCGCTTGGAGCAGTGCTTCAAGATGCCTTCACGCGTTTCGAAGCTGAGGTTCAGGCCGTCGAAAGCGGGGTAGCGCTGCTCCAGCCGGTCCACGACACGCAGGCTTTGCAGGTTGTGCTCAAAACCGCCGTGGTCGGCCATGCACTGGTGCAAGGCGTCCTGTCCGGCATGGCCGAAAGGCGTGTGGCCCAGGTCGTGGGCCAGTGCGATGGCCTCCACCAGGTCTTCGTTCAGGCGCAACATGCGCGCCATGGAACGCCCCAGTTGCGCCACTTCCAGCGAGTGGGTCAACCGCGTGCGGAACAAGTCGCCTTCGTGGTTGATGAACACTTGGGTCTTGTAAACCAAGCGCCGGAAGGCCGTGCTGTGCACGATGCGGTCGCGGTCTCGCTGGTGTTCGCTGCGTGGCGCGGCCGAAGGCTCTGGCACCCGGCGCCCACGGCTGCGGGCGGGGTCGCAGGCCCAGGGCGCCAGGCCGCTCATGCGGGTGCGCAGTGGCGCTCGATGACCTCGGCCACCAGGCCATCGGGCGCCGGGCGCACCACCGCCACCCCTTGGTCTTGAACCAGCACGAAGCGAATCTCGCCGGCTTCGGCTTTCTTGTCCACGCGCATGAGTTCCAGGTAGCGGGCGGCACCCAGCCGCGGGCCCAGCACCGGCAAGCCGGCCGCTTCGACCAAGGCCCGCACCCGGGACACCAAGGCCGGCGACACCAGGCCGAGTTCCGCAGACAGGTCCGCCGCCATCACCATGCCACAACCCACGGCTTCGCCGTGCAGCCATTCGCCGTAACCCAGGCCCGCCTCGATGGCGTGGCCGAAGGTATGGCCGAAGTTCAGGATGGCGCGCAAGCCACTTTCACGTTCGTCCTGCCCCACCACCTCGGCCTTGATTTCGCAAGACCGCCGCACGGCGTGCGCCAGGGCCTGCGCGTCGCGCGACATCAGCGCCGGCATCTGTTGTTCGAGCCAAGCCAGGAACTCGGCGTCGTAGATGGGGCCATATTTGATGACCTCCGCCAATCCTGCGCTCAGTTCGCGGGCAGGCAAGGTGGCCAGGGTACCCAGGTCGCACACCACCCGGAGCGGTTGGTAGAAAGCACCGACCATGTTCTTGCCGCGGGGGTGGTTCACGGCCGTCTTGCCGCCGACGGAGGAATCCACCTGCGCCAGCAGCGTGGTGGGCACCTGCACAAACGGTACGCCGCGCATGTAGGTGGCGGCAGCAAAGCCGGTCATGTCGCCGATGACCCCGCCGCCCAGCGCGAAGAGCGTGGTCTTGCGGTCACAGCCTTCGGCCAGCAGGTGGTCAAAGACCTGGTTCAGCGTATTCCAGTCCTTGTAGGCCTCACCGTCGGGCAGCCGCAGCGTGGTGACCCGCGGGTACAGCGGCGCCAGGGCACCGCGCAGCGCATCGCCGTGTAGAGCGTCGACCGTGGCGTTGGTGACGATGACCGCCTGCGAGGCACGAGGCAAGCCGGCGAAAGTGGACGGCTGCGCGACCAGGCCCGTGCCGATGAGGATGTCGTAGTGGCCGCCCGGCGTGGCCACGGGCACCCGCTGGGCAGGCACGGGCAACGGGGACGGGTCCGTCGGGCGGGTGGGCAGGTCTGTCGTGTGCTGAGAAGCCATGGGCACGGAGTTTAAGTCGCCATCCGGCGGCCACCTCGGCCATGGCCGGCGACGGCCTGGCGGCCACCAGGGACCCAGCCCAGGAAGCGCAGCGCCCGACCACGGGCGCCGCACAACCACCCACAGCCTCAGTGGTCCGAGGCCGGGCCAGTGCGGCTGGGCGCCACGGTGACTGGCGCCGCACCGCCAGCGTCTGGGCTGATCGCCGACGCTGCGCCCGCATCCACCAGGCCAGCCATTTCCAGCTGCATCAGCACCATGCCCAACAAAGCCGGCACCGATGGGCGGGCGGTTTCGACGACGTAATGCGCCACGCGGCGGTACAGCGGGTCACGCTCGCGGTACAGCTCACGCAGTCGTTTCTGCGGGTCGGCCACCTGCAGCAACGGGCGCTGGGTGTCGTGGCGCAGACGGCGGAAGATTTCCTCCGGGCTGGAGCGCAGGTAGAACACTTGGCAGCGCTGGTGCAGGTGTTCGCGGTTGGCTTCACGCAGCACCGCGCCGCCGCCGGTGGCCAACACACCCGAGCCGGGTGCGGCGGTGAGCTCGTCGATGACCTGGGATTCCAGGTCGCGGAAGCTGTCCTCACCGTTCAGCTGAAACCACTCGCGGATCGGCATGCCGATCCGCCGTTCGATCTCGTGGTCGCTGTCGACAAACGGCCAAGCCAGGTGCTTGGCCAATTGGCGCCCGACCGTGGACTTGCCACAGCCAGGCATGCCGACAAGGGCGACGATCAAGGGCAGGCGGCGCCGGTGCTGGGGGTGTTCCGGTACACCGGGATGGCGAACAAGCTGGCCACCCCGGCTGGCGAGGTGATGGTGACCGAGATCGTGCCAGAGTCCACCCCGTCTTCAAAGGCGTACAGCAAGGCAGAACTCGAGGGCTGCAGGGTGTTCGGCACCGTCCCGCCGCTGACGCCGACGGACAGCCCCTGGGTGGCCGAAGCCGAGACCGTGCTGCGCGCAGGCATGGGGTTCAGGGCCAATGCGTTGGTATCCGCCACCAAGAATCCGATGACGCCGTTGGCCCCGAGGTTGCGCAAGGCCACGCCCTGACCCAATAGATGGAAGGGCACACGCCGGGGAGCGTCGCCCACAGACTCGTAAGCGGGCTGGCCGCTGATGGGCTCCACCAACGACAAGGCCGGACAGCTGGCAGGGGAGGCGAACGACCAAGCACGCGAATCCAGGCTCAACCAACCAATGCGGGCCGTGGACTGCGCAAAGACCGTCTGCACCGCCTTGCGGACATAGGCCTTGCCCCAACCGGCCACACAGGTGTTCAAGGCCGCCCCCGTGCTCGACAGGCTGCGCGACGGCGCTTCAACGCCCAACTGCAACAGGGCCGAGGTGGCTGTGCGGCATGCGTCTGTACCAGCCACCGACAACGAGATGAACTGGTCTTCCGCAGCGTTGTAACTGCCGTTGAACAAGCGGTCCAGGAAGATGTCGCCCAGGTCCTGGTAGTCCTCGCCGTTGTCGTAGACGTTGTTGCCGTTGGTGTCCAGGAAGGACTCTTCACCCAGTGCGTAGGCCAGCACCGTGACGCGGCCGTCCGTGGGGCGCGGCGTGGACGTCTGGAAGTTGGCCACCGCCTGTGCCAAACCATTGGCGCCCAGCGTCGTGAACCGGATGGCCTGGACCTGGCCACCTTCCGCCACGAAGTTGATGGCCGTGCCTTCAGGCACCGGGTTGCCCAGGCGATCGGAGGCGATGATGGTGTAGGTGTTGGGCTGGCCGTCCAGCGAAGCACCTTCGAGGTTGAAGGTGCCTTGCGACATCGAGAAGTTCTGCTGCGACGGCAAGCCAACCGCCACCGCCAAGCTGCTGGACACCGTGGAGACGCCGGCGCTGGTGAGCGTGGCCTTGATGCGCACGGGGGTGGGCACGGTGCCCGCGTTCACACGCACCAGCACCTTGCCTTCGCTGTCGGACACCTTGGTCACGGGCACACTGCCACCGTCGATCAACAAACCACCGGCCAGCGTGGTCGCTTCCAACACCACCGACTGATTGGGCACGCCCAGGCCGTTGGCGTCACGGACCTGGAAGGTGACGTTGGAGTTTTCGACGAAGCCCGAGCCACGCAGGTAGATGGACGACGGTGACGCCGACACGAAAGCGATGCTGGCCACCGCCGGCGAGGTCAGGGTCAGGCTGAGGCTGGCGGTGGCCGAGGTGCCCGCCACCGAGGCCTGCAGTCCGTCGGTCCCGTTGAAGGCGCCACAGCCCTGGTCTCGGTAGGTGAACGTGGCGCGCCCGGTGGTCGTGCTGACATCGCTGGGTGTCAGGGTCGCCCGGCCTTGTGTGACGCACGAAGAACTCACCGAGACGTTGACGGGGACGTTGGAAGTCACACCCGCCAACACGACGCTCAACTGGGTTTGGCCGTAAGCCGTCAACGCCGGGATGTCACTGCTGAAGCTGGTGATGCTGACGTTGGTGGCGGTCAGCTGGAAGCCGGTGCTGGCCGTGTAGGTGTTGCCGGACACCGTGACGCTGGCCGTCACGACGTCAGCGCCCGCGGTGGACGCCGAACTGGGTGACAGGGTGACCGTGGCCACACCGTTGCCGTCGGTCAATGCGGTGCTCGAGCTGAAAACGCCCAGTTTGTCGCGCGTGCTGAAGGTGACCACCTGGCCGACCAGCGCAACCCCGGTGTTGCTCTTCACGCTGGCGGTGACCACCGCCGGCTGCGCCGCCGTGACGGTTTGGGTCGACAGCGCCACCGCCACCACATAGGTGGGGGTTTCGCCACCGCTGCTGTTGCCAGCGGAACCACCGCCGCCGCCGCAGGCGGCCAGGAAGGCCAAGGCCATCCAGGCCAGGGCTGAAATTGTGCGTTTGAGCATCGACATGTTCTGCATCCCTGAAGTCCGTGACCCGCGCCTGCTTCAGCGCGCTGCGGAGCGATCGGTGACGATCTTCGGCGTGATGAACACCAGCAACTCGGTCTTCGAGGTGCTGCGGACTTTGTTCTGGAACAGGTAGCCGAGCACAGGGATGTCACCCAGCAGCGGCACCTTGTTGATGGTGTCGCGCTCGTTCTGGGTGAAGATGCCGCCGATCACCACGGTGCCGCCGTTTTCCACCAGCACCTGGGTCTTCACGTGCTTGGTGTCGATGGCAAAACCCGCCACCGTGCTGCGGCCGACGCTGTCCTTGTTCACATCAACGTCCAGAATCACGTTGCCTTCAGGCGTGATCTGCGGCGTGACTTCCAGCTTCAGGTTGGCCTTGCGGAAAGACACCGAGGTGGCGCCGCTGGACGTGGCCTGCTGGTAGGGCAGTTCTTCGCCCTGCTCGATCAACGCCTTCACCTGGTCGGCGGTGATGACACGCGGGCTGGACACGATCTTGCCGCGCCCCTCGGATTCCAGCGCCGACAGTTCCAGGTTCAGGAAGCGACCGGCGGCGTTGCTGAACAACGAAAGGGCAAAGGTCGCAGCCGATGCACCGCCGAAAGCACTGGCCGACACGTTGGCACCGAAGTTGGTGAACTGGGTGTCTGAGAAACTGGTCGTGCCAGTTTGCCCTGTGGTGCTGCCGATGGCCGCGTAATTGCCACCGACGGCAACACGGTTGCCATCGCCAACACCGTAGCCGGCATCACCGCCACGGATACCGCGCACGTCGGCACCGCCCAGCTTCACACCCAGGCTGCGGCCGAAGGTGTCGTCGGCTTCGACGATGCGGGCTTCGATCAGCACCTGGCGGACGGGGATGTCGATCTTGGCGATCAGTTGCTGGATTTCTTCCAGCTTGCTCGGAATGTCCGAAACAAACAGCTGGTTGGTGCGGGCCTCGAAGATGACCGTGCCGCGCGGAGACAGGATGCGGCTGGCCTGACCGCCGGTGCCGCCGCCACCCTGTGCCTGCCCGCTCAGGCCCTTGGCCACCTCTTCGGACTTGGTGTAGTTCAGCTGGAAAGACTGCGTGCGCAGCGGCTCCAGTTCTGCCACCTTCTTCTTGGCCTCCAGGTCGACCTGCTCCTTGGCGGCCAGTTCGTCCTTGGGCGCGATCCACAGCACGTTGCCGCTCTTGCGCACGCCCAGGCCCTTGCTCTGCATGATGATGTCCAGAGCCTGGTCCCAGGGCACGTCCTTGAGGCGCAGTGTGACCGTGCCGGTCACCGTGTCGCTGGTCACGACGTTGAAGTTGGTGAAGTCGGCGATGACCTGCAGCAGCGCGCGCACTTCGATGTTCTGGAAGTTCAGCGACAGCTTTTCACCTTGGAAGCCCGGGCCTTGGGTGAGCTTGTTCGGGTCCAGCTTCATGGGCCGCACTTCCAGCACGAACTGGTTGTCCGTCTGGTAGGCGCTGTGCTCCCAGGCGCCCGTGGGCTCAACCACCATGCGCACGCGGTCACCACTTTGGAAGGTGGACACCGACTTCACCGGCGTGCCGAAGTCGGTGACGTCCATGCGGCGACGCAACGCGTCCGGCAAGGTCGAACGGAGGAACTCCACCACCAAGGTCTGCCCCTGCTGGCGGATGTCCACGCCCACTTGGGTGCTGGGCAGGCCCACCACCACACGGCCGGCGCCATCGCTGCCGCGGCGGAAATCCACATCGCGAAGGCCCTGCGCCACGGCGTTTTGAGACGGGGCGAAGTGCACGGGCTGTTCGCCGGTCTTGGCGGGTGCAGCCGCCACCACCGGGGCCACCGGCATCGGTGCCGCCGAACCCGATTCCAGCAGCAGCAGCAAGGCATTGCCTTGCAGTTGGGCGCGGTAGCCAGAAGCTTGTTTGAGGTTCAGCACCAGCCGCGTACGGTCACCCGACTGCGCCACGCTGACCGACCGCAGGTTGCCCTGGTTCATTTCCACCGAGGACCGACCCATGGCGTTGGTCACGCCCGGCAGGTCGATGGCGATGCGGGCCGGGCTTTGCACGGAGAAACCGTTGGGCACGGCCTGCAGCGGCTCGTTCAGTTCGATGCGCACCACTTCACCGCCCGCCTGCTGCGTGCTGGTGATGGCCTGGATCGCCGGCGCAGCCCAGACGATGTTGGGCGCTGCACCCAACACGACCACGGCGGCCACCGCCAAGCCTGCGCGGAACGCGGGCCACTTGAACATGCTGCTGTCCCCTTCGGTGATCTTCATCGCCGTCTTCATCTCGCGCGCACTCATCGCACCCTCTCTTGCAGCTGCAACGTGGCCGGCCGCTGTATCCATTCGCCGGCGGCGTCCTGAACGATCTCGCGCAGCCCAATCTCGGTTTCGGCGATCGACGTGATGCGCCCGTAGTTCTGGCCGAGGTAGTCACCCACCTTGACCTGGTAAAGCAAGTTGTCCACCCGCAACAAGGCAAAGGGCTGGCCTTGCTTGGCCACGCTGCCCACCATGGACATGCTGTCCAACGGGTAGGACTCCAGCGGCTCTTTGCGGCGGTTCAATTCGGCCGCCAACAAGGAGTTCGGCTGACGCGCTTCCTGCTTGAGCGCCACCGACAACTTCTGGCCGCTGAAGGGTTCGACGGCCTGCCCCATGGTGTAGGGCTCGGGATCGAACTTCTTGGGCGGTTGCAGCGGTGGCACGTTCGGCTTGGCCTCGCGCCGCTGCTGGTCCATCCATTGCTGCAGCTCTTCATGCTCAGCGCTGCACCCCGCCAGCACGGCCAGGCACAGCACCGCGGCGCCCATGGCGAAACGGCGGCTCATTTCTTGCCGCCTTTCTTTTGGTCGGCCACTTCAGAGGCGTCGAGGTAGCGGTAGGTCCGGGCCGTCGCGTCCATGGCCAGCTGGCCTTGGCTGTCCCGCCCCACCACGGTCAGGTTCAGGTTTTGCAACGTGACGATGCGCGACAGGTTGGCGACATCGGCAGCGAAAGAGCCCACGTCGTGGAACCGGCCCGTGACGCGGATGGCGATGGGCAGCTCGGCGTAGTAGTCCTTGACCTCGACGCTGCCTGGCTTGAACAGTTCGAACTGCAACCCACGGCCCACACCGGCCTGGTTGATGTCCGACAGCAGCGCGTCCATCTCGGCCTTGCCCGGCAGTTGTTTTTCCAACTGGGTGACGTATTCCTGGACCTGCAGTTTCTGCTTGCGCAACTCGCTCAGGTTCACGGCCTGACCCAGCTTGTTGCGGTAGTCGGACTTGAGCTGTGGCTCACGGTCGCGCTCGGCCTGCAATTCGTCGGCAGCAGCGGACAGCACCACCATCCAGCCAGCCAGACAGACCAGGGCGATCGTGGCCAGGAACGTGGCGACCTTGGGCAAGGTGGGCCACTGGCCGGGTTCATTGGGGTTCAGCCCCTTGAACTGCAAGACCGCGTTGTCAACGAAGACGCTGACATCGAAATTGAGTGTGGAAGCCTTGGCCATGCTCGCCTCAGGAAGACTTGGCCGGGGCGGAGGCCGCCGCAGGCGCCGGCGCCGCTGCCGCAGGTGCTTGCGGGCGCTTGATGCTCACCCGCATGGAGAACTCGAACAGACGCCGCTGGTTGGGGCCCACGCCGGCATTGCTGGCACGGATCTCACCGAGTTCGGCACGCTCCAACCAAGGGGAGTTGTAGAGGGTGTTGCGCAGGAACTCGCTGACACGCTCGTTGGTTTGCGCCACACCCGTCACCGCCACGGACTGGCCGGTTTGGCGGATGCTGGTGAGGTAGACACCTTCCGGGGTCTGCTTGACGAGTTCGTTCAACAAATAGACCGGCGTGTTGCGGTCGGTTTGCAGGTCTTCCACGGCCTTTTGCCGGGCCTTCAGCGCATCGATCTCGTTGCGCAGTGTGGCGATGTCCTTGATCTGCGCTTCCAAGCGTCGGATTTCGCCCTGCAGGAATTCGTTGCGCGACTGTTGCGCGGCGGTCATCTGTTGCAGGATGGTGTACCAAGACCCGACCACCAGAACGCCGGCCATGGCGCTGAGGCCCAGACCGACAAAAAACGCGCGCTTGCGCTGCAGCCGTCGCGCTTCGCGGTGGGGCAGCAGGTTGATGAGGATCACTGCACAAACCTCCGCATGGCCAAACCGCAGGCGGTCAGGTAAGACGGGGCTTCACGGCGCACGCGGCTCTCGCGCACATGGCCGCCCAACTGCATGTTGTCGAAGGGGTTCACCACCTGCGAAGCAAAGCCCGTGAGCTCGGTGACACGGTCCTTCAGGCCCGGCAAGGTGGCGGTGCCACCGGCCAGCATCACGTAGTGCACTTTGTGGTGCGGCGTGCTGGTGAAGAAGTACTGCAGCGCGCGGCCGATCTCTTGCGAGAGGCTGTCCACGAAGGGCACCAGGATGCTGCTTTCGTAGTCTTCTGGCAGGTCGCCGGAGAGCTTTTTCTGTTCGGCTTCTTCGAAAGAGAAGCCGTACTGGCGGCTGATCAGCTGGGTGAGTTGCGAACCGCCGAAGGCTTGGTCGCGGTCGTACAGCATCTCGTCGTCGCGCAGCACTTTCAAACTGGTGGTGTCGGCACCGATCTCGAACAGCGCCACCAGGGCATCGCGGCCTTCATTGGGCAAGGCAGAGACCACACGGCTCATGGCCAAGCGCGAAGCGTGCGACTCGATGTCCAGCACCACCGGCTTCAGGCCCGCCGCCTCGGCGAGACCTTGGCGGTCCTGCACACGGTCTTTGCGGCTGGCGGCGATCAACACCTCCACATCACCGGCCGAGGTCATGCTGGGTCCGATGACGCAAAAGTCCAGGCTCACCTCGTCCAACGAAAAAGGGATGTACTGGTTGGCCTCGGACTCCACCTGGAGTTCCATCTCTTCGTCGCGCAGACCCGCTGGCAGCATGATCTTCTTGGTGATCACTGCCGACTGCGGCATGGCCATCACGACCTGCTTGGTCTTGGTGCCACTCTTGGCCACGACTTTGCGCACCGCTTCAGCCACCTCATCGAATTTCTCGATTTGGCCGTCGGTGATCCAGCCCTTTTCAAAAGGCTCGGAAGCAAATCGCTCCAGTACGAAATCCCCAGAGGCAGTCTGCCCCAGCTCCACCAACTTGACGCTGGAAGAACTGATGTCCAAACCGATCATGGGGGGGTGTTTGCGACCCAGCAGTACGTCCAGAAAACTCAAAGGTGGGTCTCCCCAGGCGCCCGAGGACGCACCCGGGCTTGTTAAAGAGTTACTTCAATGCTAGCAGTAAAGCCCTTGTGCACCAAAGAAAAACGGCCCTGCGCACCCCCTGTCTCGTTGTCGTTGCCTGACGATTTACGCGACAGTTGAAACAACCCGCAAACCCCGGATGACAGGCGTGCGGTATTGCACAAGTCCATGCCGTCGGTTCTTGCCAGGGGAGCGTCGGTTCTGACTCGGCGCGGTTTCTATAATCATCGACACCCGCCACGGGACCTTTATGACCGAACCTGCGTCGCATCGAAACAATTCGTCTTCTGAGCGCGGCGCGGCCGGCGCTTCCCCCGCACATGCACTGCTGACCTGGCTGGGCCGCTTGGCGGTGTGGACCGGTGGCTTGGTCGTGGCTGGCGTGGTGGCCGTGGCGCTGTTGGTGGGCGTGGCCCTGGCCGTGGCGTACCCGCAATTGCCTGAGATTGCCAGCCTGACCGACTACCGCCCCAAGCTGCCGATGCGGGTGTTTTCGTCCGACGGCGTGCTGCTGGGCGAATTCGGCGAAGAACGCCGCAACTTCACGCCCATCAAGCAGATCCCGCAGGTCATGAAAGACGCGGTGCTGGCGGCGGAAGACGCGCGCTTCTACCAGCATGGGGGCGTGGATTACAAAGGTGTGGCGCGCGCAGCGCTGGAGAACCTGCGCGACGCGCGCAGCCAAGGCGCCTCGACCATCACCATGCAGGTGGCGCGAAACTTCTACCTGTCGACGGAAAAGACCTTCACCCGCAAGATCTACGAGATCCTGCTCGCACTGAAGATCGAGAGCGTGCTCTCCAAGGACCAGATCCTGGAGCTGTACATGAACCAGATCTTCCTGGGTCAACGCGCCAACGGCTTTGCCGCAGCGGCGGAGATCTACTTCGGCAAGAAGTTGGCCGAGGTGACGGTGGCCGAAGCCGCCATGCTGGCCGGTCTGCCCAAGGCGCCGTCGGCCTACAACCCGATCGTCAACCCCAAGCGGGCCACGCTGCGCCAGCGCTACATCATCGAGCGCATGGCCGACAACGGCTTCATCACCGAAGCCCAGCACGACGCCGCCGTCGCCCAGGTGCTGCGCTACCGCGTCCACAACGACGTGGCCGTGCACGGTGAGTACCTGGCCGAAGCTGCACGGCAACTGGTTTTTGCGCAGTACGGCGACGAGTCCTACACCCGGGGCTTGAACGTTTACCTGACGGCCGACGCCGGCACGCAGACCGCGGCCTACAAGGCGCTGCGCAAGGGGCTGATGGACTACGAACTGCGGCAGGTCTACCGCGGGCCGGAGGCCTACATCGACCTGCCCGCCGACCCGGCCCTGCTGGACGCCCGCGTGGCCGAGGCCCTGACGGACCACCCGGACAACGACGACCTGCGTGCCGCCGTGGTGCTGGAAGCCGGGCCGCGCAAGGTCGTGGCCATGCTGCAAAGCGGCGACACCATCACCGTCACGGGCGACGGCCTGAAGCCGGTGACCTCAGGGCTGTCGAACAAGGCCGGGCCGAAGGTGCAGATCCGCCGCGGCGCCGTGGTGCGCGCCCTGCGCGCCACTGGCCCCAAGGCCGAGTGGATGTTGACGCAGGTGCCCGAGGTGGAAGGGGCCCTGGTGGCGGTCGACCCCCGCAACGGGGCTGTGCGCGCACTGGTGGGCGGCTTCGACTACGGCAAGAACAAGTTCAACCACGTCACCCAGGCCTGGCGTCAGCCCGGGTCCAGCTTCAAGCCGTTCATCTATTCGGCCGCGCTGGAAAAAGGTTTCACACCGACCACTTTGGTGAACGACGCCCCGCTGTTCTTCGACGCTGGCACCACGGGCAGCCAGCCTTGGGAGCCGAAGAACTACGACGGCAAGTTCGAAGGGCCCATGCCGCTGCACACGGCATTGGCCAAGTCCAAGAACATGGTGTCCATCCGGGTCTTGCGCGCGATCGGCACCGACCACGCACACGACTGGATCAAGCAGTTCGGCTTCGAGGCCGACAAACACCCGCCCTACCTGACGATGGCGCTGGGGGCCGGTTCGGTCACGCCCATGCAGATGGCCACGGCTTACAGCGTGTTCGCCAACGGCGGCTACCAGGTGCTGCCGCGTTTGATCACCAAACTCACCGACAGCAAGGGCCGGGTGCTGCTGGAGACGCCGGCGCCGGCGCTGGACGAATCGGCGCGGGTGCTGGATGCGCGCAACGCGTTTGTGATGGGCACCCTGCTGCAAGAGATCACCCGCTCGGGCACGGCCGCCAAGGCGCAGGCCACGCTGAAGCGGCCTGACCTGTACGGCAAGACGGGCACGACCAACGATTCCATGGACGCCTGGTTCGCCGGCTACAACCCCACGCTGACCGCGGTGGTGTGGATCGGCTACGACAACCCGCGCAAGCTGGGTGACCGCGAGACCGGCGGTGGTTTGGCGCTGCCGGTGTGGATGGACCTGATGCAGCACGCCTTGCGCAACGTGCCGGTACAAGAGCCTGTGCCGCCGGAAGGCGTGGTCAACGTGGGCGGGCAGTGGCTGTTCGACGAATTTGGCGGCAACCGCGGTGTGGCCAGCGTTGGCCTGGAAGACAAATTGCCGCCGACGCCAAACGCCGAAGAGCGCAGCAGCATCCTGGATCTGTTCAGGCGCTGACGGCGGCCGGCGCATGGCGGTGAACCGGGGCGCACGGCCCCATCACCCGCCTGGGGGCAAAGCCATCACCGCGGCTTTCGCTGACCCCGCCGCACGGGCCAGCGCGGGCCGCGCAGGCTCAGCCCAGGCTGAACTGCAACAGCTGGCCGGCTTGGGCGCTCGCCTGGGCGGACAACAGCGCGAAGAACTCTTGGCCGTCGCGGGTATCGACCCAGCGGCCCTGGTCGAACTTGAAATGGAAACCACCACCGCGCGCCGCCAGCCACACCTCGTGCAGCGGCGGCTGGGTGTTGATGACGATCTTGCTGCCACCAGGAAAGCTCAGTTCGAGCAGACCACCGGTGCGGTGGGTATCGATGTCCACCACATCGTCTTGCAGCAGGCGGTCGGCGGTGGCCTCCACACTGGCCAGCAATTGCCGCGTCGCGGCGTGGTACTCGGCGTCGGTCAGACCCGTGCTCATAAAATCGACCCATGAAAAAAGCTGTTCGACCGAGTTTAGTGCCGCGCCCCGCCACCCTGTTGCTGACGCTGTTGCTGGGCGCCCTGGCCGCGTGCGGACAGAAAGGCCCGCTGACGCCGGCCAAGACCGCGGCACCCGCTGCTTCGTCGGCCACGGCCGCCGGTGCTCGCTGATGCTGCCCGGCGCCCCTTTCCTGGCGCGTGACGCGCAAGGCCGGCTCACACTGGATGGCCACGACCTGACCGAACTGGCCCGCCAGCACGGCACGCCGCTGTACGTGTACTCCCGCCAGGCCATGCTGCAGGCCCTGGCCGCCTACCAGCGCGCGCTGGTCGGTCGCCCGCACCTGGTGTGTTACGCCATGAAGGCCAACTCCACGCTGGCCGTGCTGCAGACCTTCGCCGAGGCCGGCTGCGGCTTCGACATCGTGTCCGGCGGCGAACTGGCCCGCGTGCTGGCCGCTGGTGCCGACCCCGCCAAAGTGGTGTTCAGCGGCGTGGGCAAGACCGCGAGCGAGATGCGGCAGGCGCTGCTGGCCGGCGTGCGCTGCTTCAACGTGGAAAGCCTGCCCGAATTGGACCGCCTTTCGCAGGTGGCCGTGGCGCTGGGCCGCACGGCGGCCGTCAGCCTGCGCGTGAACCCCGATGTGGACGCCGGCACCCACCCGTACATCTCCACCGGCCTGAAGGGCAACAAGTTCGGCGTCGCGCACGACGAGGCCCTGGCGGTCTACCGCCATGCGGCGGCCCTGCCCGGGCTGCAGGTGGTGGGCATCGACTGCCACATCGGCAGCCAGATCACCCAGCTGGCCCCCTACCTGGATGCGCTGGACCGCGTGCTGGACTTGGTGGAAGCCGTGGAGGCCGCCGGCATCCCGCTGCACCACGTGGACGTGGGCGGCGGCCTGGGCATCACCTACACCGACGAAGCCCCGCCGCAGGCCGACGAACTGGTGGCGCGTCTGCTGCAGCGCCTGGACGAGCGTGGCCATGGCCACCGCGAACTGCTGCTGGAGCCCGGCCGCTCGTTGGTGGGCAACGCCGGCGTGCTGCTGACCGAGGTGCAGTACCTGAAGCCCGGCGAAGTGAAGAACTTCTGCATCGTTGACGCGGCCATGAACGACCTGGTGCGACCGGCGATGTACGAAGCCTGGATGGCCATCGAAGCCTGCGCGCCAACGGCCCAGGCCCGGCCACTGACCTGGGACGTGGTGGGTCCGGTGTGCGAGTCCGGCGACTGGCTGGGCCGCGACCGCGCGCTGGCCGTGCAGCCCGGCGACGTGCTGGCCATCCTGTCGGCTGGCGCCTATGGCATGACCATGGCCAGCAACTACAACACGCGTCCCCGCGCGGCTGAAGTGATGCTGGACGGGCCCCAGGTGCACGTGGTGCGCACCCGGGAAGTGGTGGCCGACCTGTTCGCGCACGAGAAGCTCATTCGCTGAGCCTGGCCGCGCGCCCACAGCGCACCGCACAAAACAAAGGGCCCTCGAACAGTCCGTGTCAATACTCTGACGCCGATCTGAAGCCCTGAACACAATGCCCTGCAGCGAAAGCTGCAGGGCATTGTTCATATGGGCTACGTGCAAGGACACAGTCGAGACCAAGGCGGCCTGTTTCCGGTGTCGCTG
>JBKCUM010000255.1:0-41039 GCA_046318395.1 Rubrivivax sp.
GGCTTGCGGGTGCTGGCGGTAGACCAGCATGCGCACCAGGGTTTGCAAGTGCGCCTGCGGTTGCATGTTGCCGCCCATGATGCCGAAGCCCATTTGGGCTTGGCCGTTTTGGGTCAAGAAGGCGGGAATGATGGTGTGGAACGGCTTCTTGCCAGGGCCGACTTCATTCACGTGACCGCGCTCGGTGGTGAAGCAGGCGCCCCGGTTTTGCAGGCTCACGCCGTAACCCGGCAGCACCAAGCCGGAGCCAAAGCCCATGTAATTGCTCTGGATGAAGCTGACCTGCATGCCGGAGGCATCGGCCGTGGTGAGGTAGATGGTGCCGCCCTTGATGGGGTTGCCGGCACCAAAGACCTGGGCGCGTTCGCGGTGAACGAGCGCGGCGCGGCTTTGCAGGTAGGCGGGGTCCAGCAGCTGCGCGGGGCTCAGGGCCATGGCGCGCGGGTCGGCCACGTGGTGGTAGACGTCCGCAAAGGCCAGCTTCATGGCTTCGATCAGCAAATGCTGGGTGCGCCAGTCGTCCACCGGGTGCTCGCCCAAGCCAAGGGTTTCAGCGATGCGAAGCGCCATGAGCGCCGCAATGCCTTGGCCGGCGGGGGGAATCTCGTGCACCTCGTGGCCCTGGAAGCCGGTCTGCAAGGGCGTGACCCATTCGGGCTGGTAGGCGGCAAGGTCAGCGGCAGTGAGCAGGCCACCGCCTTGGCGCGAAAAGGCGCCGAGGGCCTCGGCAATTTCGCCTCGGTAGAAGGCTTCGCCTTGGGAGTCGGCGATCAAGCGCAGGCTGCGCGCGGCGCCTGGGAAGCTGAAGCGTTCGCCCACATGCGGCGCGCGGCCCTGGGGCAAAAAGGCCTCAGCAAAACCGGCGCCGCTGGCCAACTCCGGCACCTGGGCGGCGCGCGCCCATTTGTCGGCCACGCCCACGGGCACGGCGTAGCCGCGCTCGGCGATCTCGATGGCGGGTGCCATCAAGTCGGCAAAGGGCAGCTTGCCAAAGCGGCGGTGCAGTTCGGCCCAGCCGCCGACGGCGCCGGGCACGGTGACCGTGTCCCAGCCGCGCTGGGGCATGGGCTGATCCCCAAAGTGGCTGCGCGCCCAGGCCATGGGCGAGGCGCCGTTGGCGTTCAGGCCGTGGAGTTGCTGGCCATCCCAAACGAGCGCGAAGGCGTCGGAGCCCAGGCCGTTGGAGCAAGGCTCTACCAGGGTCATGCAGGCCGCAGTGGCCACGGCGGCATCCACCGCGTTGCCGCCTTGCTGCAGCATGCGCAGCCCCATTTGCGCGGCCAGTGTGTGGCTGGTGGCCACCACGTTGCGGCCAAACACAGGGCTGCGGCGGCTGGGGTAGCCGCTACGCCAGTCGAAGCTCATTTGAGGCTTTGGGTGTAGCGCAGCGCCTTCACGGCGCCTTCGCCCATGGCGGCGCCAAAGCGCTTGGCCAGGCGCTCGGCCACGTTGTCATGCGGTGTGTAGTCGATGACTTCTTCAGCGCCCACCACGTCGCGGGCCACTTGGTCGAGGTTGCCAAAGCCGTCGGCCAGGCCCATCTCCACGGCGCGCGCACCGTTCCAGGCCATGCCGCTGAAGGTTTGATCGTCTTCCTTGAGGCGCTTGCCACGCCCTTCGCGCACGGCCGTGATGAACTGCTGGTGAATCTCATCCAGCATTTGCTGCGCCATCTCGCGCTCTTGCGCCGGCAGGGGGCTGAAGGGGTCGAGCATGCCCTTGTGCTCACCGGCCGTGATGAGGCGGCGCTCAATGCCGAGCTTTTTCATCAGGCCGTCGAAGCCGAAGTCGTCCATGAGCACGCCGATGGAGCCCACGAGCGAGGCTTTGTCGACGTAGATGGAATCGGTGGCGGAGGCCATGTAGTACGCCGCCGAAGCGCAGAGATCTTCCACCACGGCATAGACCGGCTTGTCATGCAGCGCACGCAGGCGCTTGATCTCGTCGTAAACGATGCCGGCCTGCACCGGGCTGCCGCCCGGCGAATTGAAGCGAATGACAACAGCGCGTGCGCCATGATCGGCAAAGGCAATCTTCAAACCCGCCACGATCAGCTCGGCGCTGGCCTCGGTGCCGGCGGCAATTTCGCCCCGCACTTCCACCAGGGCCGTGTGCGGTGTGCCCGACACAGCGGTCGGGTGCTGCTGTGCCCACAAGGACCAAAACAAAGCAGCCGCCAACAGCAGCCAGCCCGTGCGAAGCACCACGCGCCAGCGGCGCTCCCGGCGCTTTTCATCCAAGAAGTCGCGGGCCAACTGCAGTGCGAGTTGCTCGTGCGTGGGCGCCGGCGCGACCGGTGCCGCAGCCCCAGGTGGCTGCACCGGCACCGCCTTCAGCATGTCATCAGGCTCCGGAGTCGGGTCCGGCAGCAGGGGGGAGTCTTGGGTCATGGAGGAGCGCGCCGTTCGAAGCCGGCAGCGGCTGAAGTGTCGAAGAAGGATACCAATGCAGTTCGCCGTTGACCTCGGCCACGGCCACAGGAATCAAGCCGGCGCGACCACAGCGCCCCATGACGCAAGCGCCCGTGTGCGGCGAGTACACAGCCCCATGCACAGCACACAGGATGTAACGGCGGTCGCTGTCCAGGAACTCGTTGGGCTGCCAATCGAGCTCCGTGGGCACGTGGGCGCAGCGGTTCAAGTAGGCCACGGCCTTGCCGTCAATGCGCAGCGCGAAGGCGCGTTCGTCCATGCCGCAGTAGCGCAAGTCCCATTGCACGCCCAAGCCGCGCTCCAGCAAGTCGCTGGAGGCGCAGACGCGCAGGCCGGCTTCAGCCATGCTGGTGCAACCAGTCGGACAGTTCGGTCACGCTGTGAAGCACGACCAAAGGCTGCAGGCTTTCGAGTTCTTGCACACCATGGGCACCAAAGCTCACGGCCACGGCCTTCGTGCCGGCATTGGCGGCCAGTTGCAGGTCGTGCGTGGTGTCGCCCACCATCAAGGTGCTGTGGGCCGGCACGCCGAGCTCGTCCATCAGCTCGTGCAGCATTTGCGGATGCGGCTTGCTGGCGGTTTCGTCGGCGGTGCGAGTGGCTTCAAAGAGCCGTTGCAGTCCCACCTGCTCCAGCGCTTCGTCCAGACCCCGCCGGCTTTTTCCCGTGGCCACGCTCAAGCGGTGACCCCGGGCCTGGAGCGAGCGCAGCAACTCGGGCACACCTTCAAACAGGGTCACTTCATGCGCGGTGCTGAAGTAGTGCCTGCGGTAGGCGTCGGCCAGCTCGCGGTAGCGCGTGCGCGGCAAGTCGGGCATGGCCGACAGCAAGGCGGGCTCCAGGCCCAGTCCAATGACGTGGCGGGCACGTTCGACCGACGGTTCGGCCAAGCCGAGTTCACGGGCCGCCGCTTGCATGCTCTTGACGATGCATGCGGTGGAGTCAAACAGGGTGCCGTCCCAGTCAAAGGCAAGGAGTTCGTAGCGAGGCATGTTCAAAGTAGCGCTTGGCAATCTGTTGGCAAGTTGGCTTCACACGTCACCGACACGCCGGTCAAAGGGTGGACGAACTGCAAGCGCCGGGCATGCAGAAACATGCGCGGAAAGCGCTTGGGGCCGCGCGCGAGTTCGCGGTTCTTGTCGAAGTCGCCGTACTTGGGGTCGCCGACGATGGCATGGCCAGCTTCCGCCAAATGCACGCGAATTTGGTGCGTGCGCCCGGTTTTGATGGTCACATCCAAAAGGCTGGCCCAGCCCAGGCGCTGAGCAACCTTCACCAAGGTGATGGAGCGCTTGGCCATTTCCGCCGCCGGGTCGTGGCTGGCCGTGACCTGGCGGACCCGGCGCTCGCCATCGGCATCCAGGTACCTGTGCAGCGCCACGTCGATGACTTTGAGCTTCTCAGGCCAGTCGCCCCAAACCAGGGCCGCATAGGTTTTGCCGGTCTCGCGACCACGGAACTGGTCCTGCAGGTGGGTGAGCGCCGACCGCCGCTTGGCCAACACCAGAACGCCGCTGGTCTCCTTGTCGAGCCGGTGCACCAGTTCCAGGAACTTGGCCTGCGGGCGCGCGCGGCGCAGTTGCTCGATCACGCCAAAGCTGACCCCTGAGCCGCCATGCACCGCCACGCCGGCGGGTTTGTCGATGACCAGCAGGTGCTCGTCCTCGAACAAGATCGGGAACTCGCGCGGCGGCGCCGCTTCGCTGACTTCCTTTTCGGCAATGCGAACGGGCGGGATGCGCACCACATCGCCCATCACCAGCCGGGTGTCGGCTTGGGCGCGACCTTTGTTGACGCGCACCTCTCCGGCCCGAATGACACGGTAAACGTGGGTTTTGGGCACACCTTTGAGCTCGCGGAGCAAAAAGTTGTCAAGGCGCTGGCCTTCGGAGCCTTCGTCCACCACGGCATAGCGCACGGCGGCGGTTACCTCGGGTTTCATGGGGCTCGGCCGCTTGTTTTTGTCTTCTATACTGCGGCCTGTCATCTGTGCCGTAAGTCGTTGATTTATTTGATTTTACGCGCCGGCACCGAAGGCAACCCGTGATGCCACGGCTTTTGTTTCGCGCAGGCTGCACCCAAAAGGTGGTGCTGGCGGCGCCGCTCAATGGCCGGTAGTGCAGTGTGAATGAACCGCGTCAAGCCGCCAGCCCTTTATTGCCAGCGGCTCGACACCCCCAACAAGGTTTCCTGCGCCGCTGGCCCGCCAGCAGCGCCTCGCGCCCCACCCGCCAACCCACGCGCATGCCGCTACCCCACCCCGCCTCGGTTTTCAGCCGCCGCCCCGACCACACTGCCAGCTTTGAGCAGTGTTGGGCCGGGCGTTGCCGCTGGGCCGGCCCGGGTGGCGCGCCGGCTGCCCTGGTACGTGCCGGATGGAGCGCCCGTGCCAACGCGACCCTCCGACGACGTCCAAAAGACTGATTCGAGCGTCGCCCAGGGCGATTCCTTTCTCTTCCGGTTCCCTCCACCGCACGGCATCGATCAGCCGAGGCGCAAGCCTTGGCGCTGACCGAACTGGAGTGAATGAACCGATGAAACGCATGCTCATCAATGCGACGCAGCCCGAAGAGCGTCGCCTGGCCGTTGTCGATGGCCAAAAACTGATCGACTTTGAAACCGAAATCGAAGGCCGCGAACAGCGCAAAGGCAACATCTACAAGGCCGTTGTGACCCGCGTCGAGCCCAGCCTCGAAGCCTGCTTTGTGGATTACGGCGAAGAACGCCACGGTTTCCTGCCCTTCAAGGAAATTGCCCGCAGCTTCTTCAAAGAAGGCGCCGACGCGCGCACCGCACGCATCAATGACGTCATCCGCGAAGGCCAGTCGCTGCTGGTGCAAGTGGAAAAGGAAGAGCGCGGCAACAAGGGCGCTGCACTCACCACCTTCATTTCGCTGGCCGGCCGCTATGTGGTTTTGATGCCCAACAACCCACGGGGTGGTGGCGTCAGCCGCCGCATCGAGGGTGAAGACCGCGAAGAGCTCAAAGAGAACCTCGAGAGCCTGGACTACCCCAAGGGCATGAGCCTGATCGCGCGCACCGCCGGCATTGGCCGCACTGCGCCGGAACTGCAGTGGGACTTGAACTACCTGCTCAAGCTCTGGACGGCGGTTGACGATGCCTCCAAAGGCGGCAAAGGCGCTTACCTGATCTATCAGGAGAGCAGCCTCGTGATCCGCGCCATCCGCGACTATTTCCATGCGGATGTGGGCGAAATCCTGATCGACACGGACGACATCTACGAACAGGCCAAGCAGTTCATGGCCCACGTGATGCCGGACACGGCGAACCGCGTCAAGCGTTACCGCGACGACGCGCCGCTGTTCAGCCGTTTCCAGATCGAACACCAGATCGAAACCGCGTTCAGCCGCACGGTGAACCTGCCTTCGGGCGGCGCCATCGTCATCGACCACACCGAAGCCCTGGTGTCGGTGGACGTGAACTCCGCGCGCGCCACGCGCGGCAGCGACATCGAAGAAACCGCCACGCGCACCAACCTGGAAGCCGCCGACGAGATCGCGCGCCAGATGCGCCTGCGCGACCTGGGTGGCCTGATCGTCGTTGACTTCATCGACATGGAAGAGAGCAAGAACCGGCGCGAGGTGGAAACCCGCCTGCGCGACGCCTTGCGCAACGACCGTGCCCGTGTGCAGTTCAGCAGCATCAGCAAGTTCGGGCTGCTGGAACTGAGCCGCCAGCGCCTGCGCCCGGCGCTGAGCGAAGGCAACCACATCACCTGCCCGCGCTGCAACGGCACCGGCCACATCCGCGACACCGAGAGCTCGGCGCTGCAGATCCTGCGCATGGTGCAGGAAGAGTCGATGAAGGAAAACACCGCCGCCGTGCACGTGCAGGTGCCGGTGGAGGTGACCAGCTTCCTGCTGAACGAGAAGCGCACCGAGATCACCAAGATCGAACTGAAGCAGCGCGTGACCGTGCTGCTGGTGCCCAACAAGCACCTGGAAACCCCGAACTACAAGCTGGAGCGCCTGCGCCACGACGACCCGCGTCTGGAAGGCCTGCAGGCCAGCTACACGATGATCGAGGAGCCGTCCGACGAGGTCGGCATCACGCGCCGCGAGAAGACCAAGGCCAAGCAGGAGCCGCTGATCAAGGGCGTGCTGCCCGACCAACCGGCACCGCCGGCCCCGCCGCCCGCCCCGCCGGCCCCCGCCCCCCCGCCCAAGGCCGTGGTGGCACCGGCGCCGGTCGCGGCCCCGGCCGTGGCCGCCCCCGTGGCCGCCAGCGGCGGTTTCTTCGGCTGGTTCAAGAACCTGTTCGGCGGCACGCCGGCCCCCGCGCCGGCCCCGGTGGCCGCCCCTGAACCCGCACCGGCCAAACCCGCCGCCGCCGAAGGTGGCAAGCGCGATGGCCGCCGTGGTGAACGCGGCGAGCGTGGTGAACGCGGTGAGCGCGGTGAGCGCGGCGGCCAGCGCAACGAGCGTGGCCAAGGCCGTGGTGAACGCGGTGACCGTGCTGAGCGTGGCGACCGTGGTGGCCGCGACGCGCGCCGCGAAGGCGCCCCCGCCGAGGCCCGCGAAGGCCGGCCGGAACGCCAGGAGCCGCGTGCCGAGCGTGGCGACCGCGCTGAGCGTGGCGAACGTGGCCAGAACCGCGGTGAGCGTGGTGAACGTGCAGAACGTGGTGAGCGCAGCGAACGCGCCCCGCGTGCCGAACGTGCACCGCGCACCACCGAAGCGCTGGCCCCGGAACAAGCCAACGAGCTGACCACCCCGGTGGTGGCCCTGGACGCCGCCGGCCAGCCGGTGGCCGACAGCGCCGTGCCTGCTGCCGAAGGTGAACGTGGCGAACGCGAAGGTGGCCGCCGCCGCCGCCGCCGTGGTGGCCGTGACCGCCAGGAAGGCGAAACCGGCACGGGCGACAACGCACAGGCCGCTGAAGGCGCTGCCGAAGGCGCGGAGCGCGCAGACGCCGCCGCCCCGGTGGCCGAAGGCGAAGCGCCCCAGGGCGACCGCCCTGCTGACGCCGAAGGTGGCGAGCGCGAAGGCGGCCGCCGCCGTGGCCGTGGCCGCGACCGTTTCCGCCGCGAAGGCCGTGAAGGTGCCGAGGGCGCAGAACGCGCCGACGGCGAACGCAGCGCCGCCCACGACGACGGCACGCCCGGCTCGGTGGTGCCCGCCGAAGCGGGCGAAGCGCCGGCCATCGCCGCGGCCGACACGGTGGCCCCGGCCCCGGTGGCCGCCGCGCCGGTCAGCGCGCCCACGCCGGAACCTGTGCGTGAGCGCGCCGCCCCGGTGGCGGCCGCGCCGGCCTCGGCCCCTGCAGCGCCGGCCATGCCGGTGGTGCCACCGTTCGTGCTGGACACCGTGGCCCTGAGCGCCGTGGCCAGCGCCGCCGGCCTGGAGTGGGTGCAGTCCAACGCCGAGCGCGTGGCCGCCGTGCAAGCCGCCATGGCCACCGAGCCCAAGCCGGTGCACGTGCCGCGCGTCATCACGCCCGTGGTGCTGGAAGACGTGGGCCCGCTGATCCTGGTGGAAACCAAGAAAGACCTGTCGCAGATGAAGCTGCCTTTCGAAGCGGCCTGACCCCCGCACCGCAGACAGCACCAAGCCCCGCCTCGGCGGGGCTTTTTTCATGGGGCCCAGACGTCGCACCTCGTACCGACGGCGCATTGCCAGCGCAGCGCAGGCGCTGAAGAATGGTCCAAACAGCGCCTGCCCGCAGTGCAGTCACCCTCCACCATCACCCTCACGACCCGCCCGCCTGGGCCAGCGCCCACCAAAACCAGCCATGACGCACGCGCCCGCCACACCACCCTGCCGCCGAAGCTTCCTGGCGCTGGCGCTGGCCGAAGCGGGTTGCCTGGCGCTGACGCCCGCCACCGCACTGGCAGCCACCGACCTGCTGGTGGGCAACGTCACCGGCCTGTACGCCGTGTCCGTGGCGCGCATCGCCACACCGCGGTCCACACCCGAGGTGGCGGCCCTGGTGCGGGACTGGCCGGGCCAGGTGGCGGTGGGTGGCGGGCGCTACAGCATGGGCGGCCAGGTCGCCGTGCAAGGCGGTTTGCACCTGGACATGCGGCAGATGAACGGCCTGGTCTGGCTGCGGCCACAGGACGCCGCCGTGCGTGTGCAAGCCGGCATGCGCTGGCGCGACCTGCAGGACCACATCGACCCGCTGGGCCTGGCCGTCAAGACCATGCAGAGTTATTCGAACTTCACCGTGGGCGGGTCGGTCTCGGTGAACGCCCACGGCCGCTACGTCGGCCACGGCCCGGTGGGCCACAGCGTGCGGGCGCTGCAGTTGGTGCTGGCCGATGGTGCGGTGGTCGAGGCCAACCGCCAACAGCATGCAGAACTGTTCAGCGCGGCCCTGGGCGGCTACGGCGCGGTGGGCGTCATCACCGAGGTGGAACTGGACCTGGCGAAGAACCAGCGCATCGAACGTGTGGTGGAAGCCGTGGCGCTGTCGGCCTATGTGGCGCACTTCAAGTCCCAGGTGCTGGCCAACCCACGCGCCATCCTGCACAACGCCGACCTGCTGCCCCCGCACTTCGACGCCCCGGTTGCTGTCACCTGGCAAGCGGCAGCGGCGGACGCTGTGCTGACGGAAACGGCCCGGCTGGTGCCTCGTGGCGCCCGTTATGCGTTGGAGCAGAACGTCATCTGGGCATTGACCGAATTGCCCGGCGGCGCGGCGATCCGAAAGTCCGTGCTGCACCCGCTGTTGACCAGCCCGCCGGCCACCCGGTGGCTGAACCACGAAGCCAGCCTGGACGCGGCCGAGCTGGAGCCCCGCACCCGGGCGATGTCCACCTACGTGCTGCAGGAGTACTTCGTGCCCGAGCGCCACTTCCTGGGCTTCACACGAACGCTGGCCCAGCTGCTGCGCCGGCACCACGTCGAAGCGTTGAACGTCTCCATCCGGCACTCACCCGCCGACCGTGACGCCTTGCTGCCTTGGGCCAAGGAAGACGTGTTCTCGCTGGTGCTGTACTACAAACAGCGCACCTGGAAAGGCGCCCGCGAGGAAGTGGGCCGTTGGACACGCGCGTTGATCGACGCCGTGTTGCGCCACGAGGGCCGCTACTACCTGCCCTACCAACTGCACGCCACACCCGCACAGTTCGACGCGGCCTACCCAGAAGCCATGGCACTGCGTGACCTGAAACGCCGTGTCGACCCCCGCGGCAAGTTCTCCAACGAACTGTGGCGACGCCACCTGTGAAAGCACAGCACTCCACGGCCGAGAGCCGTGTGTGGCCGCTGCTTACAGCCTGAGTTCCGCCACGCCGCCTTCGGTCTGGCTGTGCAGCACCACCCCCGTGCCGCTGCGCAAATCAGCGCGCAGTTCGGCGAAGGCTTCACCCTGCTGCCAGCGCATCACCAGTTGGTCGTCGGGCGACTCCGGTGCGCTGAACTGGCCGCCGAAAGCCGGGTGCTGGTTGCGCAGGCGGATCAACGACAGCAACCGCGCCACCACCGGGCGCTGCAGTTGGGCTTCGACCTCGCCCGGCACGTAGTGGTGGCGGTTGATGTCGCGGCCCACGCCGGTTTTCTCCAGCAGGGCCAGGTCGTTCTCGCCGGCCAGCAGGCCCACGTAATAGACCTGGGGCACGCCGGGCATGAAGAACTGGATGGCGCGTGCCACCAGGTAGGCCGCGTCGTCACGGCCCAGGGCGTCGTAGAAGGTGCAGTTCACCTGGTACAGGTCCAGGTTGCTGGCCGCCGCCCCGGTGGCACGGCGGCTGGCACCGCCGCTGCGTTCGTGGATGTGCTCCACCAGCGCGTCCAGTTCGGCCGGGGGCACCAGGCCGGGCCGGCCCACACGGTCGCTGGCGTCGGCGCCGATGTCGATGATGCCGATGCCGTCGTGCGTGTCCAGCACCGTCAGCGCGTTGTTCGGGCGGATCTTCAGCCAGTGTTTCAGCGGTCCACTGGTGTGGAAGCACAGCGCGTGCAGCACCAGCGGCGGCAGCGCGAAGTCGTACACCCAGTCCACCTGGCGCGCGATCTCGATCTGCCGTTGGTAGTAGGCGTGCACCTCCACCAGCACTTCAATGCCCAGCGCCTGGGCCTGGGCGGCGAAAGCGGCGATGAAGTCGAAGGTCTCGGGCAGCATGAAGCAGCTGGTGCCGGGCTTCTTGATGGCGTAGCCCACCGCGTCCAACCGCACCATGCCAATGCCGTTGTCGGCAAAGGTCTGCAAGATGCCCTGCAGGTAGGCCGCGCCTTGCGGGTGCTGCACGTTGATGTCCAGCTGGCTGGGCGTGAAGGTGGTCCACAGCAGGCGTTTGTGGCCGTCGGCCAGCGGCACCACGGTGCAGGGCATGCCCGGGCGCGGGCGGTAGATGGCCAGCAGGTCGGCCTCGGTGGCGCCCTTAGGGAACACGTCATCCAGGCCCAGGAACAGCCCCGCGTAGGGCGAGTCTTCGCCGCGCGCGGCGTAGTCCAGGAACTGCGGCGACTGGCTGGACATGTGGTTGACGATGACATCGCCCATCACGGCCAACTGCTGCGTCAGCGCGCGCACGTCGGGCCACGCGCCCAGGCGCGGGTCCACCAGCGTGTGGTCGATGGGGTCGAAGCCGGCGTCGGCGCCGTCGATGGGGTGGAAGAAGGGCAGCAAGTGCACGCCGCCGAACAAACCACCCAAGGCACCGGCCGGCGACAGCAGGGCCTGCAGTTGAGGCAGGCCGCCGCCGCTCAGGCGGTCGACGTAGGTGATCAGTTGAACCTGGTTCTTCATGCGCAAAGGGGTCAAGGGAGCTGAGGGTCTGCGGGGCTGGGCGTCTCAGCGGACACGCGACACCGCGGGCGTGGTCTTCACAAAGAGCACGGCCACGGCGGCGCAGGCCAGCAGGCTGCCGGCCAGGCGGATGACGTTGTCGGGTTGGCCGCCCAGCAGGCGGTCGTAGAACAGCGGCAGCGTGACCATCTGGATCAGCATGGGCACGACGATGAACATGTTGAAGATGCCCATGTAGACGCCTGCGCGCTCGGGCGGGATGCTGCCGGCCAGCATCACGTAGGGGTTGCCCATGATGCTGGCCCAGGCCAGGCCCACGCCCAGCATGGGCAGGAACAGCCAGGCTTTGTCGGTGATGGCCGGGATGGCCCACATGCCCGCGGCGGCGGCCAACAGGCAGAAGGCGTGCACGGCCTTCGGCCCCAGCTTGCGCACAAAGGGCACCATCGCGAAGGCCGCAAGAAAGGCCACGAAGTTGTAGAAGCCGCCGATCTGCCCGTTCAACAGGCTGGCGTCGCGGAAGCCCGCCGAGGTGGCGTCGGCGGTGCCGAACATGGTCTTGGCCAGGCTGGGCACGATGTAGATCCAGTAGCACATCATCCCGTACCACTGGAACAGCTTCATCCACCACAGCTGGCGCATGGTGGGCGGCATGTCTTTCATCGCCTGCCAGATCTCGCCCAGCGTGGCGCCCACCCCGCGCGGCTGGGCTTGGATGTGGGCGCGTTCTGCCGGCGTGAGCGGCAGTTCGGGCACCTTGCGCACGCTCCACCACACGGTGGTGAAGGACAGCACGGCGCCGATGATGAACGCCCACAGCGTGACCTGCGGGATGTGGTTGCCGCCCACCGCGTCCTTGTTCATGCCCAGCCACACCAGGATGCTGGGCGCCAGGTAGGCCAGGGTCTGCGCCAGGCCGGTGAAGGCACTTTGGGTGAGGAAACCCAGCGAGTGCTGGTCGCGGTTCAGGCGGTCGCTGACGTAGGCGCGGTAAGGCTCCATCGTCGTGTTGTTGGCCGCGTCCAGGATCCACAGCAGCCCGGCGGCGAACCACAGCGTGGGGCTGAAGGGCATCACCAACAAACCCAGGCTGCACAAGATGGCGCCGATCAGGAAATACGGCGTGCGCCGGCCCCAGCGGCTGGCGGTGCGGTCGCTCATGGCGCCGATCAGCGGCTGCACCAGCAGGCCCGTCATCGGGCCGGCCAGCCACAGCAGCGGCAGGTCTTTGCCCTCGGCGCCCAGGTAGGCGTAGATGGGGCTCATGTTGGCCTGCTGCAGCCCGAAGCTGAACTGGATGCCGAAGAAGCCGACATTCATGTTCACGATCTGCCACAGGCTCAGGTGGGGTTTGTTCATCGGGGTCCTGGCAGAAAAGGGTGGGGCAGCGGCAGGTGGGGGCCGGGCATGGCAGCCCGGCCCGCCTCAGCTTCAGAAGCTGTACTTCAGCGTGGCCTTGGCGCTGCGGCCGTTGATGGCGCGGGCCACGTACAGCGGGTTGCTGTTCAGGTTGCCCTGGCCTTCGGCTTCGGTGTAGCCCAGGGTGTTGAACAGGTTGTTGACGCCCACTTGCAGCGTCAGGCCCGGCGCCATTTCCAGCTGCGCGTACGGGTGCACCACGGTGTAGCCCGGCAGTTCGACCACGTTGTCGTTCTGCGCGTAGCTCTTGGTGGTGCCCACGATGTTGGCACCCACCTCGAAGCGGCCGAAGGTGTAGCTGGGCGACAGCGAGAACACGAAGTCGGCCTGGCGGCGCGGCTTCTTGCCGGTGGCGTCGATCTTGGCGTCGGTCCAGGTGGCGCCGCCGGTCAGGCGCAGGTCACCCAGCGCGTACGACAGCTCGGCCTCGACCCCACGCGCGGTGTAGGCGTCTTTCAGGTACTGGCGCGTGGTGACTTCAAAACCGCCGTCTTCCTTGGTCTTGGCGTTGAAGGCGGTGACGAAGGCGCTGACGCCCGGGGCGCGCCACTTCACGCCAGCTTCGATCTGGTCGGTCTCGTTCACCGGGTAGGGCTTGCGGCCTTGGGCAACGTCGGTGTCCCAGATCACACGGTCGGGCGACGACCAGGAACTGCCGTTGCTGACGCGACCGAACACGGCCAGGTCCTTGTTGAAGCGCCAGTTGGCGCCCACCGAGAACGAGGTGGCGTCCACCTTGTAAGCCACGGTGTTGCGGCGCGCGGCGTCCCACTGGTCCACACCGCCGGTGCCGCCGAAGATCTGCCAACCGGTGGCGCGCTGGCCGTCGCGGCGCACGCTGGCGTCCAGCGACAGCGCACCCACGTCGTAGTTCAAGGCCACGTACGGCGCGGTGGCGGCGATGTTGACGTCGATGGCGCGGAAGCAGCAGCCGCCCCAGGTGGTGGTGGCGTTGCCCACCGGCAGGGTGCTGGCCTTGCCGGTGTTGTCGTACACACCGGCACCGTCGCCGGTCAGGCCGATGTTGTAGCGGTTCCAGTACCAGGTCTGCGCCACGCTCTGGGTGCCGGTGAACAGGCCGCCGGTGGCCGTCAGCGCGCCGCCAGCGCCCAGCTCGAAGCGCTTGGACACGCGCAGGTCGTTGAAGGTGTTGCCCATGTCGTCCAACGAGGTGTTGAAGATGTGGGCACTGAACACCGGCGTGGTGCCGGTGTACTGGTTGGCGCCGTTGGCGGCGGCGGTGGGCGCCGAGCCGGCCGGGAACAGGCCCAGGAAGCGGCCCCCGATCTCGCTCTTGCGGAACTTGTTGGTCACCGTCAGGCCACCGGCCAGGTTGAACTGCGCTTCGACGCCGAAGCTGGTGACGTTCACCGACAGACCGTCGGCCGGGTTGCTGGTTTGCCGGTTGCCGTGCACGTCCACGGTCACGTCCTGCGGCAGGTTGCTGTTGATGAAGTAGGCGTTGCGGGGGTCGATGCCCGGCAGTTCGCTGATGGTGTTGCCGTTCAGCTGCACCGGCACCGGCAGGTAGGTGGGCGTGCGGTCGCGCAGGCTCTTGAAGCTGAAACGCACGTAGCCGCTGTCGAATTCTTTGGTCAGGTTGGCGCGCAGCTGGCCACCGTTCTCGGCGGTGACGTCGGTGTTGCGCACGCCTTCGCCCAAGCGGTGGAAGCCGCCAATTTGCGCCGTCAGGCCCGCGCCCAGCTTGGTGCCCAGGTCGAAGTCCAGGCGATGCTGGCGGTGGTCCAGGCCCAGGCCGTAGGCCACGCTGCCGCCAGACTGGCGGCCGGTCTTGCTGACGAAGTTGATGATGCCGCCGGGGCTGTTGGTGGCCAGGGTGCTGGCCGAGCCGCCACGGATGGCGTCCACGGTGTCCAGGAAGTTGTCGGCGCGCACGAACTGGTCGGCGGTGGCGAACGACACATCGCCCACCAGCAGCACCGGCAGGCCGTCTTCCTGCATCTGCACATAACGCGAGCCGCCGGCCGAGATGGGCACGCCGCGCACGGTGATGTTGGCGTTGCCTTCACCGCCGCTGCTCTCAGAGCGCAGACCGGGGATGCTGCGCAGCACTTCGGCGGCGCTGCCGGCACCGCTCTTTTGCAGCTGATCGCTGTCCAGCGTGCTGATGGACACGCTCTGCTGCATCTTGGGCCGTGCCAGCGTGGTGCCGGTGATGACGATCTGGTCCAGCTTCAGGCCGTCTTGCGGCGCCGCGGCGGGTGCGGGTGCGGGTGCGGGGGCTGGTGCCGGCGCGGGTGCGGGCGCCGCGGTCTGGGCCACGGCGGCCGACAGCGGCAAGCAGGCCAGCGCGAGGGCGGCGGCCAGCGGGTGCAGACGCGAGGGGCAACGGTTCTGGGCGGGTCGGTGGTGCATGCGGTGTCTCCGGCGATGGGTTGTTGTAGCGGTACGGAAGCCATTGGAAGCCCATTGCAATCGATTGCAAACTAGGGAAAACCAACAGATACCCGCGCAGACAGCCCATGGCTGCCGCCGATTCAGTGGGGTTTCAGGGGGCGCTGTCGCGCACCACCAGGTGCACGGGCAGGGTGCGCGGGGCCACGGTTTCACCGGCCAGCAGGCCCAGCAAAGCGTCGACGATGTTCGTGCCCGCCTGGTCCAGCGGCTGGTGCACGGAGGTGAGCGCCGGGCTGCTGTACGCGGCCAGCGGCATGTCGTCGTAGCCCACCACGGCCACGTCGCGCGGCACCTCGCGGCCAGCGGCCTGGGCCGCCTGCAAGGCCTGCAGGGCCAGCAGGTCGCTGCAGGCCAGCACGCCGTCCACCGGCGTGCCGCTGGCGAACAGCGCGTCCAGCGTGGCACGGGCCGCGCCCACCTCGAAGGGCACGGGCAGGTCCAGCAGCGCATCACGCGCGATGCCGGCTTCAGCCAAGGCCTGCAAGTGGCCTTCGTGGCGCAGCATCACCTCGGGCAGGCTGGCGTCGCCCAGGAAGGCGATGTGGCGGCGCCCGGCGGCCAGCAGGTGGCGCGTGGCCACCAGGCCGCCGGCCAGGTTGTCCCCGCCCACGCTGCAGTAGCGCTGGTGGGGCATGTGGGCGCCCCACACGACCAGCGGCACACCGCGGTCGGCCAGCGCGTTCAGCTGCTCATGGTGGCGCCATTGGCCGATGACGATGAGGCCGATGGCCTTGCCACCGTCCACCAGGCGCGCGGCGGTGTCCAGCTGCTCCAGGTCCACACGCGACAGCAGCATGTCGTATCCGCGTTCGGTCAGCGCATCGGCCAGAGCGCCGACGATGGCCAGGAAGAAGGGGTCGCTGATGTGCTGGCGCGTGGTGGCGTCAAAGGGCACCACCACGGCGATGGTCTGGTTCTTCCGCAACCGCAGGGCTTGCGCACCGAGGTTGATGGTGTAGTTCATCGACCTCGCCAGCTCGGCCACGCGCTGGCGGGTCTCTTCGTTGACCAGGCTGCTGCCGCTGAGCGCCCGCGACACGGTGCTGACCGACACCCCCGCCAGGCGGGCAATGTCGGCCATCTGCAGCTTCTTTTGCGGGTCTTTGGCCATGCCCAAGTTGTATCAGGGCAAGAGCGCCAGTGCACGCTGGTAAGCGGGGTCCAGCATCAAATCGTCCCAGGTCAGCGGTTCGGTTTGCGGCAGCAGGGCCAGACGGCGCTGTTCGCTGTCGGCGCTGGGCCACCAGCCGTGTTCAGCACCGGTTTCCGCCGCGGCCAGCAGGCCGTCCAGCAGTTCGTCCACGGCCGCACCGCCGTGCAGGCTTTGGTTGCACAACAGCACCAAGTCGCACCCCGCGTTCAAGGCCGTGGCCGCGGCTTCGGCGTAAGTGGGCGTGCGGCCGTCCAGCACGCGTGCGCCGGCCATGCTGAGGTCGTCGCTGAACACGGCGCCGGTGAAGCCCAGGCGGGCGCGCAGGATGTCCTTCAGCCAGCGTTCGGAAAAGCCCGCCGGGCGCGCATCCACCTGGGGGTAGATCACATGCGCCGGCATCACCGAGGCCAGGCTGGTGCTCAACCATTCGTAGGGTTTGGCGTCGTCGGCCAACAAGGCCTTCAGCGACCGTTTGTCCACCGGCATGGCCACGTGGCTGTCCGCCTCTACAAAACCGTGGCCGGGGAAGTGTTTGCCGCAGTTGGCCATGCCCGCACGCAGCAGGCCGTGCATCAGGCTCTTGGCCAGCAGGGCCACCACACGCGCGTCGCGGTGGAAGGCGCGGTTGCCGATGATGGCGCTGTGGCCGTGGTCCAGGTCCAGCACCGGCGTGAAGCTCAGGTCCACACCGCAGGCGCGCAGCTCAGCGCCCAGCACATAGCCGCAGGCCGTGGCGGCGTCGGTGGCGCGCATCGCGTCTTTCATCCACAGCTCGCCCAGCGCCGCCATCGGCGGCAGGTGGGTGAAGCCGTCGCTGCGGAAACGCTGTACGCGGCCGCCTTCGTGGTCCACGCACACCAGCAGGTCGGGCCGCAGGGCCTTGGCCTCGGCCACCAGGTCGGTCAGCGCGGCGCGGTCCGACCAGTGGCGGGTGAACAGGATCAGCCCGCCGGTCATGGGGTGCTGCAGGCGGCGGCGGTCGGTGGCGCTGAGCGTGGGCTCGGCGATGTCCAGCACCACGGGGGCATGGGCGGTGGCAGGAGCGGCTTTTTTCTTGGCGCGGGGGCTGTTCATGGGCATTCCACCACCACAAAGCTGGCGGCGTAGTCGGTTTCGTCGGTGACGCTCACTTGCGCCGTCAGCCGGCGTTCGGTGAACCAGGTGGCCAGCGCGCCCGACAGCTGGATGAAGGGCTTGCCGCTGGCCTCGTTGAGGATCTGGCAGTCGCGCCAGGTCATGGGGTGGTGGATGCCCAAGCCAATGGCTTTGGAGAATGACTCTTTGGCCGAAAAACGCGTGGCCAGGAAGCGCAGGCCCCGCACCGGCGAACGGGCACAGCGCGCCGCGTACACGGCCTGCTCTTGCGGGCCCAGCACTTTTTCAGCGAAGCGTGGGCCGCGGCGTTCCAACGTGGCCGCGATGCGGCGCACGTCGCACACGTCGGTGCCGATGCCAAAGATGGGCATGCCGCGGGCCGCGGGTTCAGCGGCAGGCCGCCAAGTACTGGCGCACCGTCTCGGCCAGGCCCAGTTCCAGCGCGTCGGCCACCAGGGCGTGGCCGATGCTCACCTCTTGCACACCCGGCACCTCACGCAGGAAGTCGGCCAGGTTGTCGCGGTTCAGGTCGTGGCCGGCGTTCACGCCCAGTCCCACGGCCCGCGCCGCGCGCGCGGCCGCTGCAAAACGCGCCAGCTGTTCGCCCTGCTGCGGCGTGGCGTGGGCGGCGGCGTAGGGCTCGGTGTAGAGCTCCACGCGGTCGGCGCCCAGGGCTTTGGCCGCGGCCATGGCCTCGGGCAGCGGGTCCATGAACAGGCTGACACGCACGCCCAGGCTGCGGCACTCGTCGATCAGCGGGCGCAGGCGTTCGGCGTCGGGGCTGTCGGGGTTCATCAGGTCCCAGCCGTGGTCGCTGGTGAACTGGCCTTCGCTGTCGGGCACGAAGGTGGCCTGGTGGGGCCGCACGGTGCGGATGAAGCCCATCAGGTTGTGGAAGGGGTTGCCCTCGATGTTGTATTCGGCCTGCGGCCAGGCCTTCAGCAGCGCCGCCAGGTCGTGCACGTCTTGGCCGCGGATGTGGCGTTCGTCCGGCCGCGGGTGCACGGTGATGCCCTGGGCGCCGGCCTGCAGGCACAGCGTGGCGGCCTTCACCACACTGGGGATGCCCAGGTGGCGCGTGTTGCGCAGCAGAGCCACCTTGTTGACGTTGACCGACAGCGCGGTGTGGCCGTGCAGCGCGCTGCCGGCTTCGGGGGCGACCAAGGGGTTCATGGGCTGGGGGCGGAAGAGGAAGCAGGGGCGGAAGAGGGGGCACCGGCCCAGCGCTGCAGGTCCAGCGCCACCTGGCGCGTGCGCAGCGGGCTGGCGCCCAGATGATAGTGAAGCACCTGGCGCAAAGGCCCGCGCAGCGCTGCGGCCACCGGCGTGGCGGCCTGGTGCACCGCGGCGAAACCGCCTTCGGCCAGCGCCGCGGCCAGCAGCAGCCACACGGCGCCGGGCTGGCCTTCGCGGTCGGCCAGCAGGCCGGCCTCGGGGTGCAGGGTGTACAGGCCGTCGCTGCGCAGCGGCTGCAAGGTGGTGGTCTCGGCGTCCAGCGCCGGCAGCACACCCAGGCCGCGCAGCAGCAGCAGCTCAAACGCACGCAGGGCCGGGCCCTCGGCGGGGTCGCTGCCCAATGCCGCCAGGGCCTGCACATAGGCGTCGAACAAGGCGGGGTGCGGGTCTTGCCGCGCCACCAGCTTCAGCAGCAGTTCGTTCAGGTAGAAGGCCGGCAGCAGGGCCGCGCCGGCCACGCTGGGCACACCGCCGCCGTATTCGGCACTGCGCAGCGTGTGCACCTCGTTGTTTTCATCGGTGGGCGTGCGGCCCAACTGCACCTGCAGCGGCTGGAAGGGCAGCAGCACCGGCCGCAGCTGCGACGTGGGCCGCTTGGCGCCTTTGGCCGCCACCACCACCCTGCCCCGCTCGCGCGTGAACAGCTCGACGATGAGGCTGGTCTCGCTCCAGTCGTAGCTGTGCAGCACGTAGGCCTGCAGCGCCGTGCTGGCGCGGGCGGCGCCGGCGGGTTTCACTCGTAGCCGTAGCTGCGCAGGTGGGCCTCGCTGTCGGCCCAGCCGGAACGCACCTTCACCCACAGCTCCAGGAAGACCTTGGCTTCCAGCAGGCGTTCAAGTTCCTGCCGCGATTCACTGCCGATGCGCTTCAGGCGTTCGCCGCCCTCGCCGATGATCATGCCCTTGTGGGCGTCGCGCTCCACCACGATGGTGGCGGCGATGCGGCGCAGGTTGCCTTCTTCTTCGAACTTGTCGATGACCACGGTGCTGTTGTAGGGCAGTTCGTCGCCGGTCAGGCGGAAGAGCTTTTCGCGCACGATCTCGCTGGCCAGGAAGCGGTCGCTGCGGTCGGTCAGCGCGTCTTCCTCGTACATCCAGGGCTGCTCGGGCAGGTGCTTTTCGACGATGCCGAACAGCCGCTCCACATCGGCGTTGCTGTTGGCGCTCATGGGCACGTACTCGGTGAAGTTGCGCGTGGCCTGCATCTTCTGCAGCCAGGGCAGCAGGTCGGTGCGGCGGCGCACTTCGTCGAGCTTGTTGGCCACGAAGATGACGGGTTTGTCCTCGGGCAGCAGGGCCATGACCTTGGCGTCGTCGGTGCCGAACTTGCCGGCCTCGACCATGAAGATCACGGCGTCCACATCGCCGATGCTGGCCAGCACCGTGCGGTTCAGGTTGCGGTTCAGCGCCGCGGCGTGCTTCATCTGGAAGCCCGGCGTGTCGACGAAGACAAACTGCGTCTTGCCCAGCGTCCGGATCCCGGTGATGCGGTGGCGCGTGGTCTGCGCCTTCTTCGAGGTGATGCTGATCTTCTGCCCCACCAGGGCGTTCATCAGCGTGCTCTTGCCCACGTTGGGCCGGCCGACGATGGCCACCAGGCCGCAGCGCTGGCCCTCGGGGTTGGGAATGGCCGCGGCGAGGGCTTCTTCCGAGCCTTCAACGTCTTCTTCACCGTCTTCGTCGTCGAGGTCTTCACCCTCGGCCAGGTCGTCGCCGTCCAAGGCCTGCTCAGCAGAGGCCTCGTCTTCGGGCGCGGTCTCGGGCAGGGCGGGGTCTTGGGGCTTGGAGGGTGGGTTCATCACGCGCGCAGCGGGCCGCCGGGGCGGTCGCTGGCCTTCAGTTGTTCAAGCATGCGGCGGGCAGCTTCCTGCTCGGCCACACGCCGGGATCGGCCTTCGCCGGGCTCGGCCAGGCCCAGGGCGGGCACGGCACATTCGACCTCGAAGGTCTGGGCATGTTTTTCACCGCGCGTGGCGGTGATTCGGTAGGTGGGCACGGGCAGCTTGCGCGCCTGCAGCCATTCCTGCAATTCGGTCTTGGCGTCCTTGCTCCAGGCGTCCATGCTGGTGGCCTGGATGATTTCGCCGAACAGGTTGCGCACCGTGGCCTGGGCGGCGTCAAAACCGCCTTCCAAGAAGACGGCGCCGATCAGCGCTTCCACCGCATCGGCCAGGATGGACGGCCGCTGGGCACCACCGCCGCGCATCTCGCCTTCGGACATGCGCATCACCTGCGGCAGGTCCAGGCTCAGCGCCACACGGTGCAGGCTGTCTTCGCGCACCAGGTGGGCGCGCACGCGGGTCAGGTCGCCTTCGTCGCTGCCGGCGAAACGCTCGAACAGCAGGGCCGAGATGGCCAGGTTCAGCACGGCGTCGCCCAGGAATTCCAGGCGCTCATTGTGGTCGGCACCGAAGCTGCGGTGCGTGAGTGCGCGGCTCAACAGGCCGGCTTGCGCAAATCGGTGCCCCAGGCGTTGTTGCAGCGTTTGCAGTCGGGGGTCCATGGTGGGCAGCGGGGCTATTTCGAACGACCTTCGTACTTGAGCAGGATGTAAACGGGCCCCAACACGGGCACTTCTTTGTTGTAGGCGTAGCCGATCACCACCTTGTCGTTTTCCTTGGTGATGCTGAGGTCGCGCCCGGTGACGGACACGATGGCGTACTCGATCTCTTTCTGGCGGTCGAAGGCGGCGCGCACTTCGGCCACCGTGCTCAGATTTTGCGCCGCCACCTTTTCCACCGTGCGCTGGATGGTGAAGTACTCGTTCACCGTGGGCAGGGTGCGCACCAGGATGTAGCCGCCGAAGCCAATGAGCAGCGACCAGGTCAGCAGGCCGAACATGGTGACGCCGCGCTGGGCGCGGCGCTGCAAGCGGGCGGACAGCGGCGGCGTGCTGCGGGAGGCGACGTTGTTGGGGGTCTTGCAGCGCATGGGGTTCAGCGGGTTCCTACACACATGCCAGGGCCAACCGGCGGCTTCAGTGGAAAGGCCCGATGCGGCCCAGGTTGCCCAGGTTCATCCACACAAAGAAGGCCTTGCCGACGATGTTCTCGTCGGGCACAAAGCCCCAGAAACGCGAGTCCTGCGAGTTGTCGCGGTTGTCGCCCATCATGAAGTAATGGCCGGCCGGCACCTTGCAGGTCACGCCTTCCACGGAGTATCGGCAGTTTTCGTGGAAGGGAAAGGCCTTGGGTTCCGGGCCGTTGTAAGCGGCTTTGCGCGGCTCCACGAGGATACGGTGCTCCACCGCGCCCAGCTTCTCGCTGAACAGGGGGGCATAGCGCCGGCTGTCTTCGTCGTAGAACTCGCCCAGGGCCTTGGTTTCCACCGGCTGGCCGTTCACCGTGAGCTTCTGGTTCACGTAGGTGATTTCGTCGCCGGGCAGGCCCACCACGCGCTTGATGTAGTCCACGCGCGTGTCCACCGGGTAGCGGAACACCATCACGTCGCCACGCTGCACCGCGTTGTTGTCGATGATCTTTTTGTTGATCACCGGCAGGCGCACGCCGTAGTGGAACTTGTTCACCAGGATCAGGTCGCCCACCAGCAGCGTGGGGATCATCGAACCCGACGGGATCTTGAACGGTTCGAACAGGAAAGACCGCAGGATGAAGACCACGGCGATCACCGGGAACAGCCCGGCGGTCCAGTCCAGCCACCAGGGCTGCATCAACAGGCGCTCGCGCGCTTCGCTGACGTTGCCGTCCACCTTCGCGATGCCCTGGCGTGCCAGCTCGGCCCGGCGTGCCAGGTCTTGCTGTTCCAGCGCCAGCGCCGCGGCCTCGCGTTGCGGCTTGAAACGAAAACGTTCGGCCAGCCAATAAACGAAGGTGACCGTTGTCAGCATGAACAGCAGCAGCGAGAAGTTGCCGCTCCATTGGCCCATGAACCAACCACCAAGGTAAATAACCAGGGCGCCGTAGAGGACGCCGGTGAGAGCACTCATCAAAATCAGTCGTCCACTTGAAGGATGGCGAGGAAGGCTTCTTGCGGCACCTCGACGGCGCCGATTTGTTTCATGCGCTTCTTGCCGGCCTTTTGTTTTTCCAGCAGTTTCTTCTTGCGCGTGATGTCGCCGCCATAACATTTTGCCAGCACGTTTTTGCGCAAAGCCTTGATGTTCTCGCGGGCAATGATGTTGGCGCCGATGGCCGCCTGGATGGCCACGTCGTACATCTGACGCGGGATCTGCTCGCGCATCTTGGCCGCCACGGCGCGGCCGCGGTATTGGCTCTGCGCACGGTGCACGATCATCGCCAACGGATCGACACGGTCGCCGTTGATCATGATGTCCACCTTCACCACGTCGGCGGCGCGGTACTCTTTGAACTCGTAGTCCATGCTGGCGTAGCCACGGCTGACACTCTTCAGCTTGTCGAAGAAGTCCAGCACGATTTCCGCCAGCGGCAGTTCGTAGGTCAGCATGACCTGTTTGCCGTGGTAGGCCATGTTCAGCTGCACACCACGCTTCTGGTTGGCCAGCGTCATCACCGGGCCCACGCTGTCTTGCGGCATGTACAGGTGCACGGTGACGATGGGCTCGCGGATCTCGCGGATGCGGCCCATGTCCGGCATCTTGCTGGGGTTCTCCACCGCCAGCACCGTGCCGTCGTTCAGCTCCACCTCGTAGACCACGCTGGGCGCGGTGGTCACCAGGTCTTGGTCGAACTCACGCTCCAGGCGCTCTTGCACGATCTCCATGTGCAGCAGGCCCAGGAAGCCGCAGCGGAAACCAAAACCCAGCGCCTGGCTGACTTCGGGCTCGAAGCGCAGCGAGCTGTCGTTGAGCTTGAGCTTTTCCAGCGCGTCGCGCAGTTGGTCGTACTCGCTGGCCTCGGTGGGGTAGAGGCCCGCGAACACCTGGGGCTGGATTTCCTTGAAGCCGGGCAGCGCCTCGGTGGCCGGACCCAGGTTGTTGGGCAGCTTCTTTTCCAGCGTGATGGTGTCGCCCACCTTCGCCGCCTGCAGTTCCTTGATGCCGGCGATGATGAAGCCCACCTCGCCGGCCTTCAGCACATCGCGGTTCTCGCTCTTGGGCGTGAACACCCCCAGGTGTTCGATGGGGTAGATGGCGTTGCTGGCCATCATGCGGATGCGTTCGCCCTTGCGCAGTTCGCCGTCGACCACACGCACCAGCATCACCACGCCGACGTAGTTGTCGAACGAGCTGTCGAGGATCATCGCGCGCGTCGGGGCCTCGGTCTGGCCCTGTGGAGGCGGCATGCGGGTGATGTCGGCTTCCAGGCTCTCGTCGATGCCCATGCCGGTCTTGGCCGAGCAGGGGATGGCGTCGCCGGCGTCGATGCCGATCACGTCCTCGATCTCGGCCTTGGCGTTCTCGGGGTCGGCGCTGGGCAAGTCCATCTTGTTCAGCACCGGCACCACTTCCACGCCCAGGTCCAGCGCGGTGTAGCAGTTGGCCACGGTCTGTGCTTCGACGCCCTGTGAAGCATCGACCACCAGCAGCGCGCCTTCGCAGGCGCTGAGCGAGCGGCTCACTTCATAAGAGAAGTCGACGTGGCCCGGCGTGTCGATGAGGTTCAGGTTGTAGACCTGGCCGTCACGCGCCTTGTACTGCAGCGCCGCGGTCTGCGCCTTGATGGTGATGCCGCGCTCGCGCTCGATGTCCATCGAGTCGAGCACCTGGGCTTCCATCTCGCGGTCCGAGAGGCCGCCACAGCGTTGGATGATGCGATCGGCCAGCGTGCTTTTGCCGTGGTCGATGTGGGCGATGATGGAGAAGTTGCGGATGTGGTTCATGGAGGGCTGTGCAGGCCGACGTCGGGCTCAACCAGGTGGGGCCGAAAGCGTCGGACGCGCGCGCTTCGCGCTGCGAAGTCGTGGGCAGAAACAGTGGCGAAGGGCTGCCCGCCGGAGGATAAAAAAAAGGCACGTCGAAGTGGTGACGCGCCTTCCAACAGAACGTTTGGCAACTGCTTGTTGGGCCACCATTGTAGCCAAAAGCACCCGCCGGAAGCCGCGCCAATGCTGGTTCTGCGGCCGTTGCAGGCCGCCAACAGGAATTTTCATCCACAACTTGTCCACAGGCTTGTGGGCAGGCTGTGGATGCCCACTGCGGGGCCCGGCTTGGGGCGTCGAAAGTGGGTAAAAACCTGCGTCCAACCGCGGATTCTAGTGGCTTGCGGGTGGAATCGCCGCAGGCTTGGCCGCGGGGAGTAAACGACCACTCACCGCATGCCGTGCCAGACCCGTTCAAAGGTGTTCGGTAGGCGCCCGGAGCTTCCGCGATGCGGAAAGACCCGACGGCCCACTCAACCAGCCGGCGGCCGGCCCGGCCCACCAGGGCGCGGTGCCGGCCGTCTGTGACGCGTTCAGCGGGCCGGTCGGATGACGACGAAGTTCACCCAGTCGCCGCGACGGACCAGCACGCTGACGGGCTTGGCCTTGTCCGCCTTGTCGGCCAGGGCGGCAAACTGCTTGGCGCTGGTGATCTCCACGTTGTCCAGCGACAGCAGCACGTCGCCTTCGCGGATGCCGGCCTTGGCGGCGGCGCCGTCCACGCTGTCCACACGCACGCCGTTCTTCACGCGCAGTTCCTTCTTCTGTGCGTCGGTCAGGTCCACCACACCCAGGCCCAGGCTGCTCTTGGCGGGGGCGGCGGCCGGGGCCTCGCTGCCAGGGCGCTTGGTGCCGGCTTCGGGCTCGAACTCCGCCACGGTCACCGTCAGCTCCTTGGTGGCACCACGGCGGAACACCTGCAGCGTGGCTTTGCTGCCCGGCTTGATGGCGCCGATGATGCGCGGCAGGTCACCCGACTTCTCGACGACCTTGCCGTCCACCTTGGTGATGATGTCGCCAGCCTCCAGGCCCGCCTTGTCGGCCGGGCCGTCTTTTTCAGCGCTGCGCACGAAAGCACCGGCGGGCTTGCCCAGGCCGATGGATTCGGCCACTTCCTTGGTGACCGGCGCGATCTGCACGCCAATGCGGCCACGGATCACCCGGCCGCTGCTGCGCAACTGGTCGGCCACGCGCATGGCGTCGTCGATGGGGATGGCGAAGCTGATGCCCATGAAGCCGCCCGAGCGGCTGTAGATCTGCGAGTTGATGCCCACCACCTCGCCGCGCAGGTTCAGCAGCGGGCCGCCGGAGTTGCCGGGGTTGATGGCGACGTCGGTCTGGATGAAGTTCAGGTACTCGCCGGTGTCGCGCTGCTTGGCGCTGACGATGCCAGCGGTCACCGTGTTGTCCAGGCCGAAGGGCGAGCCGATGGCCATGACCCATTCGCCCACTTTCAGGCGGTTCACGTCGCCGATCTTCACGGCCGGCAGGCCGGTGGCGTCTACCTTGACCACGGCCACGTCGGTGCGCGCGTCGGCGCCCACGATGCGGGCCTTCAGTTCGCGCTTGTCGGTCAGCGTGACGATGACCTCGTCGGCGCCGTCCACCACGTGGGCGTTGGTCATGATGAAGCCGTCGGACGTCAGGATGAAACCCGAGCCCACGCCCCGCTGTGTGGGCTGCTCGTCGTCGTCCTCGCGCGGCGCGTTGCGGCGGGGCTCGGGCCGGTTGGGCATGGGGATGCCGAAGCGGCGGAAGAACTCTTCGAAGCTGGGGTCCACCCCGCCTTCCCGCGCGGCACGGTTGCGCGCGCGCTCCGTGGTGCGGATGTTCACCACCGACGGACCGATGCGCTCGGCCAGCTCGCTGAAGTCGGGCAGCTGCACGGTGGGCGCGGCGTTCGGCGTGGTGCCACGCGTTTGCGCCTGGCTGTGTTGCGGCCACCAGGCCGCCACGGCCAGCACCAAGAGGCTGGCGCCCAGGGCCCAGCGGTGTTGGCGCGGCAGCCCTTGTGCAGCCACCTGGGAGGTCTTGGGGGTAAGGTTCATGGAAGCGGGGTCTCCGTTGTCGCGGTCAGGCCAGCGGCCCTGTCGGGCCATCCAAACAAATCAAGCTCGGGGTTCGGGAACGGGCAGATCGGCGGCCAAGCCGGGCCACGGCGTCTGGTGGCGACTGGCCACCCGACACCGGCTCAGCGCTTGCGCTGCACGCTGTCGGCCAAGGCCTTCAGCGTCGCCAGCGGGGCGTCGCCCATCACGGTGATCCAGTGGTCGCCACGCCGCTGGCGCAACGTGGCCGTGGCGCCGATCTGCAGGCTCTGACTGAGCAAGGCCCGTTTGGGTTCCGCGGCTTCGATGAAAAGCGACAAGTGGGTCAGGCCGTCGGAGAACACCGCCTGCAGCACCGCGTCGGCGACGCCACCCATTTCCAGCGGACGGCGGACACAACCCAACAGCTTGAAGCCGGGCACGGTCTTGTCCTGCTGCCAGCCTTCGGCCTCCAGTTGCACCGGCCGTTGCTCGGGCCGGTCGACGCGGTAGCCGTCGAGTTTCTTCAGGGCCTGGGTGACCTGCTCGGGTTGCGGGCGCACGCCCACCTCCACGTCAGAAAAGCCCGAGGATTCCAGCACCTGGCCTTGTGGGCCCAGGATGTCGGCACGCAGCATCAGGCCCGTGGCGCGGTCGGCCCACAGGCGCTGGGCGTAGCGCAGGTCGTCGCGCGGGCGCAGCAGGAAACGCTGCGCTTCGCGGCCAGCCACACGGTCCAGGCCTTCGCGCAGCATGTCGTAGTGCTCCAGCGCGCGCGGTTCGATGGTGTGGCTGCTGGAGGGCAGCGCGCTGGTGGGCATACGGCGTTCCACCACGGCCACACGCTGCTGGGGCCACAGCAGGTGCACCGCTTCGTTGACGCGCAGCAGGCGCTGGTGCTGGCCGTCCAGCGCTTCCACGCGTTCGTAGGTTTGGTCACCCACGCAGTAGTGGGCCACCTTGACGCTGCTGAGCGCACCGGCCGAACTGGTGACCAACGTGCCCTGGTAGTTGCTTTGGCGGGCGGCCAGCTGCATGCGCTGCAGCCAGGCCTTGGGATCGGCGTCGGTGTCGGCGGGCTGTGCGGTCGCCATGGCGCTGCACAAGGCCAGCGCCCCCAGCAACCAAGGCAGGCCTCGGCGCAGGAACACGGCGGGCGCCGGCGACAGGGCAAGGAACGCGGGCATCAGCGGGCCGCGGCGGCAGGTTCGGCGTTCACGGGTGCGGCACCACCCAGGCTGCGCGGTGCCGCGGCGGGCTGACCGGCGCCCGCGAAAGCACCGCGGTGGGCACGCAGGTAGGCGTCGAGCTGGGGGTCGCGGATCATGCGGCCCGGGCTGGCCTCGCTGGCCGCCGGCCCGGGCAAGGCCCAGCCACCCTGGCTGACCGGCACCACGCCGTCGGCGCTGGCCGGGGCACCGCTGCCGGGCCACCAGGCCACGAGCGGCGCGTCGCCCTCACCGGCACCGGGCGCGCCCCAGCGCACCGCCACCAAGGCCACCGCCACGGCCACAAAACCCGCGGCCGCGGCCGCCGGCACCGCGGCGCGGCGCCACCAGGCCTGCACCGCCACCGGCGCCCGGTCAAGGCTGGGCGCCACGGCCGCCGGGCTGGGCAGCGCATCGGGGGCCAGCACCACGGGCTCGTCGGCCAAACGGGCGCGCAGGCGCTGCAGGAAGGCGCTGTCCTGGTCGGCCGGGCTGGCCAGGTCTTCGGAGCGCATCACATCGCCCAGCAACTGGTAGCAGTGCCAGGTGGCCCGGGCCTCGGGTTGGTCGCGCCACAACGCCGTGGCGTGGGCCGCGTCGTCGGGGTGCTCGGCGTGGCCGTCGGCCAGCGAAGACATCAGCTGCCGCATTTCGGCTTCAGACAAGGCAGGGCGGTCGGCGGAGGGTTTCATGGCGGGCGGGCAAACGGCAGGCGGGGCGGTCGGGCTGGGCGGTGGCGGGCTGGGGTCACCAGCGCGCGCCGTCGCGCGTGTCCAGCAGCGGACGCAGGCGGGCGGCGATGGCTTCACGGGCGCGGAAGATGCGCGAACGCACGGTGCCGATGGGGCTGTTCATCATCTCGGCGATTTCTTCGTAGCTCAAACCTTCAATCTCCCGCAGCGTGATGGCCTGGCGCAGGTCTTCCGACAAAGCCTCGATGGCGGCGTTCACCGCAGCGGCGATTTCTTTGCTGGCCAACAGCGCATCGGGGGTCTCGCCATCGCTTGGTTCGTTTTTTCGGCGGGAAGTTTCATCGTCTTCGTCATCGGCGCCGGCGAGCGCGGCTTCCGTCACGAGCGGGTCGCGCTTCAGGTCCAGCAGCATCTTCTTGGCGGTGTTCACCGCGATGCGGTAAAGCCAGGTGTAGAAGGCGCTGTCGCCGCGGAACTGCGGCAAGGCGCGGTAGGCGCGGATGAAGGCTTCCTGGGCGATGTCCTGCACCAGGTCGACGTCGCGCACCATGCGGCCGATCAGGCGTTCGACGCGCCGCTGGTACTTCACCACCAGCATCTCGAAAGCACGCTGGTCGCCGCGCTGTGCGCGCTGGACCAGCAGAGCGTCGGCGTCAGCGTCAGACATTCAGGCAGGGGGCCCACCCGCAGGGGGAGGCGAAGGCGATGGAGCGCGCGAATATAGCGCGGCACGCAGACCGTGCCACGCGGCGGGCGGTGCGTGGCGCCCGCTCATGGCCAACCACTGGGGTCGGCGCGCCGGGCCATGGGCCCGCAACAGCAACCAACGCTGCATGTCGAGCATGGGCTGCAGGTCGACCGCCTGCCCGTCCAGGGTCCAGACCTGGCCATCCCAGGCCAGGGTGCGCGGCGGCTGCACCGCACGGCGCCAGCGCAGCCCACCGACGAGGCCCGCCCCGCAGGCCGCCAACAAGAAAGCCCACCAGGCCGCGGAGGCCGGTGGGCTGTCGGACGCCGCGGTGGCGTGCTGGGCGAGCCAGAACACCAGCACACCGCTGCCGAAGGCCGCCAAAACGGCCTGGCACAGGCGCCACGCGGTGCCGCCGTCGCTGCAGACGCTGACCGGCGGGGCCTGCCGCCCCAGGGGCTGCGGCATGCCGGCGCGGGTTCAGAGGCGGCGGAACACCAGGGTGCCGTTGGTACCGCCGAAGCCGAAGTTGTTCTTCACGGCGACGTCGATCTTCATGGCACGCGCCTCGTTGGCGCAGTAGTCCAGGTCGCACTCCGGGTCGGGCGTGCGCAGGTTGATGGTGGGCGGCGACACCTGGTGGTGCAGCGCCAACACCGTGAACACCGACTCGATGCCCCCGGCACCACCCAGCAGGTGGCCGGTCATGGACTTGGTGGAGTTCACCACCATCTTGTAGGCCTGCTCTCCGAAGGCCTTCTTGATGGCGTTGGTCTCGTTGGCATCGCCCAGCGGGGTGCTGGTGCCGTGCGCATTGAGGTACTGCACCTCGCTGGCGTTGACGCCCGCGTTGCGCAGCGCCGCCAGCATGGAGCGCTTGGGGCCGTCCACGTTGGGCGCCGTCATGTGGTACGCGTCCGCACCCATGCCGAAGCCCGCCAGTTCGGCGTAGATCTTGGCGCCACGCTTCTTGGCGTGCTCGTACTCTTCCAGCACCAACACACCACCGCCCTCGCCCAGCACAAAACCGTCGCGGTCCTTGTCCCAGGGGCGGGACGCGGTCTGCGGGTCGTCGTTGCGGGTGGACAGCGCGCGGGCCGCGGCAAAACCGCCGATGCCCAGCGGCGACACCGTGCTTTCGGCGCCGCCGGCGATCATCACGTCGGCGTCGCCGTACTCGATGAGGCGACCGGCCTCGCCGATGTTGTGCAAACCCGTGGTGCACGCCGTCACGATGGCCAGGTTCGGGCCTTTGAAGCCGTACTTGATGGACACGTGGCCGGAGATCATGTTGATGATCGAGGCCGGCACGAAGAACGGCGAGATGCGGCGGGGACCGCGGCTGCGGTACTCGCCATCGGTCTCTTCGATCATCGGCAAACCACCGATGCCCGAACCCACCATCACGCCAATGCGTTCGGCGGCTTCTTCGCTGAGGGCGTCACCCACCGGCAACCCGGCGTCGGTGACCGCCTGGATCGCCGCCGCCATGCCGTAATGGATGAAGGTGTCCATGTGGCGGGCTTCTTTCGCAGGCATGTAAGCCTCGACGTTGAAGCCCTTCACTTCGCCTGCGAACTGGCAGGCGAAAGCCGAAGCATCGAACTTGGTGATCTTGTCGATGCCGGAACGGCCAGCCACCAGGTTCGCCCAGCCTTCAGCCACCGTGTTGCCCACAGGGCTGATCAGCCCCAGGCCGGTGACAACGACACGACGACGCGACATGGTCCGATCAGGCCTTCTGGTGCTTGACGGCGTAGTCGATGGCCAACTGCACCGTGGTGATCTTTTCGGCCTCTTCGTCGGGGATCTCGATGCTGAATTCGTCTTCCAACGCCATCACCAGTTCCACGGTGTCCAGCGAGTCGGCGCCGAGGTCGGCCACGAAAGCCTTTTCGTTGGTGACGTCGGCTTCGGGCACGCCGAGTTGTTCGGCAATGATCTTCTTGACTCGCGCTTCAATATCGCTCATGACTCCTCCAGGAGGGGGTACGGAAAACAGCCCGCGATTCTACCGGCGGGGCAGGTACCGGATTCTGACGCGGTGGTGTGTGCTGGCTGACCAGGGTCAAGCCATGAACATGCCACCGTTCACATGCAATTCTTGGCCCGTGACGTAACCCGCCAAAGGGCTGCACAGGAAGGCCACGGCGTGGGCCACTTCGTCGGCCTGACCCAGGCGACCCAGCGGGATGGACGCCAACAACGCCGTCTTCTGCGCTTCGGGCAGGGTGTCGGTCATGTCGGTGGCGATGAAGCCCGGGGCCACGCAGTTCACCGTGATGTTGCGGCTGCCCAGTTCACGCGCCAGCGAACGCGTCATGCCGGCCACACCGGCCTTGGCCGCCGCGTAGTTGGCCTGGCCGGCGTTGCCCGCCGCACCCACCACCGAGGTGATGTTGACGATGCGGCCGTGGCGCTGTTTCATCATGGGGCGCAGCACACCGCGGCTCAGGCGGAACACGGCCTTCAGGTTGGTGTCGATCACGGCGTCCCAGGCGTCGTCGCTCAGGCGCGCGGTCAGCATGTCCTTGGTGATGCCGGCGTTGTTCACCAGCACGTGCAGCGCACCGTGCTGCTTCAAGATGGCGTCCAGCGTGGCGTCCACGGCGGCGGCGTCGGTGACGTTCAACACCAGGCCTTGCACACCCGGCAAGGCTTCGGCGATGGCCGCAGCGCCGGCTTCGGTGGTGGCGGTGCCGATGACCTGGAAGCCGTCTGCGGCCAGGCGAGCGGCGATGGCGCGGCCGATGCCACGCGAGGCGCCCGTGACCAGGGCAATCTGCTTGTTCTCACTCATGCTTCAACCCAACAATTCTTTGGCTTTGGCCAGGCTGGCCGGATCGCACAGGTCGGTGGTTACCACGTCGGCGCTGATGCGCGCGACCATGCGGGTGAGCACCTTGCCCGGGCCACATTCAAAGATGTGCGTAGCGCCACGGGCTTGCAAGGCCTGGACCACCTCCACCCAACGCACCGGGCCGTAAGCCTGCCGGAAGAGCGCATCACGCAGGCGGTCGGCGTCGGTCTCGACGGCCACGTCGATGTTGTTCACCACGGCGATGGTGGGCGCGCGGAAGGGCGTGGCGGCCAGGCGCTCTTTCAGGCGGTCGGCCGCGGGCTTCATCAGCGCGCTGTGGAAAGGCGCCGACACCGGCAGCGGCAGCAGGCGCTTGGCACCGGCGGCCTTCAACACTTCACCGGCCGCAGCCACACCGGCGACGCTGCCGGAGATGACGGTTTGTTTGGGGTCGTTGAAGTTGGCGGCCTGCACAGCCTGGCCGCTGTCGGCGGCGGCCTGCGCGCACAGACGGGCCACTTCGGCACCGTCCAGGCCCAGCACGGCGGCCATGGCGCCTTCGCCCACAGGCACGGCTTCCTGCATGCCCTGGGCGCGGAAACGCACCAGCGGCACGGCGTCGGCCAGGGTCAGCGCACCGGCGGCCACCAGGGCGCTGTACTCACCCAGCGAATGGCCGGCCACGGCCGTGGGCACGGCACCACCTTCGGCCAGCCAGGCGCGGTAGTTGGCCACCCCGGCCACCAGCATCACCACCTGGGTGTTGACGGTCAGGTCCAGCTGTTCCTTGGGGCCGGCCTGGATCAGGCGAGCGATGTCGGTGTCGATGGCACTGGAAGCTTCTTCCAAGGTGCTGCGCACCGCCGGGTGGTCACCCCAGGCGTCCAGCATGCCCACGGCTTGCGAGCCCTGGCCAGGAAAGACGAATGCGAGTTGGGCCATGTCAGGTCTGTCTCCGAAACTTCTTGTGGTGGGGGTGGGCCGTTGAACCGGGCCCGGTGCCAACCGGGCCGCCAGGGGTTCAGAAATCCAGCAGCACCGCACCCCAGGTGAAACCACCGCCCACGCCTTCGAGCATGACGGTGTCGCCGGGCTTCACCCGGCCACTGCGCACGGCCACGTCCAGCGCCAAAGGCACCGAGGCCGCCGAGGTGTTGCCGTGTTCGTCCACGGTCACCACCAATTTTTCAGGCGCCAGCTTCAGCTTCTTGGCCGTGCCGTTCATGATGCGGATGTTGGCCTGGTGCGGGATCAGCCAGTCCAGGTCGGCCTCGGTGCGGCCGGCCTTTTCAAGCACCGCCCGCGCGGCGCTTTCCAGCACGCCCACGGCCAGCGTGAACCCAGCCTGGCCGTCCATCTTCAGCAGCGGGCTGCCCACCACCTGGCCGCCGGCCACCGTGCCCGGTGTGCAGAGGATGTCGCGGTGGCGGCCATCGGCATGCAGGTCCGTGGCCAGGATGCCGGGCGTGTCGCTGGCTTCCAGCACCACAGCACCAGCGCCGTCGCCGAACAGCACGCAGGTGGTGCGGTCGTTGAAATCGAGGATGCGCGAAAACACCTCGGCGCCCACCACCAACGCACAACGCGCGGTGCCGGCGCGCACCATGGCGTCGGCCACACTCAGCGCGTAAACAAAACCCGAGCACACGGCCTGCAGGTCGAAAGCCGGGCAGCCGTGCACACCCAGCTTGTGCTGCAGGATGGTGGCGGTGGACGGGAACACCATGTCCGGCGTGGACGTGGCGACGATGATCAGGTCGACGTCGGCCGCGGTTTTTCCGGCGGCTTCCAGCGCGTGCCGCGCCGCGTGCAGGGCCAGGTCGCTGCTGTGGACGCCGTCGTCGGCGAAATGGCGGGCCCGGATGCCGGTGCGCTCGACGATCCACTCGTCGCTGGTTTCCAGGCCACGCTCGGCCAGCATCGTGGCCATGTCCTGGTTGCTCAGGCGGCGCGGTGGCAAGTAACTGCCGGTGCCGGTGATGCGCGAGTACAGCGGAGCGTTCATGCAGCTTCCTGCCCGGCCGCGGGCAGCGCGGCGGGCGTCTGCAGCGTGTGGGCGATGCGTTCCTGGACGCGGTCCAGCAAACGGTTGCGCGCGGCGTCGCAGGCGCGCGCCATCGCGCACTCGAAAGCCAGGGCGTCGGAAGAACCGTGGGCCTTGAACACCAGGCCACGCAGGCCCAGCAGCGCACCACCGCTGTAGCGGCGGTGGTCCACGCGGTTCTTGAAGCGGTTCAGCACAGGCAAGGCCACCAACGCCGCCAGCTTGCTGAACGGCGTGCGGGTGAACTCTTCCTTGATCATCTGCGACAGCATCGAGGCCAGGCCTTCGCTGGTCTTCAGGGCCACGTTGCCCACAAAGCCGTCGCACACCACCAGGTCGGTGGTGCCTTTGAAGATGTCGTTGCCCTCCACGTTGCCGTGGAAGTTGATCTGGCCAGCAGCGTGCGAGGCCCGCAGCAATTCGCCGGCGGCCTTGATGGCTTCGCTGCCCTTGATGGCCTCTTCGCCGATGTTCAACAAACCCACGCGGGGCTCGGCCACACCGTCCAGCGCCGTGACGAGCGCGCTGCCCATCACCGCAAACTGCAGCAGGTGCTCAGCGGTGCAATCGACATTGGCACCCAGATCCAGCACCTTGGTGAAGCCGCCCTTGGCGTTCGGCAACAGCGCGGCAATGGCCGGGCGGTCGATGCCGTCGAAGGTCTTCAGCACATAGCGGGACACCGCCATCAGCGCGCCGGTGTTGCCCGCCGACACGGCGGCGTGGGCCCGCGGCTGGGCACCGTCTTGCGCAGGCTTGAGCTGCGAAACGGTGACACGCATGGAGGAGTCGCGCTTGCGGCGCAAGGCCACTTCAACGCTGTCGTCCATGGTGACGACTTCGGCGGCGTGAACCAGTGTGCAACGCGCCCAGCCCGCCGCGGGCGCCAAGGCCTCGGGCGTGCCGACCAGCACCAACTCGACGTCGGGGTGCCGCTGCAAAAACCCAGCGCATGCCGGCAACGTGACCGACGGGCCAAGGTCTCCGCCCATGCAGTCGACGGCGAGGATCACCTTCGACAACGGGGCCAGTGCGGGGGTCTGGGACACAGGCATTCAGTCCCTGCTGACCGCGGCGGTCACAGGCACCGTGCTGCAGGCGGCCGGGACAAAACGCCAGCCGCCGTGCACAACACCAATCAGGCGTCGGCCTTGGTCTTCAGAACCTTGCGACCACGGTAGAAACCGTTGGGGCTGATGTGGTGACGCAGGTGCACTTCGCCGGTGGTGGCTTCGACGGCGGTGCCGGGTGCGGCAACGGCGTTGTGCGAGCGGTGCATGCCGCGCTTCGACGGCGACTTCTTGTTCTGCTGAACAGCCATGGTGATCTCCAGGAATCGGCGCCACCGCTGGCTGAACCCTTCGCAACCCGAAAACACTCCGGGCCGGGGCGTCAAAGCGCGCGGCGCATGCGCAACGCCCGGACACCGGCCGCTGCAAAGCCCGCCAGTATAGCACGCACCCCAGACTTGCAGACATGGTTTTCAACGCACCGCGCCGCCGCCACCTTCGTCTGGACCGCCCGACCCGCCGCCGTCACCTTTGCGCAGCGCCGCCAGGGCGGCGAAGGGGTTGGGCTTGACCTCGGGCGCAGCCACGTCTTCTTCGCCCACCGCGGTGGGCAGGGCTTCGGGGCAGACCTCATGGCGCGGCACCAGCGGCAGCGCCAGGATCAGTTCGTCTTCCAGCAGCTCCAACACGTCCAGGCTGCGCGACAGCACCAGCACATCGTCCTCAGACTCCTCGTCCAAGCGGTCGGCCTCTTCATCGGTGCCGACGAAGCGGAAAGCGCGGTCGACCATCAGGTTCTCGTTGACGGTGTGCAAGCAGCGCTGGCATTGCAGGTGCACATGGGTCTCGGCCTCCAAATGCAGCCAGACCTCAGGCTCACCCCCCTTGACCGGGCGTTGCAAGCCTTGCAGCGACCACATCACCGGTGGCGGCAACTCGTCACCTGGGGGCAGCACGCTGTCGGCGAGGCGGTGCAAGGCCGCTTGGCCCACCTGCCCCTCCAGAAAGGCCCCATCGGCGGCGAAGGCCGCCACGTCCAGGCGGCGGATGTCAAAAGGGCGTTCACGGGACATGGCGGGTGCGGGCTGTGGCAGCGTTGAAGGGCCGGCAGGCCAAAGCGGGTGCTGTTCGGCACACCACCCCAGCCACCACCAGCGCCCTGGTTGAAAGCGGCCGGCGCAGTGTAACGGCGCGTTGCCCCAGGCCCGGGTGGGACAATCCGGGGCATGGAAAACCCGCCAACCGCTCACCCCTCGGCCGCCAGCGCACCGGCGCTGGTGCTGGGCTCCACATCGCGCTACCGCCGCGAACTGCTGGAACGCCTGCGCCTGCCGTTCAGCTGCGTGTCGCCCCAGGTCGACGAAACCGCCCTGCCCGGCGAAACCCCCGCCGCGCTGGCGCTGCGGCTGTCACTGGCCAAGGCGCGCGCCGTGGCGGCGCTGCACCCGCAGGCCGTGGTGATCGGCGCCGACCAGGTGGCCGACCTGGCGGGCCAGGCTCTGGGCAAGCCCGGCACGCACGAGCGTGCGGTCGAACAGTTGCGGCGCATGCGTGGGCAAGAAGTGGTGTTCCAGACCGGCCTGGCCGTGGTGCGCGCCGACACCGGCTTCGAACAAGCCTTGCTGGCGCCCGTGCGCGTGCGCTTCCGCGAGCTGAGCGACGCCGAGATCGAACACTACCTGCGCCTGGACCAGCCCTACGACTGCGCCGGCAGCGCCAAGTGCGAAACCCTGGGCATCACCCTGCTCAGCGCCATCGACAGCGACGACCCCACCACGCTGGTGGGCCTGCCTTTGATCCGTACCGCGCAGCTGCTGCGCGCCGCCGGCTTGGACCCGCTGCTGCACGCCCGCTGAAGCCTGGAAGCGCCCCGCATGACGAACCCCACCCCGACCGGCGCCCTGGTGTTGGTGCCCAACACCCTGGACCTGGGTGCCGACACCACCCCGCTGCAAGACGTGCTGCCGCTGGGCGTGCTGCAACGCGCGGCCGCGCTGACGCACTGGGCCGCCGAAGACGCGCGCTCGCTGCGCGCCTTGCTCAAGCGCGTGGACGCCATCGTGCCGCTGGCCCAGCCGCTGCAGGCCCAGCTCATCGTGGACCTGCCACGCCCGCGCAAAGGCAGCCGCGAAGCCGTGCCGGCGGGCGAATGGAAAGCCCTGCTGGCGCCCGCGCTGGCCGGCCACGACCTGGGCCTGGTGTCGGAAGCCGGCCTGCCCGCCGTGGCCGACCCCGGCGCAGCCCTGGTGGAAGCGGCCCACGCGGCCGGCGTGCCGGTGCTGGCCCTGCCCGGCCCCAGTTCGCTGCTGCTGGCGCTGGCCGCCAGCGGCCTGAACGGCCAGAGTTTTGCGTTCGTGGGCTACCTGCCACAGGACGCAGCGGCCCGCACGGCCCGGCTGCGCGAGCTGGAAGCCCTGTCGCGCCGCCAGCAACAGACCCAGTTGTTCATCGAAACGCCCTACCGCAACGCCGCCCTGCTGAGTGGCCTGCTGGCGGCCCTGAACCCGGGCACACGGCTGAGCGTGGCCTGCGGCCTGACCCTGGCCGGCGGCTGGACCCGCACCGACACCGTGGCCCGCTGGCGCGAACGCCCGGCGCAGATGCCCGACAAACTGCCGGCGGTGTTCGGCCTGTTGGCAGGCTGATTCAGCGGGCCGGCCCCGCGGGCCACGGCCTGCACGGCGCAGCGCGGGGTTCGTGGGCGCGCTGGCAGCGCAAGGGCGCAGCCGTTGGCGGCCCGTGGTCAGATCACCTTGGCACGCATCAGCGCGTTGGTGTTCAGCGTGCCCACCAAGCGGCCCTCGGGGTCGGTGACCAGCAGGCTGTTGATCTTGTGCTGCTCCATCAGCGCCGCGGCCTCCGCCGCCAGTGCGCCGGCCTGGATGCTGCGCGGGTGGCGGTGCATCACCGCGCCGGCCGTCAGCGCGCGCAGGTCACCACCTTGTTCGATGGTGCGGCGCAGGTCGCCGTCGGTGAACACGCCCACCACGCGCTGTGCCTCGTCCACCACGGCGGCGATGCCCATGCCGCCCACGGAAATGGCCTGCAACAGTGCGGTGAAGCTGGCCTCGGCCAGCACCGCCGGCAGCGGGGGTTCGGCGCGCATCACGTCGTGCACATGCACCAGCAGGCGCCGGCCCAAGGCGCCACCGGGGTGCGAGCGGGCGAAGTCTTCCTGGCCGAAACCCCGCACCTCCAGCAGCGTCACCGCCAGGGCGTCACCCAAGGCGATCTGCGCCGTGGTGCTGGCCGTGGGCGCCAGGTTCAACGGGCAGGCCTCTTCGTCCACGCCGCTGTCCAGCACCACGTCGGCGTGCCGGGCCAGGCTGCTGCCGGCACGGCCCGTCATGGCCAACAAGGCAATGCCCTGGCGCTTCAGCACCGGCAGGATGACGTTGAGTTCGTCGCTCTCGCCGGAATTGCTGATGGCCAGCACCACGTCGGCCGGCGTCACCATGCCCAGGTCGCCGTGGCTGGCTTCGGCCGGGTGCATGAACAGCGCCGGCGTGCCGGTGGACGCCAAGGTGGCGGCGATCTTGCGGCCCACGTGGCCGCTTTTGCCCATGCCGGTGACAACCACACGGCCGCGGCAGGCCAGCACCAGGTTCACCGCAGCGGCAAAACTGGGGCCCAGGCGGGCTTTCAAGCCGGCGACGGCACGGGTTTCGATGTCCAGGGCGGCGCCGGCCAGTTGCAGGGCGCGTTCGGTGCTGACCGGGGCCAGGGCGGGGGCAGAGTTCGGCATGCCGCGATTGTCGCCGCGGCGGCAGCGGCCGGGTGGGTGCGTCCGTCCACCTGCCAGCCGGTCAACCGAGTTCGGTCCGCCGTGGCAGGTCGGCGCCGCGCCGGGCGCAGGTGATGGCGGCCGCCCGGCCAGCGAAGTCCAGCGCCGCGGTCAGCGCGGCGGCGTCCCAATCGCGCACGCCCGCCGGGCTGAGGCGGCCCTGTTCGGCCAACCAAGTCAGCAGCGCCGCCTGGAAAGTGTCGCCGGCGCCCACGGTGTCCACCACCGCCACGCGCACCGGCGGGCTCTGCACGTGCACACCACGCGCCCAGGCCTGCACGCCTTCGCCGCCCTGCGTCACCACCACCAGGCCCACGCCCGCCTGCAGCCAGCGTTGCGCCAATTCGGCCAGCGGCACCTGCGGGTACAGCAGACCCAGGTCTTCGTCGCTCACCTTCAGCAGGTGGGTGCGGGGCAGCATCCAGTCCAGCGCCGCGCGCCAGACCTGCAGGTCGGGCTGCACGTTCAGGCGGATGTTGGGGTCGTAGGCGATCAGGCTGCGCGCGCTTTCGCGTTCCACCAAGGCCCGCTGTGTGCTGGCCACCGGCTCCACCACCATGGCATAACTGCCGAAGTGGAAAGCGCTGGCCTCGGGCGGCACGCGCGCCAGCGCTTCGGCCGGCAGCAGCCGGTCGGCCGCGCCTGCGCCGTAAAAGGCGTACGAGGGCACACCCTGCGCATCCAGGCCCACCAGGCTGAGCGTGCTGGGCGCGTCCAGTTCGACCGTGCAGCAGGTGCCCACGCCCTCTTCGTTCAGCGCGCGCAGAAGGCGCTGGCCCAAGAAGCCCTGCGACACGCCACCGAAAAACGCCACCGGCTGCTGCAGGCGCGCCAACCCCACGGCCACGTTGAACGGCGAACCGCCGACGCGCGCGTCCAAGGCCAGACCGGTGGGCGTTTCACCCGCGGCGAACACGTCGAACAAAGCTTCCCCAGCGACCACGAACATGAGCAGACCTTCCGTTGTTCCTGCACCAGGCCGGCTACGCCCCCCCACAGGGCGGACACCGGCAACACGGCACGGCCGTCAATATATCAGTCAGAATGATTTAAAACACCGTCGCCCTCGGTCACCACGGGGCTGCAGACCTTCGCCATGAACCACGACCCGTCTCACGCCAGCCCCATCTGGCCCACACCCGCCAGCCGCCAACGCGGGGTGCGTGCCTACAACGAACGTGCCTTGCTGCAGGCCGTGCGCCAGAACCCAGGGCTGGTGGCGGCCGACCTCACACGCCTCACGGGCCTGACGGCGCAGACGGTCTCCACCATCACCCGACGCCTAGTGGACGAGGGCCTGCTGCAAAAAGGCACACCGCGCCGCGGCAAGGTGGGCCAGCCCGGCCTGCCCCTGACGCTGAACCCCGACGGCGCCTTCGCCCTGGGCTTCACGCTGGACCGCCGCCGGCTGGAAACCCTGCTGGTGGACTTCACCGGCCAGGTGCGCCACCGCTGGCAGACGACCCACCACCACGCGGAACCCGCCGCCGTGCTGGCCCACATGGCCGAACGCCTGCAGGCCCTGCCGGGCTTGATGGGCGCCGACGCACACACCAGGTTGCTGGGCGTGGGCTTGGCCGCGCCGCGCACCTTGGACGGCTGGGCCGCGCTGCTGGACATGCCCAGCACCGCGGCCCAAGCTTGGCGCGGCCTGGACCTGCGCGGCGAAGTCGCCCGGTTGACGCCGCTGACCGTGCTGGACATGAAGGACACCGCGGCGGCCTGCCTGGCCGAGGGCTTGCTCGGCCCACCCCGGGGCACGGCCAGCGGCCTTTACATCTACATCGACACCTTCGTCGGCGGCGCGCTGGTGTTGGATGGCCGCTTGCATTTGGGGCGCGACGGCAACGCGGGCGCCGTCGGCTCGATGCCGCTGGCCTGGGCGAACACCTCGCCGGCCGATGCACCCGCCGGCCAGGCGGCGCCACCGCCGCAGCTGCTGCAGCAGGCCTCGCTGCTGAACCTGACACGCGCGCTGCAAGCCGCCGGCCTGGACGGTGCCGCGGCCGGCGACGAACGCGCCCTGCGAGCCCCCTGGGCAGAACACAGCCACGCCTGGGTGCAGCAAAGTGCCGCCGCGCTGGCCCTGGCCATCGCGTCAGCGGCGGCGCTGCTGGCGTTGGACCACGTGGTCGTGGACGGCCACTTCAGCCGCGACCTGCAGCGCGCACTGCTGCAGGCGCTGCCGGCCGCCTTGGACCGCTTGAACTGGCAAGGCATGGCGCGACCAGCCCTGCTGGCGGGCACCGTCGGCGCCGACGCCAAGGCCCAGGGCGCGGCGCTGTGGCCGCTGCACCACCACTTTGCGCCAGACAGCGCCTGGCTGCTGCAACCGCTGCCGAGCACCGGGGGCTGAACGCACAGGCGAAAAAAAGCGGCCCTCACAGTCCGTGTCAATACTCTGACGCCGATCTGAAGCCCTGAACACAATGCCCTGCAGTGAAAGCTGCAGGGCATTGTTCATATGGGCTACGTGCAAGGACACAGTCGAGACCAAGGCGGCCTGTTTCCGGTGTCGCTGGA